>JAFZFT010000095.1 GCA_017555765.1 Clostridia bacterium | reverse complement strand
TCACGAAGAGCCTGAACGTCTTTAGCTGTAAATGCCATAATAAATTCCTCCTAAAAATAAATAATGTTTTTAAAAGAACCCCGTCAATGAAATATAACGGGGTTGAAGTCATAATTATTCAGCAGCTTCTTCAGCAACGGGAGCGTTTGATTCGCCCTGTCTGCCTTCGATGATAGCATCAGCCATAGCGCCTGCAATAAGTCTTACAGCTCTGATAGCGTCATCGTTACCGGGAATTACATAATCAACTTCGTCGGGATCGCAGTTTGTATCTACGATTGCAACGATGGGGATACCGAGCTTGTGAGCTTCAGCAACTGCAATTCTTTCTTTTCTGGGGTCAACGATGAAGAGTGCAGCGGGCTGCTTCTTCATTTCTGTGATACCGCCCATGAACTTCTCAAGCTTTTCGATTTCGAGGTTGAGCTTGATAACTTCCTTCTTAGGAAGAAGGTTGAATGTGCCGTCCTGCTCCATAGCCTTGAGCTGAGCAAGTCTCTTGATTCTCTTCTGGATTGTCTGATAGTTTGTGAGCATACCGCCGAGCCAACGAGCGTTAACATAGGGCATACCGCAACGGATTGCTTCCTCACGAACTGAATCCATAGCCTGCTTCTTTGTGCCTACGAAAAGAACTTCGCCGCCGTTTTCAGAAACTTCCTTGATGAAAGCATAAGCTTCTTCAAGCTTCTTTACTGTTTTCTGAAGGTCGATGATGTAAATTCCGTTTCTTTCTGCGAAAATGTATCTGTCCATTTTCGGGTTCCATCTTCTTGTCTGGTGACCAAAGTGTACACCTGCTTCAAGAAGCTGTTTCATTGATACTACTGACATGTTTAATGTCCTCCTTTTGTTTTTTTAACCACCGCAGGTTCTAAAGTATGCACACCTCTCTCGAGGCGAAACGGGCATACTAATCCCCTTGCGTGCGTTATCTTTGAGAGTATATCACAAGAATTTGCGAAATGCAAGAGTTTTTTCAAAAAAATTAATCTTTTTTTGCTTTTTTCAAGATCAAATTCTGCATTTCAAGAATTCTCTTCCTGCGTCTTTCCTCTTCATCGAGATCGAGTACATAGGTTGTACCATCAAAAGAAAGTACACACCCCTCTTTTGTACCCTTCGGAAGGTCGGAAAGATTTATGGATATATGTGTCAGATCTTCTTTTTCGAGTACTGCTATACCCTCTTCAATTCTGTCTACAATAAGCTTTATCACTTACTTTCAACCCTTTCATAGCCATCTGCTGTACAGCTAAATACAATATCACCATCAATATCAGTGCGATACATAACCATTTTTTCGTCATTTATGTACTGAAGAGCTTCATTATGAGGATGCCCGTATTTGTTATCCTTGCCACAGCTTATAACAGCAATTTCAGCATCAACTGCTGCAAGGAAGTCATCATGAATAGAGGTACTGCTTCCGTGATGTCCCATAGCGAGCACATCAGACTTATAATTAATGTTCGGATATGCCTCATATACGGAAGAAAGCTCCTGCTTTTCCGCATCGGCAAGTACCATAAATGAGTTACCGTTTATAGTGAGCTTGACCATTACGGACATATCGTTAAGATCGGAAACCTGTTCACAAGGTCCGATAGTCTGAAAGGATATGCCGTCCTGAACATTATAAACCTCACCGGTTTCAGCTATTTTTACGTTGACATCCTTTTCAACGAGTGCGGTAAGCATTTTCTCGTACACTCTTGTTGTGGGAGTGTTCTTCTCAGAAAGCTCAGGCATAATAAAAGTACCGATCGGGTACTTATTTATAATATCAGCCATGCCACCAATGTGATCTGAATGAGGATGAGACGCAATCACATAATCCAGAGTTTTGATTCCGTAAGAATCAATATAATCAACAAGTCGCTTGCTGTATTCTGCTTCACTTGTATCGATGAGAATACCATTTTCACCGTAAGAAACAAGTGTAGCCGACCCCTGACCGACATCAATAAAGTGAACACGCACTTCTTTATCAGAAATTTTTTCAGGCTCAGTATTACTCTTGTCGCCATATGTAAGAATAAGAGCAAGTACAATTACGATTACTAATGAAATAAGCTTAGTTTTTTTATTTTTTCTTCTTCGCTTTGCCATATTGCTTTACCCCTCTGTTGTTTTTCATTCTTCCGTTATCATTGCGATTAACAGGTCCGTTGCCGTCAACAAGACACTTTTCACCCTTACCTATAAGGTCGTACCGACCTGCTATTCTGAGTGCTTTGATTATCATCTGCTTATTTGAAGGATTATAGTACTGAAGCAAAGCTCTCTGCATAGCCTTATCCTCAGGTGTCTTTGCAACATATACCTCTTTCATTGTGTACGGATCAAGCCCCGTATAAAACATACAGGTTGATACCGTACCTGGGGTGGGATAAAAGTCCTGCACCTGCTCGGGTCGGATATTTCTCTTCTTAAGAAAGCAAGCGAGCTCAATTGCATCTTCAAGTCTTGAACCCGGATGCGAAGACATAAGATACGGTACGAGATACTGCTCTTTGCCTACACTTTTACTTAATTCAAAATAACGCTTTGAAAAATTGACATAAGCATCAATATAGGGCTTACCCATTTTTTCGAGCACCATTGCAGAGCAGTGCTCAGGTGCAACCTTCAGCTGACCGCTGACGTGATACCTTATAAGCTCTTTAAAAAATGTCTCATCGGAGTCTCTGAGCATATAATCATATCTTATACCTGAGCGAATAAAGACCTTTTTAACACCCTTTATCCTTCTCATATCACGCAGTATATCAACATACTCAGTATGGTCTGCAACAAGATTCGGACAAACCTTAGGTGCAAGACACTTTTTGCCCTTGCAAAGACCGAGATTTTTCTGCTTTTCACATGAAGGCTGTCTGAAGTTAGCGGTAGGACCGCCTACATCGTGAATGTACCCCTTGAAGTCAGGCATTTTAGTGAGGAGTTCAGCCTCCTTTAAAAGTGACTCCTTACTTCTTGAGGTTATGTATCTGCCCTGATGAAGAGCAATCGAGCAGAAATTACATCCACCGAAGCAGCCTCTGTTATGAGTTATCGAGAATTTTACTTCTTCAATACCCGGCACACCGCCAAGCTCCTCATATGACGGATGATAGTTCCTCATATAAGGTAAACTGTAGATTTCATCAAGTTCTTCAGTCGTAAGCGGAGGCATAGGAGGGTTCTGAACAAGCATCTTGTTACCGTGTCTCTGCTTTATAAGCTTTCCTCTTATGTGGTCCTGCTCGTCCTGCTGAACACGACAGGAAACTGCATATTCCTTCTTGTTTCCGACTACATTTTCATAAGAAGGACATTCTGCACCCGTAAGAGGTGTATCCTTGACATCACAGACATAGCAGGTACCTCGTACACCGGTGATATCTGAAATTTTTTCTCCGTTTCTAAGTCTCTCAGCAATTTCTACAGTTTGCTTTTCGCCCATTCCGTACGAAATGATATCAGCCTGAGAGTCAAATATTATTGAGCGACGGATTTTATCATCCCAATAGTCATAATGAGCAAACCGCCTTAATGAAGCTTCAAGTCCGCCGATAACTATAGGCACATCGCCGTAAGCCTCTCTTATTCGGTTACAGTAAACTATAACAGCTCTGTCAGGTCTCGCACCCGCCTTTCCGCCGGGTGTATATGCATCGTCGCTTCTTTTCTTTTTAGATGCTGTATAGTGAGCAACCATAGAGTCAATATTACCCGACGACACAAAGAAACCAAGTCTTGGTCTGCCGTACTCTTTAAAAGCACTGCAATCCTTCCAGTCGGGCTGAGAAATAATACCGACAGTAAAGCCGTTATGCTCAAGCACACGGGATATGATGGCAGGTCCGAAGGACGGATGGTCAACATACGCATCACCTATAACATAGACAAAATCGACCTCATCCCAGCCTCTTTCAATAGCTTCCTTTCTGTTAACGGGTAAAAAACTCATATAGTACTCCTTTTAATCGGACAAAATATCATAATCGTCTGAACCGTTTGTATCTTCACCGCTTGCACGGCTTTCAAGATACTGAGCTCTTGTAACAAGAACACGTCTCGGCTTGTTGCCTTCTGCAGGTGAAATATACCCTAGCTGCTCAAGCTGATCCATAATTCTTGCGGCTCTAGCATATCCGACAGAAAGCTTACGCTGAAGTACGGTAGTTGAAGCAGAATCCATACCTGTGATTATATTCATAGCTTCTTCTATAAGCACATCGTACTGGCTTTCATCTCCACCCTCAGCACCGCCGGCTTTTTTCTTGTTGTTATTTTCAACAACTGCATTCTTTTCGATTTCTTCCATAATTCCGTCATCATAGTCAGCCTTTTCCTGATCCTTGATGAAGGTTACTATCTTTTCAATTTCAGCATCAGAAAGGTATGCGCCCTGAATTCGTACGGGCTTTGACATGCCTACGGGATTGAAGAGCATATCGCCGTTACCGAGAAGCTTTTCAGCACCGATTGAGTCAAGGATTGTTCTCGAGTCAACCTGAGATGAAACTGAAAGAGAAATTCTTGAGGGAATATTAGCCTTGATAATACCTGTGATAACGTCAACAGAGGGTCTCTGTGTAGCAACAACAAGGTGCATACCAGCTGCTCTTGCCTTCTGAGCAAGTCGACAGATTGAGTCTTCAACCTCTTTCGGTGAAACCATCATAAGGTCATTAAGCTCGTCGATGAAGATAACAATCTGAGGCATATACTGAAGATTAAGCTCAGGATGCTCTTCTGCGTACTTGTTATATGAGCCTATGTCACGTACTGCACAGCTTGAGAAGGTCTTATAACGGGCATCCATTTCACCAACCGCCCATGCAAGTGAACCTGCGGCCTTTCTTGCATCAGAAATTACCGGTACAAGAAGATGAGGAATGCCATTATAAACAGTAAATTCAACCTGCTTCGGGTCAATCATAAGAAGCTTAACCTGAGCCGGTGTAGCATTATAAAGAATACTTGCAATCATTACGTTAAGACATACAGATTTACCTGAGCCTGTTGTACCCGCAATAAGAAGATGAGGCATTTTTGAAAGATCAGCACAAGTAATATTACCTGTAATATCCTTACCGAGCGCAACATTAAGAAGCTTATTCTTATTCTTGTTTGAAATGTATTCCTCTGATGCAATCATTTCGCGCATCGTAACAGTTGCACGTGTCTTGTTTGGTACCTCAATACCAACTGCAGATTTATTAGGAATCGGAGCCTCAATACGTACACCTGTTGATGCAAGACCAAGGGCAATATCATCCGCAAGATTTGTAATCTTACTGATTTTAACACCCGGTGCAGGTGAAAGCTCATATCTTGTTACAGACGGACCTCTTGAAACACCGATGAGCTTTGTTTCAACGCCGAAGGACTGAAGCACGTCAACAAGCTTTCTCGCCGTGGCTCTCATTTCATCAGCAGAGTCACCGTCAGCTCCGAATTTAGCCTCATTAAGACAGTCAATCGGAGGAAGTATGTATTCCTTCTTAGGTTTTGCCTCTACATAAGTTTCAACGTCATGCTTATTCTTCGCCTGCTTTGCATCAGCAGCATCTGCGGCGTCTTCAACAATCTTTTTATCCTTGTCAGAAAGCTCTGTGCCCTGAACTTCGGACTCTTCATCGAGAGGCTCAATAGCATCATCGAAATCGTCATCTATTATTTCGATAAAATCATCCGGAAGTGAGTCATCAGTAACGATTTCAGAACCGCCAAAAACATCAGACTCGGCACTATCCCCTTCGATACTTGAAATCATATCACCATCATCAAACTTACGTTCAGAAACGCCGCTATTTTCCGGTGTATTCTTCTTATCAGGAATAGTGAATACATTGTCTTCAGGTTGATATGGCGTTAACTTCCTGCGACCGCTATCTGTGTCTGAAATAGTGGGATAATCCTCAATTTCTGTATCATCGAAATCAAAGCTGTCCTTTTGGGGTTCAGGTACAGAATCGATAATAACCTCCACCTCTTCTTCCTGCTCTCTTTTTCTTCTGAGTTCTTCCTTTTCCCTGAGCTTCTGTCTCTCACGCTTTTTCTCATCGATGCGCACTTTTGTCTTCGCTCCGGTCTTATCAAGACCCTTTTTGCCTGAGTTTATAATCTTTGATACAAAGTCAGCAACAGAGTGCACGCTGACGTTAAAAGCATAAAGGATGCTTACGACAAGGCAAACCGTTACAATTATAAAAGCGCCTGGCTTACCGAAAGCAAGAAGCGGCAGTCCACCAAACACAGCACCGAGAATACCACCTTCAAAAGCGAGAGCTCCAGTTCCCATATCCCAACCTTCAGATACGCAATTAAAGAAGTTAGCCTTCCAATCGGCAAATCCGGCATCGCCTGCACTGTTTGTACAAAGATGGATAAATGCTGATATAAAAATCACAATCGCTACATAGGAAATATTGGTTTTTGCAAAGCTCTTTTTAAAGCTGTTAAGCGCAAGCTTTATGCCTACAGCGATAAGAAAAGCAGCAAATAAATATAAGGTTATTCCAAAAAATGAGAATAATGCCCCCCTTATACTCGACCATATATTTGAGCCTTTAATTAAACCGAAGCATAACATCACTGCACCGCTCAGAAGGTATGTAAGCATAACCACATTTCTGTGACTTTCTATAGCGGACAAACTTGTGCTTGCGGATTTTTTCTTTGTCGGTTTCTTTTTAGCCGTTGTGGCTTTTTTCATTGTTGTACCTGTCTTCTTCTTTTTTGTCTCTGCCATATCTGTACTCCATTTATTTTAAGTTTATTATACACCCGATAAAATCGGTATTAATGTCAGTGCTATTGCTACAATGCCGAAAACGACTGAATAAATACTAAAAAAAACAAAAAGTTTTCTAGCATCTGTCTTCCTGATTATTGAAAGAATCAAAAGAGCAGAAAGTACAACCATCACTGCACCGATTGCAAGCGAAATAACGTCAATATGTACACCGCCAACTAACAGCATCACCGCTCTTATGAGATTAACAACGAAAATCTGAGGAGCAAGGTAAAAATACACCTCACGGAATATGATATCTGTATTAACATCACATAAAACAAGATTTGCTGACGAAAGAGCAACCTTGGATGCACCCGGGATTACATAAGCCGGAACCGAATACAAAGACATTCTTACAGCTGTTTTTGTAGGTACCGCTTTCTTTCTTCTGTTTTTTCCGTTTTTTGCGTACCATACAGAAACTGCAAGAACGAGTCCTGTGAAAACTGACACTGCACCGGAAAGAAAACCGTTTAAAATATTTCCGGAATCAAAGAATATATTGAAATAATCAGTAAGTGATTTACCAAGCCCCGGTATAGGAATAAACAATATCATACCAACTGCAATTGAAATAATCAGATTGTTCAATCTGAGTTTATTGTTCTTAGCATTTTTTGAAACGCCCTTAAAAAGTCTCACATAAAGTTTTCTGAAGCTTATCAGCATTACAACTGAAAACACAATCATAAAAAGCGAATAATAAAGTGCGGATACATTACTATCCTCAGAAAAGCTGATAATTTTATTTCCTACACTGAAATGCCCTGAAGACGAAACTGGTAACAGTGATGTAATTCCGGTCACAATCCCCATTATGAGAGATTTGATATATTCTATCATAAGTACCTCCTATATGTACATAAACAGTTATAAAACCACAACTTAAAGTATATCACATCTTTTCACTTATAGCAAGAGCAGTAATAAAAAAACGGGAGTATTTCCGCAGAAACACTCCCAAAATATTATTCTGTTATTTCAGTGTCGCCCTCGTCAGTTAAAGGTACCCGCTCATCTGTTACAGTATCATCGTTCACTTTTACATCAACAATTTCACCCTTCATAAGTTTCTCGAAGGTTGTACCGTCGACCTTTTCATTAACCATAAGATACTCAGCAACAACGTCAAGCTTATCTCTGTTGGATTCAATAATTTCCTTACATTTATCATAGCAGTAAGTAATAATCTTTTTGATTTCGCCGTCGATATCACTTGCAACTGCCTCTGAATAGTTTCTCATATTATTGTAATCTCTGCCAAGGAATACTTCATGGTCTCCTGAGCCGAACATAATAGGTCCGAGAGCATCGCTCATACCGTACTTTGTAACCATATCACGTGCAAGCTGAGTCGCACGCTCGATATCGTTTGAAGCGCCTGTAGATATATCGCCAAGTACAATAGCTTCGGCAACTCGACCGCCGAGGAATACAACGATATCCTCAATCATACTTGTCTTAGAACGGTAGCTGACATCTTCACCGGGAAGATGCATTGTATAACCGCCCGCTCTGCCTGTAGGAATAATAGAAATCTGATGAACAGGATCCTGAGTGGGAAGGAAATAGGTTGCAACAGCATGACCCGCCTCATGGTAAGCGGTAAGACGCTTTTCGGCCTCATTGATTTTCTTTGACTTCTTTTCAGTACCAACAACACACTTGATTGTAGCCTGTTCGATCTCTTCCATTGTGATTGCTTTTTTCTTCTTTCTTGCTGCAGAAAGGGCAGCTTCGTTAAGAAGATTTTCAAGGTCTGCACCAGTAAAGCCTGCAGTAGATTTAGCAATGACAGAAAGATCCACATCAGGTGAAAGAGGCTTATTCTTAGCATGAACCTTAAGAATTTCTTCTCTTCCCTTAACGTCGGGATAACCAACTGTAAGCTGACGGTCAAAACGACCCGGTCTTAAAAGTGCAGGGTCAAGAATATCAGGTCTGTTAGTTGCGGCAATTATGATAACACCTTCGTTGTCGCCAAAGCCGTCCATTTCGATAAGGAGCTGATTAAGTGTCTGCTCTCTTTCATCATGTCCGCCGCCCATACCTGCACCTCTGTGACGTCCGACCGCATCAATTTCGTCAATGAAAAGAATTGAAGGCGACTTTTTCTTTGCCTGATCAAAAAGGTCTCTTACTCGTGAAGCACCGACACCGACATACATTTCAACAAAGTCAGAACCTGAAATTGAGAAAAACGGTACATCGGCTTCACCTGCAACTGCTCTTGCAAGCAATGTTTTACCTGTACCCGGAGGGCCAACAAGAAGAACGCCTTTAGGAATTCTTGCACCGAGAGCACTGAAGCTTTCAGGAGCTTTAAGAAACTCTACTATTTCCTCGAGCTCTGCCTTTTCTTCATCTGCTCCGGCAACATCTTTGAAGGTCTTTTTCTTTTTACTGTCTTTGCCGAGTTTTACACGTGCTTTACCGAAAGAAAGAGTACGATTGTTTTCGTTTGCAATATTCTGACCCATCTTACGGTAAATGTAAAACATAAATCCACCGAGAAGAAGTGACATTACAAGCATAGGAACTATACTTGCCCACCATCCGGATGAGCCTTTTGCATAGTCGAATTTTATCTGTGCATCAGGATTGTTTAAGTTATACTCAGCAACATACTCATGGACATCGTTGAGAAAAATATCGACGTTAGGTACATTATAGACCTTAAGCTTATCTTCACCTTTAAGCTTATATTCAAGCTTACCGTTACTGAGATCAAGGGTGTACTCGCTCACTTCATAACTGCGGAAGGAATGAACAATTTCATAATATTCCGGCTTTTCATTCGCCGTTTTTCCGCTGACAGCAAATGCCATTCCGAGAATAAGCATCGCAGGTATAATAATATAGAGCCAGTTACCCCATTTGGGTGCTGCTTTATTTGTAGTATTATTCAAAGTATTATGTCACTCCTTTAATCGCTGTAAACTTCCGGCTTAAGAATACCGACATAAGGAAGGTTACGGTATTTTTCATCGTAGTCAAGTCCGTATCCGACAACGAATGCATCAGGCACCTGAGCACCTGTATATTCAAGCTTAAGTGTTACACCGGGGGCACGTCTTTCAGGCTTATCAAGAAGAGAGCAACATGCAACGCTCTTAGGTCCTCTTGCAGAAAGTACGTGTGTAAGCTTTTCAAGGGTGCGTCCACTGTCGAAAATATCCTCGATGATAATGATATCATAATCGGAAATGTCGTAATTAAGGTCTCTGCTGATGCTTACTACGCCTGTTGTAACGGTACTGTTGCCGTAGCTTTTTGCATCCATAAAGTCAATTTTACAGTCAAGCTTGATAGCTCTCATAAGGTCAGCCATAAAGCATACTGAGCCCTTAAGTACACAAACAAGAAGCAGATTCTTACCCTCATAGTCCTTTGTGATCTGTGCGCCGAGACGCTCTACCATTTCTTTGAGTTCCTCAGCAGAAAAAAGTACTTCTTTAACATCGTTATGCATAATATTATCCTTCCTTTTTTATTATAAAAAATTCTTTTGCACCATCTTTTGCCAGGTAAGGTGCATTAACACCTATTCCTTCAATCCACACTACTGATTCCGAGTCCCGAAGCACCGCAATACAGTTTCTTTCACTTGACGGAACCTTTCTTTCATTAAACAATTTCTTTAAACTTTTTGTTATTCCTCGTTTTTCAAAGGTGAATGTATCTCCGGACTTACGTGAGGAAAAATACAACTTCCCTTTTATTTTCGAAGCATCAACAGCATCTTTACAAACAGTATCAACATACTGCAAAACAAAGACGCCTGACGGAGTCACAGCTTTACCATCTTCAAAACAGCTTTGCCATTCTTCTGATTGTTTCTCACAATCACCGATAGAAACAATACCATCTTTTAAGGTAATATATAAATTTTTACCAATTTCAACAGCAGAACACTTAGCGGTTACAACATCTTCAAACAAAGCAATATGCTTCGCATTAACATCCTTAAGCATATGCTCACTGAGTATTCTGCGGTATACTCTTTTTCTGAGTGCTATATGTCCGCCGAGTAGCACCGAAGCGGAAAAACCATTTTCAAGGACAGAAGAACTGAACAGCTTTTCAGCTTCCGCCTCAAGAAAATCTGTATCTTCAGAAAGAGAGTTCATACAACGGCTGATATTATTTTCATATCCCTGATTTATATACGCAATATCAGGGATAAGCTTGTGCCTAATATGATTACGGGTATAGTCGCAGCTGAGATTCGTCGAATCCGTAACAAACCCGAGTTCATTTTCTTCGCAGTATGCTTCGATTTCTCTTCGGGAACAACAGATAAGAGGCCTTATAATATTTGGCTCTCTTTTAGGAGGTATTCCGCAAAGACCTTTTATTGCAGTACCTCTTGCGAGGTTGAAAAGCATAGTTTCAATACTGTCTGAGAGACTGTGAGCAACTGCAACTGCATCACAACCAAGAGAAGCAAAGCTTCTGTAGCGTACAAGCCTGCCGCACTCCTCTTCACCTATACCAAGCCTTTCGGCCTCAGCCTTGACATCAACGCTGAAAACTTCAAGGTCAACATTCCACTTTTTACAAAGGTCTCGGACAAAGCTTTCATCCCTGAGAGCTTCCTTACCTCTTAAATTGTGATTAACGTGTACCGCTTTAAGTATAATACCATATTTATCCTTTAAGCAAGTTAAAATATGCAAAAGGCATACAGAATCAGCTCCACCGGAAACACCAACCGCTACGCTTTTTACGTTTCGAAGCATACCGTACTTTTCGATGGTTGAAATAACTTTACATATCATTTCTAATTGTCTCCAGATTTGTAAAGAGAGTATAGTCACCGTTCCAAGCAACCTTAACAGTTGTAGTCGGACCGTGTCTGTTTTTCGAAATGATGAATTCAGCTTCATTTACGGGTGATCTTTCTACAGGCTCGCCCGGTTCTTCCTTTTCACCTGCATAGTATTCATCTCTGTAAAGCATTATAACTATGTCAGCGTCCTGCTCGATTGAACCTGATTCACGAAGGTCGGAGAGCTGCGGCTTATGAGATTTACCTCTGCCTTCTGTAGTTCTTGCAAGCTGAGCGAGAACTACTACAGGGATATTGAGATCCTTCGCCATAAGCTTGAGATTTCGGGTGATTTCTGAAACTTCCTGAACACGACTCTCAACTCTTGAACCGCTCTTCATAAGCTGAAGGTAGTCAACAAATACTGCGTCAACATCACGAAGACGGCGTATTCTTGACTTCATTTCAGATACAGTCATATTTGATGTATCGTCAAAATAAAGCTCACAGTTACTGAGTATAGCTGTAGCAGTAGCAAGCTTCGCCCATTCTTCACTCGATATATTACCCGTACGCATCTTGGTGCTTTCAACTCTTGCCTCGGTGGACAGTACTCTCTGAGCAAGCTGCTCCTTTGTCATTTCGAGCGAGAAGAAAAGCACCTTCTTCTTACCTATCATTGCGGTATTTCTTGCTAGATTAAGCGCAAGACTCGTTTTACCCATAGCGGGACGTGCGCCGATAATAACAAGGTCAGAACGGTTAAGACCTGTAATTGCCTTATCGAGATCTACGAAGCCTGTCGGAAAGCCCTTATACTTATCCTTATCGGTCGAGCTGAGCTTCTGGAGCTTGTCGTAAACCTCATTAACGATGATATCACCTATTTTTGAGGGACCTTTTGAAACTCTGCCCTGACGGATATCATAAATCTTCTGTTCAGCTGATTCAAGAAGAAGATCCGCCTGCTCAGTTGTAGAAGAAGCGTCCTCGATTATGGATTTTGATACGTTGATAAGCGATCTGATGTAATATTTCTCTCGTATAATCTTAGAGTACGCCTCAACATTTTCTGTTGAAGGTACAAGGTCAGCAAGCTGAAAAAGATACTTCTTTCCGGTTGCTTCGTCATATACTTTTTCGTTTTTCAGTTTTTCAAGCACAATCAGAGGGTCAATTTTATTACCTAAAGCATCGAGCTCCTGCATAATGGTAAATATTGCCTTATGCTGTGGAAGATAAAAATACTCAGGCTTTACAAGAATCAACACCTGTGTTATGCAAGAGGGGTCAATGAGTACGGAACCGAGAACTGCCTGCTCAGCTTCAAGTGAGTACGGCATATTGACATCGTCTAAAGAAACAAAATTTCCGCCGCTCATTATAAGTCACCTCCGTTTATAAATTCCTGATTTTTTTATTCTCCTACTCTCACAAAGAGCTTTGCACTGATGCCCTGATAAAGCTTGATTTCAAATGTATAAGTACCAAACTGCTTGATATCCTCAACTACAATTTTTCTCTTGTCAGTTTCAATACCAAACTGTGACTTAACCTTTTCCGCGATTTCCTTTGATGTTACAGAGCCGAAAAGCTTACCGTTTGCGCCTGCCTTTGCAGTGAGTACGATTGTCTTGCCTTCGAGTTCTGCTGCTGCTTTCTTTGCAGCTGCAATTTCTGTTTCAACCTTAAACTTAGCTGACTGCTCACGATTCTTAAGCTCTGTAAGGCTCTGAGCATTTGCTTCTACAGCAAGTCCCTTGGGAAAAAGGAAATTTCTCGCATATCCGTCGGATGTGTTTACAAGCTCACCTTTTTTACCTAAGCCCTTTACATCCTGCTTTAAAACAACTTTCATATTTAAATCCTCCGTTATAAATTACTGATATATTTGTCTATAGCTTTCTCAAGCTTTTCGATCGCCTGAGACATTGTAATATCACGAAGCTGACAGGCCGACATAGTCTGATGTCCGCCACCGCCAAGTGATTCCATTATAAGCTGAACATTCATTTCACCATAACTTCTTGCTGAAATATTAACGCCATTGTCTGTGGGGTAAAGAACAAAAGTTGATTTTACTCCATCAATATTAAGCATTTCATCACATGCCTGAGAAGTAACAAGTCTGATATTCTCAATATCGCCTGGAGCAACAGAAACAGCACATTCTCTGTAAGTTCTCGCCGAGTCGATTATAGCATTACGATGACGGAATATTTCCATATCATTTGAGAACATCTTTTTGCTGTCAACTGTATTTGCGCCTCTCGAGCGAAGATATGCAGCAGCCTCAAAGGTTCTGACACCTGCACGAAGTACGAAATTACGTGTGTCAAGCATTATACCCGCAAACAGTGCAGAAGCGGTAAACGAATCCAATACAGGCTTACTGTCAATGTACTGAGCAAGCTCCGTAACCATTTCGGCAGCAGAAGACGAGTTCGGCATATGATAAAACAGTACCGTATCCTCAATAAAATCAACAGATTTTCTGTGATGATCAATAACCATTACTCTGTTTGCCTTGTCAACCAGATCAGGATATTCCGTAAAGTCCTTCTTATGCGTATCAACAACAATCAGAAGAGTGTTCTCCTTAATATATCTGTCGGCATTGTCGGGAGAAATGATAACCTTATCCCCTTTTTCTTCGATAAATCTATCGACAAGAGGACCGGCAAGGGTTGATTCCCTGTTAAGCACGATATGAGCATCTTTGCCGAAATGCGTTGCAATTGCATACATACCTGTAGCACTTCCAAAAGCATCAAAGTCCGAGAACCTGTGACCCATAATAAGTACATTATCACTTGTTGTGATAATCTCGGATACAGTCTTGGCAATAAGCCTTGTTCTGACCTTGTTCTTCTTTTCAAAGCCTGCTGAAACACCACCGTAGAATTTATACTGCGCTACATGCTTAATAGCAACCTGGTCACCACCGCGGCTCTGAGCCATATCAAGAGCCTGCCTTGCGGAATTGTTTGATTCAATAAGACTTTCGTCCTTACCCACGCCGATTGAAAGAGTAATATCAACACTCTTTCCGTCAAAAGTAAACTCTCTTATTTTATCAAGGATATTGAATTTGTCATTAATCATCTTTTGCAATGCTCTTTCCTCAACAAAGAAGAGCATTCTTGCATTGGAAAACTTTCTGCAAAGTCCGCCGTAAGAGCTTACCCAATCATCTATGAGTCCTTCTATACGGCTGAAAATTACAGCACAGTCACTCTCTTTGAAATTCTGATAAATTTCATCTGCATTATCAATGACGGAAAGCATAATTGCCGGTCTTGTGTCATAGTACTCCTTCTCAGTGATACGCAGTTTGGTTTCATCGAAGAAATAAAGAAGATAAATGGTTTCGTCGGTCAACTCGATATCGTTCGAATATATCGAGAAAAACATGTTATCAACCTTGATTTTGAAGCCTCTGCCGAGAATAAGCTTATCAATACTGTCACGATGTATAAGCTGCTTAAGATTAAGAGCTTTAGTCTGATTGCTTATGTTGAACTGTTCTTTGAAGCTACCGTTAAACCAGATTATTGAACCGTCAGCTTCAATAACAACACAAGGTACCACAAGCTTTTCAAATGCCTTTCCGTTTGAAAAATCAAGCTCGGTCGACACAGTATTTATCTTGTAAAGCAGCTTTTCTCTAACTTTTTTATAATATACATATTTACCCACGGCATACATAACTGTAATTACAGCCAAAGTCAGTGCGGGTATACTCATACCTGAAAGCAGAATAAGCCCCGACACAACAAACGCCGCAACGATATATATAATTGATAAATCGTATATCTTCCAAAGCTTTTTCATAATTTTAAATCTCCATCAAAACAGGAAGTATCATCGGACTCCTTTTTGTTCTTTCATACATCAATCGCGAAACATCGTCACGGATTCTGCTCTTGATTGTTCCCCAATCGTAGATATTTCTGTCATAGCACTTCATAATTGCTTCATATGCAATATTCTGTGCATCAGAAATAAGGTCGCCTGATTCCTTTACAAACACAAAACCTCTGGAAACAACATCTGGACCTGAGAGAATCTCTCCCGTACTGCCGTCGAGAGTAGCAACAACGATTATAATACCATCCTCAGCAAGGTGTTTTCTGTCACGAAGTACGATTGATCCGACATCGCCGACACCTGAGCCATCAACAAAAATCTGACCCGCAGGTACAGTACCAACCTTCTTTATATAATTGTCACACACCTCTACAAGGGTACCGTTGTCAGCAATGAGCGTATTTTTATCGGAAATACCCATTGAATGGGCAAGTGCAGCGTGCTTGAGAAGATGCTTCTGCTCACCGTGTACAGGAATAAAATACTTCGGCTTTATTACTCCGAGCATAAGCTTAAGCTCCTCGCGGCAAGCGTGTCCTGAAACATGCACATCGTACATTTTCTCGTACACGACCTCAGCGCCAAGCTTCATAAGCTCGTTTATTACCCTTCCGACAGTCTTTTCGTTACCGGGAATAGGAGTTGCTGAAATAATAACATAGTCGTTGGGACCAACAGCTACCTTGCGGTGGTCGGAAAATGCCATTCTTGTAAGAGCTGACATAGGCTCGCCCTGACTGCCTGTTGTAATAAGAACAATCTGATCCTCAGGATACTTATTGATCATATCAAGCTTGATAAGAATCCCTTCCGGTACATTAAGATAACCAAGCTCAGATGCAACGGCAACAACATTTTCAAGACTTCTGCCTGAAAGAGCAACCTTTCTGCCGAGACTCTTTGCAACATTTATAATCTGCTGTACTCTGTGGATATTGGAAGCGAAGGTAGCAACAATAATCCTTCTCTTCTCAGCTTTTCGGAAAAGAAGCTCGAAGGATGCACCAACCTTGCTTTCGCTTTCTGTATATCCGGGACGCTCTGCGTTAGTAGAGTCGGCCATCATACACAGTACACCCTCCTTGCCGAGTTCGGCAAAACGGGCGATATCAATCATACCTCCGTCAATCGGAGTACTGTCAATCTTAAAGTCACCTGTATGAACAATAGTACCGCCCTCGCACTTAATAGCGAAACCTACAGCATCGGGAATTGAATGGTTTACATGGATAAACTCAACCTCAAATTCACCAAGCTTTACACTTGAACCCGCATTTACAACATTGAGCTTTGCACTTGCAAGAAGACCGTGCTCCTTAAGCTTGCCTTCGATAAGTCCGTTTGTTAATCTGGTACTGTAAACAGGGATGTTTATATCTCTGAGCATATATGCAAGAGCACCGATATGGTCTTCGTGACCGTGAGTTATGCATATACCTTTGATTTTTTCTGAATTCTTCTGAAGATAGGTAAAATCAGGAATTATAAGATCGATACCAGGGGTATCCTCATCGGGGAAAGCAAGACCGCAGTCAACAAGAATAATATCATCCTTGTACTGGAACATTGTAATATTCTTACCAACCTCATTAATACCACCTAAAAATGCAATCTTAATAGGCTGAGCAGAAACTGCTTTTTTACCTGTCTTTTTATTTTTTCTTACATTTCTTTCTTTATTTGAACGATTCTTCTGTTCTGTTGAATTGCGTTGTTTTTTCACACTGTTTTGCTTTTTCTGTGCCTTAAGCTCATTCTGCACCTTAGCTTCAAGCGTCTTTTTTCCGCTCTGCGCCTTTACCTGTGACTGAGCTTTATTTGAACCTGATTTATTTTTCTTTTTCTGTGAGCCGGAGTTTCTTGGCTTTTTCTGTTCATTTTCACTCATTTAATACAAAACCTCCTTTTTTAAAATTTAATATATGTTCATCCGAAATGCTAATAACCCATACTAATAGTATTATAGCATATAATACTATTTTTTAATACCTATGTCAAGAAAAAGTTAAAAACCGGGTCCGATATCGAACCCGGTTTAATATTTTATTCATCAAGAGGCTTTTCGTAAAGCTCTCCCCTATGGTCATTGATATGTGAAGGAAGGTTCTCTGTTTCCGCAAACAGATATTTACCTAAATCCATTCTCTTGAGACTATGACCTGATTTTCTTGAAGAAATAGGAAGAAGTTCCATATAACGGTCACCATACCAATGTCTGAGATACTCGTCATACTTAGCAGGTACACTGAATGTCATATCTTCATAGGGAATTTCTGTCATTTCATCGAACCAAGAAATCGGGAAAGCACCCTTTCCTACATTCTGCCCTACACCGTCAATAAGATACTTGCTTTTCTTATTCCAGTTGAACATACGAAGCACTGCCTCAAAGCACCAATGGTACACTCTGAAGGGTATGAGTCGCATTACAGGAAGTAAGAGCTTTGTTGCTTTGTAGTGAATATTCTTTCTCGGCTTATTAACCCAACGTACATTTATTACTCTGCTCATTATCTTTATAAGCTTAACATGAAGCTTTTGCAAAAGCTTTATGTTAGAGGTTTTATCGTAAACAAGCACATCGACAAAGATACCATTTTCTATATCACGGAAGCGATTAGAGAATTTTGTACTGAAATAGGTTTCCTTGAGTCTGATTTTTTCAAAAATGTAATGTGACTGAGGCTCCTGACTATATGACTGATAACGCATCTTATCAGAAAGCTCACCGGGACAAATCTTCTTGAATTTATTATAATCCTCTCTGAGCATACCAATATCAATATCATCATCCCAAGGTATAAAGCCCTTATGTCTGACACCGCCAAGAAGAGATCCGCCTACAAGGAAATAATTTATACCGTTAGCTTTACAGATACGGTCAATTTCCTTGATTATATCCATCTCAACCTGCTTTATACGTTCAAGCTTACCTTGATATATGCTGACGTAAAAACCGGCTTGGTATTCGTCCGCTGTCATTGCAAGAGCCGTTCTGTAAATCGCTTCCTGCAAAGGAGTAACTATTGTCCATCCGAGATCCTTGATTTTAAGATTACTCAGGCATTCATAGCTGTTATTGTTGGAAAGATCACCGTCACTGTCATCAAAAACAATCTCAGGCTTTCTGTAGTTGAAGCTTTTGTAAAGATTATTTTTAATATCGTGAAGAGTAAAGCGGTAATTGGCTGCATTATAAATATTGCCGGTACGACCCTTTACCGAAACGCAGTGTACAGCTGAAACAGCCTGACGGATATAGCAAGCAGTATAATAAGTGAAAACATCACTTCTTCTGAAGGTTATGCGATTATCATTTATAAGCTCATCGATAATACTATCGAATCCGAGTTTAGATGTATCTTTAACAAGAGGACCGAATATAGTATCAAAGCGTACAACCTTAAGCTTCCTCTCATCATCCGTAAAATGGCGACGGCAGATATCCTCAAGTTCAATAACCTGCTTACCCTGAACAAATGAACTGTCATAAAGAGTTACCGCCTCAAGCTCTCTTTCCGAGCAGGCTGCAATACCATGCGGAAAAGGTTCCTTGAAATTAAAAATAGGTATTAAAACAAAATTTAATTTTGTTTCCTTAATGCTTTCAAGCCAGAAAGCAAGATTTTTTTTCTTCTTCTCAAAAATAGCCGGGTCAGAATATTTTTCAAGCTGAAGGTTAGCTATATAAAAAACAGTACCCTCATCTGCTGATATATTTTCTTTGTACTGCTCGTAGTTGTCAAAACATTCAAGTGTCGCTTTTTCAGAAAACTCCACATTAATTTCATCGTACAGTTCCTTATTCTGCCACTCGCCTTCTGCAACTATATTAACAGCACCGCCATTCTCAACGTTACAAACAGATGTATAGTAGCCTGCAAGGTACGCTGCAAGACTGTGCTCATCACAAACAACCGTAATATTTTTTGCCGCATAAGCTCTTGGTCGGCACTTTTTCTTAGCGAGTTCATTAAAAATACACTTTAATTCATCGCAAAAATACTGATTCATATTTTCAGGTCACCTCGGTATATAAAATCATTGTAATTATACTCTTTATGTCGACTTTTGTCAACTTCAAAGAGATATAATCATATTGACAAAAGAGATGTGTTAAGTATAATTGAAGCATAATATTTTTGAGGTGATAATATGCTGTATGCAGTAATTGCCGCCGGCGGAATAGGAAGCAGAATGGGAGCCGAAAAGCCGAAGCAGTACATAACCGTCGGTAACAAGCCTATAATAGCACATACCGTACAAAAATTCCTTGATTGCGGAAAATTCAGAAGAGTTATAGTCCTCTGCCCCGAAGAATGGTGTAGCTATACAGACGCGCTTTTAAAGAAGCACTTCAACAACGACTGTGTTACCGTAATCAAGGGCGGCTCTGACAGAAACGAAACCATTATGAATTCTGTAAGCTATATCGAAAATACTGACGGTTTAGATGAAAACACAGTAATTGTTACTCACGACGCTGCCAGGCCTTTTGTTACTACAGAAATAATTGACAGACACATAGAAAGCTCCGAGATTTATGATGCAATAGGCACTGTCATCCCCGCTACAGATACAATAATTGAAAGCTATGACGGTCTTACCATTAACGGCACTCCCGACAGAAGTAAACTTTATCAATGCCAGACGCCTCAGACCTTCAATGCAAAAAAACTCAAGGAGCTTTACTTTACTCTTACAGACGAGAAAAAAAATATACTCACCGACACTTGCAGTGTTTTTTCAGTAAGTGGCGAAAGTGTACATCTGGTTATGGGTGATGTTCAGAATATAAAAATCACCTATCCCTACGATTTGAAGGTTGCAGAGATTATATTAGAATAAACAAAGGACTGTTGCACTGAATGCAACAGTCCGTCTTTTTTATTAAAGACCTGTTTTTTCTCTGATGTAGTTTCTTGCAAGAACTGCATACTCGTAGGGATTAGCCTTAGCGGGATCCTGCTCTGCTTCAACAACAACCCAGCCTTCATAACCTGCTTCGTCAAGAATATCAAATACGGGAGTGAAGTCGAAATCTCCGTCACCGGGAACTGTGAATGAGCCAGCACGAACGCTGTCAAGGAATGAATAACCCTTAACCTTTGCATCCTCGATAACATCCTTACGGATGCTCTTGAGGTGAACATGCTTTGTTCTGTTCACGTACTTCTTAAGTACACCGAGAACATCCTCACCGCTGAAGGAAAGATGACCTGTATCGAAAAGAAGATAAACGAGATCAGGATCGGTGATTTCCATAAGCTTATCGATTTCAGCCTCCGTCTGTACGCCTGTACCCATATGGTGATGAACTGTGAAGTACATACCCTTTTCCTTTGCGAGTCTGCCCATTTCGTTGAAGCCCTTTGCAATAAGCTCCCACTGCTCGTCTGTGTAAACGGGCTTCTCACCAAAGATGCTTACATCCTTGCCCTGGATGCTGTTACCCTGCTCTGAAGCACCGATAACCTTTGCACCGAGAGCGTGAAGAAAATCTCTGTGCTTGATGAAGGCTTCGATTGTAGCCTCGTAGCCCTCAGAAAGAAGAAGTGAGGAGAACCAAGCGTTACAGATTCTCATTCCTCTTACATCAAGCTTATGCTTAAGTGTTTCAACATCCTTGGGATATTTGTTACCAATTTCGCTGCCTGTGAAGCCTGCGAGAGCCATTTCACTTACGCACTGCTCAAAGGTGTTTTCTGCACCGAGATCGGGAAGGTCATCGTTTGTCCATGCGATAGGTGCGCATGCAAGATATACTTTTTCTTTGTTAAGCATTTTTATTTTCTCCTTTAAAAATTAATATAAACGGGCTTTTGCAATATTAGCCTTCATATCCTCATAGCATTCCTGAACTCTTTCACTTCCGGAAACCTCGGCAACACCGACTCTCCACCAGGAATCATATCCGTCTGTCATACTCTTATGGCCGACCTTGATGTCGAAAAGTGTACAGCCTGTCTGCTTCTTGCTGTCTTCCATAGCAGCATAAAGCTCTTCCTCGGTTGTTACACGATAAGCCTTGCAGCCGTAGCCCTCGGCAATCTTCGCATAGTCTGTCATAATGATTTCACCGTCAAGAAGACCGCTTTCATCGTTACGTCTTGTAAAGCGTGTACCGAAGGTATCTGTACCCTGGTTATTCTGAAGATTTTCAATACATCCCCAACCGCTGTTGTCAAAGAGCATAACATTGATTTTCTTGTTTTCCTGAATTGCGGTATAAAGCTCGCTGTGAAGCATAAGGAAGCTACCGTCACCAACCATTGAATATACTTCTCTGTCCCCTGCTGCAAGCTTTGCACCGAGAGCACCGCAGATTTCATAACCCATACATGAGAAGCCGTATTCTACGTGATATGTGTCGGGAGCCTTTGATTTCCAGATTCTCTGAAGGCAACCGGGAAGTGAACCTGATGAGCCGATTATAACTGCATCGTCAGCAACGGTTTCATTAATGATACCGAGTGCTCTCTTCTGTGAGAGAACACCGTCGAGCTTTTCGTTGTGGCAACGGTCAATTTCAGCCTCATAAGCTGACTTTGCATCAGCAATTTCCTTTGCCCATTCTGACTTGTAGTCGAGCTTTGCACAGATTGCATCAACAGCAGCCTTAGCATCAGCGATAACTGCAGTAGCATCCATCTTGAATGCATCAAAAGGACAAACGTTTATTGAAAGCATCTTCACATCGGGATTGTGGAAACCCCATTTTGAGCAGGTTGTAAAGTCGGTAAGTCTTGTGCCGACTGCAATTACAAGGTCTGTCTGCTTTGCGATTGCATTAGCAGCAGGACCACCTGTAACACCGCAACCACCCATATTAAGAGGATGAGCAAAGGGAATCTGACCCTTACCAGCCTGGGTTTCACCGATGGGAATATTATATTTTTCAGCCATAGCAAGCACAGACTTGTCACTATCGGAGTATGTAACACCACCGCCGACAATAATCATAGGCTTCTTGCTGTTTCTGATAAGCTCACAAGCTGAATCGATTTCTCTTTCAGAAGGTACGCGTCTGTCCATATACCAAACTCTCTTCTGAAGGAAATAGTCTGGATAATCGAATGCTTCTGCCTCCACATCCTGAGGCATAGCAATGCAAACTGCACCGGTATCAGCGGGATCTGTAAGTACGCGCATAGCATTGATGCATGCGGTCATAAGCTGCTCGGGACGGTTAATTCTGTCCCAGTATTTACAAACAGCCTTAAAAGCGTCATTTGCGGTAATTGCACAGCTGTCATACTGCTCTATCTGCTGAAGTACGGGGTCAGGCTGACGGCAGGCAAAGGTGTCACCGGGAAGCACAAGAAGAGGAATTCTGTTTGCAGTTGCAGTACCGCAAGCAGTAACCATGTTGAGAGCACCGGGTCCTATTGAGGATGTACAAGCGATAATCTTGCGTCTGTGCATCTGCTTGGCATAGGCAATAGCCGCATGAGCCATACCCTGCTCGTTGTGGCCCTGATAATATCTGAGGCTGTGTCCGCCCTGTTCAAGAGCCTGACCGATGCCTACTACACATCCGTGACCGAAAATGCCAAAAATACCGTCGACAAACTTGGTTTCCTTACCGTCAAAGCAGATATACTGATTGTCAAGGAATTTTACAAGAGCCTGAGCCATTGTAAGTTTCATAATAATCAATCCTTTCGGGAGGGTTTATTCTTAAAAAACACTTCAAGGAGCACTCCTTCTGGGAGTACTCCCGAATTAAAATCAGCCGATTTCAGAAATCTTGACAGCTCTGCCCTCTGCAACTGACTTCTTAGCTGCAAGAGCAACAAGGATTGAGTTAAGACCGTCAAGACCTGTTGTAGGTGTGGGCTTGTCATTCTGAACAGCATCAACAAACTGAATCATTTCATCACGGAATGACTGCATATATCTTTCAAGGAAGAAATAGAGAGGCTTGTCTGTTGAAACACCTTCTGCATTCATAACAGTTACATTGGTAGGTGTATCGTTAGCTGCCATTGCAGCACCGAGTGAGCCGAAAACTTCGATTCTCTGATCATAGCCGTAAGCTGCGCGACGGCTGTTATCAATTACACCGAGAGCACCGTTTTCAAACTTGAGATTGATGATAGCTGTATCAACATCACCTGCTTCACCGATAGCGGGATCAACAAGGCATGCTGCATTTACGTATACCTCTGTAACATCACTACCTGCAAGGAAGCGTGCCATATCAAAATCGTGAATTGTCATATCAAGGAACATACCACCTGAAACTGCAGCATATTCGGCTGAAGGAGGCTCAGGGTCGCGTGATGTAATCTTGATAAGCTCAAGATTACCTACCTTACCGTCATTGATAAGTGAACGAACGTGTGCAAAGTTATGGTCAAAGCGTCTGTTGAAGCCTACCTGAAGCTTAACACCTGCCTTTTCAACTGCTGCGATAACTGCCTTTACCTTCTCAGGAGTAAGGTCAACGGGCTTTTCACAGAATACGTGCTTACCCGCTTCAGCTGCCTCGATGGAAATATCAGCATGAGTATCTGTTGATGAACAAACAAGAACTGCGTCAATTTCTTCGTCAGCAAGCATTTCCTTATAATCGTTATATATCTTGGGGATACCGTACTTTTCTGCAAGACCGGGAAGAGCGTCCTTGAAAACGTCTGTAATACCGAGAACTCTTGCTGTAGGTACATTATATGTGATTGATTCCATATGTACCTTACCGATACGGCCTGCGCCGATGATACCAATGTTTAACTGCTTCATAATTTCTGCCTCCATAAATTTTGAATATGACGGGCAAAACGCCCTAATCAATTGCATTATAACACAACGAACTGCCATATTCAAGAAGAAAACAGCAGTTCGTTAAAAGAAATATTATTTTTTTATCATTCAGCTACACTTAATTACCGATGCTTATAGTTGTTGATCTTGAACTTTTATCAGCATCTATTGCAATCACAACAAGAAGCGCATAAAGTGCCATATCATCTTGTATGACATCAATAACATAAGTATCAGTAAGCTTGAAAAGTTTCTGACTGATATGAGCAATTTCTTTGCATTCTGCATCGAAAATCCCATAGTCAAGTTCAAAGAAATTACCTACAACGCTCAA
Organism: Clostridia bacterium; assembly: GCA_017555765.1. Taxonomy (GTDB): domain Bacteria; phylum Bacillota; class Clostridia; order Oscillospirales; family Acutalibacteraceae; genus UBA6857. Next base: position 14,179 of record JAFZFT010000095.1, on the reverse strand, counting down.
CGAGTGAAAATCAATCGTATACACCGGCTTAAAGAATGAAAATCTTCGTTTTATACATCCGATATAGTTTTCGCCGACAAAGACATCAACGCAAGGCAGAAAAGTAAAAACTCGTCGCTTCATAAAAGCCAGCATATTTCCGTCTTTATCATACACATAGAATTCTCTTCCAAAACCGAGCTTACCTTTGACAGTAAAGACAACATTTTCGTTTTCATCAAAAATATTGTAACTGCCAGCCAAAGAGAAAAAGCGTTGTTTGAAAAGTAGCTTCACAAGAATTCACCTCATCGTACGGGAATTATATAGAACTCAAATTCAAGCTCGTTTTTAAGGGTTACTCTGTACTTCTTGAGTGTGTGCTGACCGCAACTGTTAGAGCCGGTACCTCTCATAAAACCGTCAATACTTACACTTGTAAGCTTTCCGCGCTTCATATCCTCAAGGTGCTTAGCCTGACGGATCTGCTTTTCAGGATAATCGTGTGTGCTGAAGGAGAAATAATCCTTACTGTTGAAGAATTTAAGACCCTTGCCGTCATTATCGGTAACAGTCATCCAACGTGTACATCCGTGGTTGCCGCTATCCTGAGGCTTGATATAATCAACGCACATATCCTTGACTGTGGACTTGTAAATTCCTACAGTACTCTGTGCACGGAAGTCATTGAGATTTTCAAGATCACCGAGTCCGTAGTACTCAACATTACTGAGAGATACATCCAGAAGAAGGTTAAGTCCGAAACGAGGTATATCGTACTTGGTGAAATCAAGCTTTTTCTTTTCTACCTCTGCCTTTACCTTAATTGATCCGTCGGGATAGAATGTGTACTTGCACTCAAATTCAAACATCTTCTTGCCGTCAGCACAGAGCCAGCCTTCACTCTCGATTTTTACGGTACCGTCATCTTTTGCCTTAGCAGACACAATCTTACCGTTATATCCAAGCTTGTGAAGCTTTTGTTTTTTCCAGTGCTTGACGATGTTTCTGTCATTATCAAGATATGCTCTGTAAAGCTGAGGCTTCATTCCGTCATCATTATAAAGCATTTCTTTGCCGTCAATAACATAGCTAATGAGCTTTCCGGCATTCTTGGAGAATACAGCAGCGCCCTTTTCAAAGCTGACAGTAATTTTATCGTTTTTATCTGAAAGCTTTACTGCATCACCCTTCGGAGCAACAAACTCGCCGACAACCTCATTAAGAGCAATCTGCTCCTTTGAGATTTCTCTGCCGTTCTTATCCTTGCAGATGAAGTTGATATGAGCATCGCAATTACTATCAATCATCTTGTGAGCAATAATAAGATTCTTTGATGTACCGGCTTCAATTTCAAGCTCGACCTTACCGGTTTCAACGCAAGTACCGTTTTCAAGAAGCTCATAGCTTAATTCGTACTCAGATGAAGATGTAAAAGCGTTTGTGTTTCTGAAGCAATATACATTATCGCTTACACGCTTTACTCTTATCGGGCGGTAAACCGCTTTCATTTCATAAGCACCTGTGTGGGGTGTTCTGTCGGGATAGAAAAGTCCGTCAACACAGAAGTTTTCATCGTGGATTCTTTCACCGTGGTCGCCGCCGTAGGTGTATTTATACTTTGCACTGGGATTATATACACTGTGGTCAGCCCACTCCCAGATACATCCGCCGGTAAGATTGTCGTGAGCGTAGAAGGTCTCCCAATATTCCTCAAGTGAACCGGGGCCAACACCCATAGCATGGCAGTACTCGCAAAGGAAATAAGGCTTACCCTTATATCTTCCGAGGAATTTATGCTGTCCGATTTTTTCTACAACATCACTGTGCTGATACATTTCTGATACAACGTCGTAGCCTGTACGCGGTGTTCTGATAGCAGCCTCATAATGTACGGGAATATCAGAAACTGACTTAAGATAGTCATAACACTTATCCTGGTTTTTCCAGCCGCCTGATTCGTTACCGAGACTCCACATTGTAATTGAAGGATGATTTTTATCTCTGCCGTAAAGTCTCTTTACTCGATCGAGCATTCTCGGAAGCCATTCCTTGCCGTTACTAATAATATTGGGTTTTCCTGTAAATCCGAGTTTTTCGTTGAACTGTGTTCCGTGTGTTTCGATATCTGCCTCATCAATAACATAAAGACCGTACTCGTCACAAAGTCTGATAAACATCGGATCGGGAGGATAGTGAGAGGTACGTACACTATTTACATTGAATTCCTTCATAAGAAGAATGTCCTTGAGTAAATCCTCACCGCTCATTACATAACCTGTTGACTGATGTGTATCATGATGGTTTACACCCTTGAACTTTATAAGCTTTCCGTTGAAAAGGAAATGCTCACCCTTGATTTCTACATTTTTGAAGCCAACAGTTTCCCTTACGCACTGAATGCTTTCATCTCCGTCAAGAATGGAGATGTAAAGCTCGTAAAGCTCAGGCTTTTCAGCGTTCCACTCGACAGCATCTATAACGCCGAAATCGAAAGCAACCTCTGAATTGAGATTTTCCTCACGGGAGACTATCTCATCACCCTTATAAAGTAGCTTAGCAGAAAGCTTTTTACCACTGAAGTTGTCTCCGCACGCATTAACCTTGACGGTCATTGAATAACCGCTCTGTTCCTTCTTAGTTTTAACATCAAAATCAAAGATGTACTGCTCAGGATTTTCTGTAATGTACACATCACGGAAGATGCCGTTTTCTCTGAACATATCCTGACATTCGAGATAGGTACCGTTACACCACTTGGAAACAATAGCCATAAGCTCGTTTTCACCCGGATGAACATATTCCTTGATTGCAAATTCAGCACTGTTATGACTGCCTTCGCTGTATCCCACAAACTCGCCGTTTACATAAAGTGTAAGACAAGAGCATACACCGAGGAAGGTTATGATAGGATTCTTGGCATTTTCCGAAATGTTGAACTTCTTTACATATATACCTGCAGACATCTCGTCAGGGACATTGGGAAGAGTCATAGGGAACTCGTATCTTGTGTTAAGGTAACAAGGATTCTCATAGCCTGTTCTCTGCCATGTGGAGGGTACATTTACAGTATCCATAAGAGTGTCACTGTCAAAATTTGAAGGAAGACGAGATATCTTGCTGAAATATTTGAAATTCCACTCACCTGAAAGTACGTTAACACAGTCACTGCCGTATCTTTCTGTAAGAACAGTCTTGCCTTCGAAGCCGCTCTGGCTCTTGTAGGGAATGAAATAACTTCTATCCCTTATCTTATTCTTTTCAAAAACAGAAAAGTCGTTTACATAAAGCTTTTTAATTTGGTACTTCATATTCAATCTCCTTTATTATCAGCCTAAAATCGGCTTATCGGTAAATTCTATAACAGGCTCGCCCTTGATTCCGTCGGACTCAAAAACAACTATCTCATTTTCACCTTTTTTAAGAAGCGAAGCCGGTATATATAATGTCTTCTGAGGACCGATTTCCCAATATCTGCCTATGTTATACCCATTGACAGTTACAAAGCCCTTAGTGAAATTATCAAGCTTAAGGAAAGTATCGTAAGCCTCGTCAATTTCAAAGTAACCCTTATAGAAAACTGATTTTTCAGCAGGCACTTCATCGGAATAAACAACATTCGAAAGATTGTCCATAGGAAGAGTGTATACATCCCAACCGAAATGTATCTTCTTATCAAGAAGGCATCTTCCGTCTATACCCTTTTTGCGCATCATCTTACTACCGAAGTTTGCTCTGCCCATATTTTCACAAAGTACGGTAAGAACATCTCCCGCAGAAGCAGTAATCTTGGTTTCGAGTCTGTCATTTATATAAAGAATATCAATAAGATTGCTGTTTATATAAATCTGAGCTCTGTCACCAAGGCTTTCGAATAAAAGTGTGGTATCTGTATAGTCTCTGTTAAGCACGGTACGATAAGCAATAAAGCCGTATCCCTGACCATACTTTTCCATATTTTTAGGAACATCGCTTCGTACAGGTGTAGATAAATTTCTGAGATTTGCGAATAAGCCTGCTCTTTCGGTAAGCTCAACAGTGCCGTAAACGGCCTTCTTTCTGTCTGCAGGAATCTCCGGAAGAGGCTCATCTATATGCTTCAATATTACTTCTCTTATAGCTCTGTACTTCGGTGTTACATCGCCGCATTCTGAAAGAAGTGCATCGTAGTCGTAGCTAGTTACATCAGGGGCAAATCTTTCATAATGATTAGCACCGCTCATAAATCCAAAGTTTGTACCGCCGATAAACATATACATATTGACGCTGCCCTTTGTGAGCATATCGTCTACAGCCTTAGCATAATCCTCAGCTGAGGTTGTGTGGTGGTATTCATCACCCCAGGCATCAAACCAACCATTCCACATTTCCATGCACATTTTAGGTTGGTCGGGATAAAGCTCATCGTGTGCTCTGAAGTTCTCTTCAACTCGGCTACCGAAATTAAGAGTAGAGAAGCAGCCTTCAACGGAGCCGTCAAGAAGGTTATCCTTGCTTGTACCGTCGGATGTAAAGAGAGGTACATCTATGCCCTTTTCACGGTAGCTTTCATAAAGATATCTGAGGTACACCTTATCGTCACCGTAATAGCCGTACTCATTTTCGCACTGAAGCATTATTACGGGACCTCCGTTAGTGCAAAGCAAGGACTTTATCTGTTCAAAGAGCTTATCAAGATATCTGTCAAAATACTTTATGTATGCCTTATTTGAGCAACGTATTTCCATCTCATCGTCTGTCTGTATCCACCAGGGAAGTCCGCCGAATTCCCATTCAGCGCAAATGTAAGGACCCGGTCTGACAATAACCATAAGACCCTCAGCCTGAGCAGCTTTAATAAACGCTGCAATATCAAGATTTCCGTTGAAATCAAATTCACCTTGCTTTTTTTCATGCATATTCCATGCACAGTAGGTTTCCACGCAGTTAAGACCCATGGCCTTCATTTTCTTAAAAATATCCTGCCATGTATCAGGCATATTTCTGAAATAATGCACCGCACCGGAAATAAGCTTTATTGGCTTACCGTCTTTAACGAACTGATTACCTCTGATTTCAAAAATCATAGTCTAACCGCCTTTTCTAATATGAATTTTTATATTATAAACCTATTATATTTATATAATGAAATTTTAGCAGAAATATAAGAATATGTCAACATAAAAACTCCGCAACATTTGTAATGTAGCGGAGTTAATCATATTTATTCTGCAAGAAGCTTTTCTATACTTCTCTCAAAAATATCAAAGAAGGTATTAACAATCTTCTTATCATCTTCATTTCCTCTCACACACATAGAAAGGGTTATAACATTTCTCATCGAGGTTGCGGAAAGAAGAACATAAGGCTTGTATTTTACGGCGCCTGTCATAAAGCCGTCAATCGGCTCATTTCCGCCGAGAGCAAGTGCCTTATGGTCAAGGATACCTATATTACTCATAGCAAGGAGCGGATTTGAATATCCGATCTTGATAATCTCCTCACTAGCAGAATGAGGAAGTATCTTATAGGCGAACTTAAGGAGAGGAAGCCCATAAAGTCCCATAAATTTATCCTTTTTAAAAAGATTTGAGCTGTTGATAACGTACTGAAGAGTCTCAAAAATATTTCTGCCTCTTCTGGGTATGTTACACTGCATGAAAGCGGTGTGATTTGTAACACCCTGTCCCTCATCATCCTTCATATGGCGTCTGAGGTCAATTGCGCAGGAAATAGTCACGCTTTCATCCTCTCCGTAGCCTGCGAGCTCATAGAGTGAGTAAAAGTAGGCGGCAACGAGCATATCATTTACCGTAGCGCCATGAGCCTTGCCAACTGTCTTCAACTTTAGGAAGGTTTCCTCAGAAATTCTTCTTCTCGCAATAAAAGAGCGATCGCCTTCCTTACTTTCAGTAAGTGGGAATTTGTGAGTATCCTTAGCGCAGACATTTCTGTAAAGGTTTCTCGCCATTTTTTCCTGAGTTTTAGAAAAATCAGTATAAACAGAATCATATGAGCGGGTACCTTCTCTGAGGTTAATAGGGCTGATTCCTTTTTCTTCGTATTCACTGTAAGCCTTGCAGAAGCTTCTGATGAAATACTTGAAATCGCCGCCATCCATGCACATATGATTTTCTACCATACAAAGAGCGGTTTTGCCTTCGTAGTAGAAAACACCAACCTTCATCTGCAAATCTCTCTCAGGAGGTATGTACTGAGTTAAGAATCTGTCGATATCCTCGGTTACATTATCGCTGTGCTTTACAGTAATAACATCTTCAATTCTGTAAGGCATAACCTCCCAATAGGGACTCACCTTATTATCAACAAATCTCGAGTGAAGTACGGGTGCTTTTTCAAAAAAACAGATAAGAACTGTTTTAAGTGTTTCAAGGTTAATTTCGAAATCGTAATGAAGCTCAAGATGCACCATTCTGTCATTGAAATCACGGAAAAGATAGTGCATTTTATCCCAGAGCTCAGCATTTAATCGTCTTCCCATTTTTCATCCTCTACTTCCTTTTTTGACGAGATGACAAGTCTTCCGACAATAATAATAAAATCAACAAAAACTGATGCAACTATTATAAGCCAACCCGGATGCCATGCAAGAAGGCCGATAAGACCAAGAACAACATATGCAAGAGCGGCTATTGCAGGAATAACAATAAGAAGAGCAAAAACCGCCATCTTTTTCTTTTTAGCAAAAAGAGCAAAGCAACCGCCTGCAAGACCTGCAATAACAGCTCCGAGAATTCCGACTACAATAATAAGCCAGGTTTTGTCCCATGCTCCTGTAGCAAAGCTTACACCGAGGAAAGCGCCTACAAGAAGTAAAACATATCCGACTATACCGAGAGCGATAAGTGAGCTCTTGTTTTTAGTCTTAGCAGCCTTCTTTTTCTTCTTGAGCCTCTCGTAGTACTCCTTCTCGATGTCGCTGAATTCGTTTATGATAAGCTCATTGATAACCTTATTGTCAGTAAGACCGCTTTCAACAAGTTCGTTGGCTCTTGCAGTCATTCTCGCAATAACCTCCTGCTTATAGAGGTACGCAGACTTTGTGTTAGGCAACTTTTTGAGCTCATTTTCTGCATAATCTGTAAATGTCATATTAATTCCTCCTTTTATGTTTTGCCACTGTATTACTTATATGACAAAATCTTACAATTGTATTATATTAAATAAAAATCCAATCTTCTTTAACTTTTTTTGAATTTTTTTATTATTTTTTTGATTTTTTCATTTTATAAAAAGATAACCGACATATATCAATAATATGTCGGTAATTAATCACACTACTCCGTGGGAAAGCATTGCATCTGCAACCTTAATGAATCCCGCAATATTTGCTCCCGCTACAAGATTCCCCTTCATACCGTACTCCGCTGCCGCACGAGACGAGGACTGATATATATTTACCATTATATCCTTAAGCATCGCATCAACCTTTTCAAAATTCCACGAATATCTCATAGAGTTCTGTGTCATTTCAAGAGCGGAGGTCGCCACACCACCTGCATTTGCCGCTTTAGCGGGACCGAAAAGCACTCCATTACTTAAAAAGTACTCAATAGCATCGGGATCAGAGGGCATATTTGCACCCTCAGCAACAGCAAAGCATCCGTTTGAAACGAGCAATTCAGCTGAGTGTTTGTTTATCTCATTCTGTGTAGCACAAGGCAGTGCAATATCGCAAGGCACCTCCCATATTTTACAGCAATCAGGTACATATACTGCATCAGTGCACATATCAGCATATTCAAGGATTCTGCCGCGACGGATTTCCTTTATTCTTTTTACAAGCTCAAGGTCAATCCCCTCTTCATCATATATAAATCCGTCAGAATCGGACATAGTGATAACCTTTGCACCAAGCTCAATGGCCTTCTGAGCCGCATATATTGCTACATTTCCTGAACCCGAAATCGAAACTCTTTTTCCACAGAAGCTCTCACCACGTTCTTTAAGCATCTCTTCAGTAAAATAACACAGACCATAGCCCGTTGCTTCAGTACGCACAAGTGAACCGCCGTAGTTAAGACCCTTGCCTGTAAGTACACCCGTAAAGCCGTTTCTTATACGCTTGTACTGACCGAACAGAAATCCGATTTCCCTCACACCAACACCTATATCCCCTGCAGGTATATCAGTATTTGAGCCGATGTGCTTTGAGAGCTCAGTCATAAAGCTCTGACAGAATCTCATCACTTCACCCTCAGATTTCCCCTTCGGGTCAAAATCACTGCCACCCTTTGCACCACCTATAGGAAGTCCTGTGAGAGAATTTTTAAAAATCTGCTCAAAGCCAAGGAATTTAACTATACCTTCATATACGGACGGATGGAAACGCAAACCGCCCTTATAAGGTCCAATTGCACTGCTGAACTGTACTCTGAAGCCACGGTTTACCTGTATGCGTCCCATATCGTCAACCCACGGCACGCGAAATTTAATCACCCTTTCAGGCTCAACCAAGGACTCAACAATACCCTTCCCTATATAGCGTGGATTCTTTATCAATACCGGTTCGATAGATTCAAGTACCTCTCTCACAGCCTGATGAAACTCAACCTCGCCCCTGTTACGTGCTATTACTCTTTGCATAAGCTCTTCGAGGTATCCTGTTTTAAAGTTCATATTTATTTCTCCTCTGAATTATATTTCAAATTGATTATATGGAGAACTTCACTTTTTATACAGCGATAAAAAAAGACAACTGCCTTTCACTGAATGTGATAAGGAAGCTGCCTTCTCTTTTTTTACTGCTTATGCTTGTAGCTCTTGCAGAAATGAGGTACTGCCATTGAGTCAGGACTTGTCTTTTCGTGTGTTACCTCGATTTTGTCAAGTCTACACTTGTCGCAACCCACATGGTATTCACACTCATTAACTGAACATTTTACGCCTGTATTTTCCATAAATGTCACCTCCCGTACAGTGAGAAACTCACTGTGTAGCAATATTATTGCCCGGGAATCAGTGCATTATGCGAAAAAATCAATTATACCTACTATAAAATCATAAATTTTCATTACTGTTTCATAAATAATTGAAGCAAGAGTTTTCACTCCGTACTTATCAAGAATATCAACAGTATCTTCACCTATAATTTCATCCATACCATTTTCGTATTTGGCTGAAACATAGGGGTTTTCACTGTCAAAATCAGCTGCTTCACCATTCATAAGTACGAAATCAAAGGTACGCTGACCGACAGGTGTAAGATTACCGATAACGTACGAAATGCAGATTTCAAAATTACTGAGACTTACCTCGGAAAACTCTCCGAAAAACTTAACGGATTTGCTTTCACCAGGAGCAAGCACAACAGGAGCAAAAATAAAGCTGATATCATCTGTACCTCTAACATTGATTGCGCTTATCATTACGCTGCTATCCTTGCAGACATTTGTAATGACAAGGACATTATCCTCGCCTGAAACATAACCCTCAACACTGCTATCAAACTGTGCATGAATTGCGTGAGCAGGATTTGATGTCGCGTGGAACTGCGGGAATCTTTCAAATGAATGCACATCATAGCTTTCATCGTTGAGAAGAAGAGTGTAAAGAAGATCCTTCGTGTATTCATCCTTATAGGTCATACCGTGATGATAGTCCTGAATATACCATGTGTGCTCGGGAAGATATCCCGTTGAAGCATCAACTGTCATTGTGGGTGAAAGCTGATTGAAGCCTGTATCAACCGCCTGAACATAGCCGTCAGCAAATCTTTCACCGAGAGGTGCACATACGGCACCGGTTGCGGAAGCGGTAGGAATAATAGCATCGGATGAAACAGACATACCTGTTACAATCTGAATATCATAACCTGCCATAATGTACACATTTGTACCAGCCTGCTGAGCTTTTTTGAAGCCATCGTAGTAGTTATACTCACCGTCAGCGGACATAATTTCATAATGCATAAAGTCGCTCTTTTCAATAAGGCCTGCATTAATTTCTTTGTCGAGAAGTTCTTCTTTAAGAGCATCGTAATATTCAAGAGGTATAAAATCCCAGAGGCTGCCCCAATATCCGATGGTTTCAAAGCAATAAGGTACGAGAGCACTTGCAAGCTCATCAAGGAAGCCTAAAAGTCCCGCTTCAACAATGTACTGTAAATCCTCTTCAAGCATCATAGCGTGCTGAATGAAAACAAGAAGTCCTACATCTCCGAAATTGAAGCCCTCGTGATTATAATTGAATGCATCATATGCAATACCTGCGCCACCAAGTGCAGGGAAAGTGAGTACAGCATTATTTACCTTACCCTCAGTACCATAAAGGGTAAGATATGTGCCCGTAACCTGACCGCCGTGTGAAACTGCAAAAATATTTACCTTTTCACTGCCTGTATATTCGAGCACGGCATCTATATAATCTCTCAGGCATTCTGCAGCATCAACTGCACCGAGTCTGAAATCATAGCTGAAAGCAAAAGTATTTTCTTCACCAACTTCATCACATACATGAGACATAATCTCTGCTTCCTGATGATGTCTGCCGTCAGGATAAGTCTCTCTGAGGTACTTGAAATTGGTTTCCTCGGGTGAGCTTACTGCAAGATAAACATCCTTGTTGTAAGGAGTACCATCGGGATTTGACTTGATGTCGGCAAAAATTCTGTTGAAACCCTCACCGAGTCTTTTTGCGATGGGGTCAACGTCACCTGCAAGAAGGTATGTCGCAAAGTCAGATACGATTCCGCCGAGATTACCTGAAGATGCACCGCCAACAAGATCTGCTGCGGCACCCCAACTCCATACTGTAACCTTTTCACCAGTTTCCTCGTCAATCTTGTAAAGCTCACTGGACATAAAACCGGGAACAACGATAACGGGATACTCAGTTTTATTTGTAATTTCATATGCACCTGATATCCCCATAGAGCAAACAGACACAAGCATTACAAGACTGAGAAGCAATGATAAAGCTTTTTTCATAATAATTCTCCTTTTTACTGTCAATATTTAGTTTGATTGTAACACAAAGAAACAGCAAATACAATATTTTACAAATAAAAATAACTGCCGCAATAAGTTTTGCGACAGTTTAAGGATTTTTGTTACTTTTCATTCTTATCGGACTTTTTAATTATGTGGGGTTTACCATTATCGATTTCTTCAGCTTCACTTTTAGAGGGCTTTTCAGGAATTTCGTCATCGTCTTTCTCGTCATCATATTCCTCTTCATCGTCATCGTCGTCAGCATCCTTATTTTTAATTTTAGGAAGCACAACGCAGATGACAACTGCAAGAATAGCTGCAACAGCGATTCCTGCGGGTACAAGATAATCGCTGTCACTGTCTCCTGTTGCGGGATTAACATAGGTTTCATAATAAGCCTCGTCAACCGCAAAAACCTGCAAAGCAGCTGTTACTACACTAAGAAGCATAAGAGCCGCCATAATAATGCAGATAATTTTGATAGCCTTTTTTGACATCATATCGGGCAACCTCCATATAAACTGACTTTCTACATTTTACAACATTCACCCGCTTCTGTCAAGAGTACGTATATCTCTCGACTATAGAATAATGTACCCAACTTTATTACAGGCTATTGAATTTTATTCCTGATAGGTATATAATTAATAGGAATAAAACAAGAAAGAGGTTGAACATATGAAGAAATCCACTAAAATTATCGGCGGTACTCTCATTGCTGCTGCAGCCGCAAATGCAGTTCACGCCGCAATGTACAAACCCAAGAAAACAGACCTCACTCCTCTGCCTGAGGAAAAATTCAACGTACAGAGATACCGTGAGAATCTCAGCAAAGCAATTCAGTTCAAGACTATTTCCAACAGAGTAACAGAAAAGGTTGACTGGAACGAGTTTGACAAGTTCCATAAATTCCTTGAAGAGGCTTATCCCCTTGTGCACTCAAAGCTTGAAAAAGAAATCATACCTCCCGCAAACCTCTTCTACCGTTGGAAGGGTACAAAGCCCGAGCTTAAGCCTATCGCTCTTCTTGCTCATCAGGACGTAGTTCCCGTTACAAGCGGTACGGAAAAAGATTGGGTACACGGAGCATTTGAAGGCGTTGATGACGGCGAATTCATCTGGGGCCGTGGCACAATCGATATGAAAAACCACCTCATCGCAGTTATGGAGTCCGTTGAGGCTCTTCTTGAGGATGGCTTCGAGCCCGAAAGAGATGTTTATCTTCTTTTCGGCGACAATGAAGAGGTTGTTGCAAACGACATAAACGGTGCACACGACCTTATGATTACCCTCAAAAACAGAGGCATTGAGCTTGACAGTGTCATCGACGAGGGCGGTGCAATTATCCCCATCAATGTTCCCGGTGTGCTTCCGAACAAGCATCTTGTAGGTATCGGTATTGCAGAAAAAGGTTATTCAGATATAGAAATCGTAGTGAACGGCAAGGGCGGTCATTCATCACAGCCACCCAAGCACAATGCTCTCGGTGAGCTTGCACGTGCTATTCAGGCTCTTGAGGATCATCAGTTCAAATCCTCACTCAATCAGCTTATGAAGGATCTTCTTGATACAGTCGGCAGAGAGTGTACATATCCCGTACGTCTTATCACCTGCAACCTTCCCCTTCTCAGACCCGCAATTCTTGAAATCTGCAAGCAGATCCCATTCGGAGCCTGCTTTGTAAGAACAACAACTGCCGTTACAATGGCTCAGGGCTCACCTGCAGCTAACGTACTTCCCCAGCGTGCATCTGCTACAGTTAACTTCAGAGCAATGCCCGGTACAACCAAGCAGGACCTTGTTGATCACATCAGAAAGGTATGCAAAAACGATAACCTTGAGATAAACGTACTCAACTCAAAGGAAGCTTCAAAGTTCTCACCCACTGATTCAAGAACCTTTAAGATTATCGGTGATATCTGTAAGAATCTTGAACCTAACTCAATCATCGCTCCATATCTTGTTATGGGTGGCACAGACGCTTACAACTACGAGCCTATCTGTGACAACATTTATCGCTATGCTCCATTCAGAGTAAGCGTTGAGCTTCTCAGAGGTGCTCACGGCACTAACGAGAGAATCCCCGTTTCCTGCCTTGAGGATGCACTCAAGTTCTTTAAGAATTACATCAGACGCGCAAGTGCTGAGGAATAATAGTAGTCAGTAGTCAGAAATGCCTGACGGCATTACGAGTTATGATAAACCGCCGAGAATTTACTTCTCGGCGGTGTTGTTTGTAATACAATGAAACAAGGACGCCCGATGGCGTCCTTACTTACTACTAAAGAATCACATAAGCTCACAAACAAGCTCGCTGAACTCTGTGGGATTCTCGATTGACTTGCCTGCGATAAGGCATGACTGTGCGTAGAGAATCTTTGCATATTTAGCGGTTTTTTCTTTATCTGTTTTATAAAGTGACTTAATTTTATCGGCAACGGGATGGTCCTTATTGATTTCAAGAACAACGGTTGCCTTCACTCCGTTTGCACCGGGCATAGCAGAAAGTACCTTTTCCATACCAAGGCTCATCATACCCTCACTTGTAAGGCAAACGGGGTGATTACGAAGCTTGTTTGTAAAGCGTACCTCGCTGATTGCATCACCGATGCTCTCTTTGAGGAAAGAAAGCACATCCTTTGCTTCCTCATTTTCTGCCTTGAGAGCTTCCTTTTCTTCCTCGGTGTCAAGGTCGAGATTTGCCGCACAGATATTTGTAAAGCTCTTTCCCTTATATTCACGAAGCATCTGAAGAGCAAATTCATCCACATCATCTGTGCAATAAAGAACCTCATAGCCCTTTGCCTTTACGCTGTCTGTCTGAGGAAGAAGGTCAATTTTATCAACAGTTTCACCTGTTGCAAAATAAATTGTGTTCTGACTTTCGGGCATACGGTCAACATATTCGGAAAGTGATGAGAGCTTCTTTTCGTTTGAAGACACAAAAAGGATAAGATCCTGAAGGGTTTCCTTATTTCTGCCGTAGTCACTGTAAATGCCGTACTTGAGCTGTACACCGAAGGCTTTGAAGAATTCCTCGTACTTTTCGCGGTCAGTGCGGAGCATTTTTTCAAGCTCTGATTTAATTTTCTTTTCTATGTTCTTTGCAATAATCTTGAGAAGATGGTCCTGCTGAAGTGTTTCTCTTGAGATATTGAGTGTAAGGTCGGCAGAATCCACAAGACCCTTTACGAAGGAGAAGTAATCAGGAAGAAGCTCCTTGCATTTTTCCATAATAACAACGCCGTTTGTATAAAGTGCAAGTCCCT
>JAFZFT010000094.1 GCA_017555765.1 Clostridia bacterium | reverse complement strand
GGATGACGAGGCTCGAACTCGCTACCTCCACCTTGGCAAGGTGGCGCTCTACCAGATGAGCTACATCCGCATATTTAAATGGCGACCCGGAACGGGCTCGAACCGTCGACCTCCAGCGTGACAGGCTGGCGTTCTAACCAACTGAACTACCGGGCCAAATGGTGGGAACAACAGGGCTCGAACCTGTGACCCTCTGCTTGTAAGGCAGATGCTCTCCCAGCTGAGCTATGCTCCCACGTTTGCCGCCGCTCTCGCAACGGCTTGTATATAATAGCAGATAAATATCACTTTGTCAATGGTATTTTCAAATTTTTTTATTATTTTTTAAGATATTTTTTTCTTTGCTATCATCGATGTCAAAAGTGGGCAGGAACTGTGAGTTAACAAAAGAAAAAATGGCTTTGACTTTTTCAATCAATTCTGAAAATACAAGCATTATCTGTTGAATAATATCCATGTTTTCTACCTCCTGTCCGTTGTATTTGCATTATATTATACTAAAACCGCAAATATGTCAACACAATTTAAACAAAATATTAAATCGTGTATTAAATCAGCACCTTAATATTGTGTACTGATTTAATACACTTAATCACTTATTATATTACATTAATAGAGCTCGGCGAGGTCGTATATGAGTCTCTCTGTCTTTTCCCAGCCTATGCACGGGTCTGTGATGCTCTTACCGTAGCAGCCGTCACCTATCTTCTGAGCACCGTCTTCGATGTAGCTTTCAATCATAAGACCCTTAACCATTTTATCAATATCTGAATTGCAATGGCATGAATGTATTATCTCTTTTGCAATTCTGGACTGCTCGAGGTACTTTTTACCTGAGTTTGCATGATTGGTATCAACAATTACTGCGGGGTTTGCAAGGTCTCTTTCAGCGTAAAGCTGACAAAGATTTGCAAGGTCTTCGTAATGATAATTTGAGAAGGACTGTCCCCTGTCGTTGACATATCCTCTGAGGATGGCGTGAGCAAGGTCGTTACCCTTTGAGCGTACCTCCCAACCTCTGTATATGAAATCATGGCTGTGCTGAGCCGCAGTGATTGAATTCATCATAACGGAAAGGTCACCGCCTGTTGGATTCTTCATACCAACGGGAATATCTATTCCGCTTGCAGTAAGTCTGTGCTGCTGATTTTCAACGCTTCTTGCACCGATAGCAACATAAGAAAGAATATCTGAAAGATAACGGTAATTTTCAGGATAAAGCATTTCATCTGCACAGCAGAAGCCGGTCTCGTTAACCGCTCTCATATGAAGCTTTCTTATTGCAACAATACCCTTGATAAGGTCAGCGGCTGAGTTGGGGTCAGGCTGATGAAGCATACCCTTGTAGCCGTCACCGGTGGTACGGGGCTTGTTTGTGTAAATTCTGGGGATAATGAGAATCTTATCCTTTACCTTTTCCTGAACAGGTGCAAGTCTTGATATGTAGTCAAGTACCGAGTCCTCGTTATCTGCTGAGCAAGGACCGATTACAAGAATAAGCTTTCTTTCCTTACCCTCAAAAATCGCTCTGATTTCCTTATCCTTTTCTGCCTTGATTGCTGCAGCTTCAGCGGTCATCGGGTACTCTTCCTTAATAAGCTTCGGAATGGGAAGCTTGCATACGAATTCCATATTATCCATTGTTTTTACCTCCATTATTTATCAAAAAGTTTTCTTCGTTCTGTTGATACTATCATCATATCCATAAGACCCTGACGGTCATCAGCCTTAAGATAGTCGTGCATTTTACTGAGCTGCTCCTGGAAAAGCTCCATCTCACCAAGAAGAGCATCCTTATTTGCAAGGAAAAGCTCACTCCACATTTTTTCGTTGATTTTTGCAATTCTCGTAAGGTCACGGAAGGAGTCCGCCGTATATCTTTCAAGACTTGCATGCTCATAGCAATTCATAAGTGCTACAGCAATACAGTGGGTAAGCTGAGAAACAAAGCCTATCATCTTATCGTGATTTTCAGGAGAAATCTCGGAAATACGTCCGAAGCCGAGAATTTCACCGATTCTCTTACAGGCTTCTATACCCTCGTCGGTATTTCTTTCGGTAGGTACGACAAGATAGTTCATACCGTAGAAAATACGCTCGTCGCTGTTTGCTACACCTGAGGTCTCCTTACCTGCCATAGGATGAGCCGAGATAAACTCAACCATAGGAGGAAGCATTTTCTGAATTTTATCCACTATGCAGCCCTTGACACCCGTAACGTCGGTTATGATTGTACCAGGCTTTATAAGACTGCCGTTTTTCTCTATCCAATTTACAAATGTATCGGGATACAGGGTAAATATTATGATATCTGCCTCTCTTATCATATCAGCATCAACCTCTGTGCTGACCTTTTTCACCATACCGTGCTCGAGGGCATACTCCTTTGCTTCCTCGTTGTCAACAAGAGCCTCAACATAATACCCCTTGCCCGTGAGACCTCTCGCATAGCTTCCACCGAGAAGTCCGAGACCTACTATAAGAAATTTTGTATTTTTATTAATCGTCATATTCTTTCGCCTCCATTCCCATTTCCGCAGTACGCTCAAAAAAGTCGGGATAGCTCTTTCTTACTGCTTCTGCACCCTCTATTATTCCGCCGTACTTACTGCACAGAACCGCAAGACTCATAACAACTCTGTGGTCATTATGGGAATCAAAGGGCTCCGTGGGAGCTTTAAGAGTAGTTTTATTTATTATAATTTCATCCTCACGGACCTCGATATCCGCACCGAGCTTTGAAAGCTCCTGCTTCATTACTGTACCGCGGTCACTCTCTTTTATACGAAGTCTTGCAGTTCCCTTGAGAATTGCACCGTTAAGCTCCGATGCAAGGCTCATAAGTACGGGAGCAAGATCAGGACAATTGCTTACATCGAGGGTAGGCTTACCTTCCTTAAGAAGCTGAAAGTACTCTCTGTAAACTGCGTCACCCTGAAGAGTACTCTCACTTAAGCCCTTAACACTCACATTGCCGCCTACATAGTTAAAGGCATCGAGAAATGCCGCATTTGAGCAATCTCCCTCAACGGCAAATTCCGCACTTTTATAGTGCTGTCCACCCTTGATAATAAGGCTGTTTCCCTTCCAGGCGGCTTTCACGCCAAACATATTCATTGCTTCAAGAGTCATATCAATATAGCTTCGGCTTTCGATTTTACCTTCAAGTAAAATTTCACTGTCCCCATCGCACATCGGAAGTGCGAAAAGCAGACCACTTATAAACTGACTGCTTACATCTGCCGCAACCTTATAGAGACCCGATGAAAGCTTTCCTCTTACACGAAGTACGCCATCGGTATTTTCGTAGAAAAAGCCCTTTTTCCTCGCAATCTCCTCGTATATAGACATAGGTCTTTCCATAAGTCTGCCGCTGCCCCTGAAGGAGCTTTCCTTATTAGAAAGCAGAGCAACCGGCAAAAAGAATCGGAGTGTACTTCCGCTTTCACGGCAGAAGTAATCAGCTCCGAGGGATCTTTCGGGCAATACTCCTTTAATTTTAACAAAATCGGTACCTTTTGTGATTTCTGCACCCATCTTTTCAAGGCAATCAAGAGTTGCGAGAATATCCTCACTGTAGGCAATATTACTTATATAGCTTTCGCCCTCGGAAAGTCCCGCACAGATGAGAAAACGGTGGGACATACTTTTTGAAGGCGGTGCTGTTACCTCACCCGAGATGAGTGAGGGACTGATTTTAACTTTCATTTTATCACTTCTTCAAATAATCAATAAGGAAATCTATCGCTCTGAGATATCCGTCGGTACCGAGACCCGTTATCGTCTTAGCGGCCGCGAGACGGATATAGCTTACCTGACGGAAATCCTCACGCTCCTCTACCTTGGAGATATGCACCTCAACGGTAGGTATCATAACTGATTTTACTGCATCAAGTATGGCTATTGAGGTATGAGTATATGCACCCGGATTGATAACAATACCGTCGAACACACCGTAAGCCTCCTGTATTTTATCAACAAGACATCCCTCGTGATTTGACTGATAGCATTCACACTCAATACTTCTTCCGGCGCAGTAGCCCTCTACCTTTTTTACAAGGTCGGCATAGGTTTCTCTGCCGTAGTGGTCAGGCTCTCTTATGCCGAGCATATTAAGATTAGGGCCGTTTATTACAAGTATTTTCATTATAAACTCTCCAATATTCTGCTGACGGCATTATCGACGTTTCCATCAACATAAATCTCTTTATCTGCCGAGGAAACGTAAATATCATATCTTTCCTCAAAGCGTTTTTTCAGTGCCTCGTAATCACTTGAAAGAGGTCTGTCATCGGTGGGGATTATATCCTCAAGAGGACGGTTTAAAAAGAAAAGCTTTCCGTTTTGCCTTAAGGCATCAACATTTTCTTTTCTCAGCACAGCTCCTCCACCCGTGGCTATTACCATGCCGTTAAGCTTCGATACACCTTTTACAGCCTGAGCTTCTGCATCACGGAAGTATTTTTCTCCCTTTTCGGCAAAGATATCAGGTATATTTCCGTAACGTGCGGTTATTATTTCGTCGGTATCAGCAAACTCTCTGCCTAGTCTTTCAGCAAGAGCTTTACCTATTGTGGATTTGCCGCTTCCAGGCATACCGATAAGTACGATATTCTGCTTTTCTTTCAAAAGCTCTTTGTATATTTCATCGGTTACTTTCTCTGTGTCAAGCTCTTCACCTGTAAAGAGAGAGCATGCAAGCACAGCCTGACAAACAAGCATATAAAGACCGTTTGTGTTTCTTATACCCTGAGCCTCAGCTGAAAGGCAGATACGGGTTTTAAGAGGATTATACACAACATCTGTAACGCCTGAAAGCCTTGTGAATCTGCCAAGATCAATCGGACACCCGTCCATATCGGGATACATTCCGACAGGGGTTGTATTTATTATAAAGTCTGCATCACTGTAAACCTCATATACATTTTCGTAATTTACCTCGCCGCTTCTTGAAATTGTAACGATTTCACCTGCTCCGAGGCTTTCGGCAACGGCTTTTGCGGTACGGGATGTGCCGCCGCTTCCGAGGATAAGTACCTTTTTGCCCTTATAGTCAAACTCGGCCCTTTCAGTTAGTGATTTGAGACCTCCGAAATCGGTATTGTAGCCGTAAAGCTTGCCATCCCGGTTTACAACAGTATTAACCGCACCGATTTTTTCGGCAAAGGGGTCAATATAGTCAAGGTACGGAATAACCGCACTCTTATAAGGTACGGTAACATTTATTCCGAGGAAATCTCTTTCCTTCATAAAGCGGTCAAGTCCATCCTTGGGGACTTCTCTGAGTTCATAGGTGTAATCCGCTATTTTTTCGTGTATTACCTTGGAAAAGCTGTGCCCGAGCTTTTCTCCGATAAGTCCGTATTTCATTTAATCACATCCGAGATAATCTGTGCCGAAGCGTGTTGCAAGAAGATCGCAAAGCACGAGAGCGGTAACACTGTCAACAACAACTCTCGCTCTGTGTATAATTGCAGGGTCATGTCTGCCCTTTATTTCAAGCTCTGCCGCTTCCTTTGTTTTCATGTCTACTGTATTCTGCTTTTTGAATATCGAGGGAGTCGGCTTCACGGCAAGGTTGAAGGTTAAGGGCATTCCGTTGGTGATGCCGCCATTGATGCCGCCGTTATTATTTGTAGTAGTAACAATTTTCCTACCGCTAACAGTAAAGGCATCGTTAGCCTGACTACCCTTCATTTCTGCAATTTCAAAGCCCTTGCCGAATTCAATACCCTTGACTGCAGGAATTGAAAACAGTGCGTGAGAAAGCATACCCTCCACAGTGTCAAACCAGGGCTCTCCCACTCCCTCAGGCATACCGATTACGGCAGTTGATAAAATACCACCGATACTGTCACCCTCAGCCTTTACGCTTTCTATAAATGAAAGCATTTCCTTTCGTTTTTCCTCACAAAGTACGGGCATATCAAGTGTATCAAGTAAACCGATATCTTCACTGATGTTGCCGAATTCTCTGTCGGATATATCCGCACAGCGGGAAATGTGAGTGCCGATATAGACACCCTTGCTTCTGAGAGCGGATATAGCTATTGCGCCCGCCGCAACAAGAGGTGCGGTAAGCCTGCCTGAAAAGTGGCCTCCGCCTCTGAAATCCTGAAAGCCGTGATATTTGCACTCCGCGGTATAATCCGCATGACCCGGTCTTGCAAGATAACGGGTAGCGGCATAGTCCTTGCTTTTTGTGTTGCCGTTTTCAATCATAAGACATATGGGTGTACCCGTGGTTTTGCCTTCAAAGACACCGCTGAGTATTTTTACCTTATCTGCCTCGCATCTTGGTGTTGATATACTGTTTATACCCTTACGCTTTTCCATCTGTGAAGCGATAAAATCTTCATCGACGGATATTCCCGGAGCAATGCCGTCAATAACACAGCCTATTGCTTCGCCGTGGCTTTCGCCGAAAAGCGTAACGGTAATATTGTTTCCTATGGTGTTTTTCATTAAATCACACCCTTAAATCAAATTCATTATTTCGTCTATAGTGAGCTCTTCAAAGTAAAAAGAGCCTGCTTCATCGCATTTTACAACGGAAATTTTATTTCCGCCCGATTTTTTATCGTGAGACATTATTTCTCTTACCTTTTCCTTATCGTAGGGATAGGTAACGGGAAGACCTGCATTACGAAGTACGGCTTCAAGCTTTTGCTTTACTTCTTCACCGCACATCGGAAGCATTCCGAGAGCTACACATTCACCGTGGTAAAGCTCACCTTCAAGATATGTTTCTATACCGTGGCCGATTGTGTGTCCGAAGTTGAGACTTTTGCGAAGTCCTGCTTCCTTTTCATCCTCTTCGACTACCCTTTTCTTGATAAGAAGTGAACGTCTGATTATTTCATCGATGTTTTCCATTGGGTCTTTCTCAGAAAGAAGTGTAAAAAGCTCTTTATCAAAGGTAAGCGCCATTTTTATGCTTTCTGCAAGACCGTTTTTTATCATTCTGTCTTCAAGAGTGGAAAGCACCTCAGGGTCAATAATAACCTTCTTCGGCTGATAAAAGGCTCCGATGATGTTTTTTACGCCCTTAAGATCTATAGCAGTCTTTCCGCCTATCGAAGAGTCAACCTGAGAAAGAAGTGTTGTGGGGATATTGTAAAACTCTATTCCTCTCATATATGTTGCCGCCGCAAAACCTGACATATCGCCTACAACTCCGCCGCCGACAGCAATAATTGCATCCTTTCGTGTGAAGGAAAGCTTCAAAAGCTCCTCACAGATTGACATATAGGTATCAAAGTTTTTGCTTTGCTCCCCCTGAGGGAAGGTAAAAATATGGCTATCGGCAAACTGAGAGGCAACCATTTCGGCATACTCACGGGGTACGCCCGAATCGGTAACTATAAGCAACTTGCCCTTTACAGGAAGATACTCACCTGCTTTTTTTAATGCTCCTCTTTCAAGAATAATATCGTAGCTGTCTTTGCCTAAATTTACGGGAATTATCATATTATCGCCTCAAATCTTGCAGTTATCCTTGAAGGTACCGACCATTTTAAGCTTGTCACAGCATTCACTGAGCTCATCAAGCATATACATACCTCTCTTGCTCTGAAGGTCGCCTGTAAGCTCAACGTAGAAGTAATAAGTCCAGATGAGGTCCTTCATTGCACGACTCTTGATGCTTCTCATTGAGTATCCGTGGTGGCCGATTACATTTATTGCGTGGGCAAGAGCACCCGCCTTGTCAGGTACGGTGAAAACAATAACAGAATGGTCACGCTTTTCTTTACAAAGTACTCTTGAAAGAACAACAAAGCGTGTTGTATTATTGCTTGCCTCGTTGATGTTTTCTCTTATTATGTCAAGACCGTAAAGCTCTGCGGTTTCTCTGCTCGCTATTGCCGCAACTGACGGATCGTTGAGGTCCGCAACGTATTTTGCCGCTCTTGCAGTGTTTTCGCAAGCCTCACTCTTATAGCCCTGATTTCTTATATATGAAGCGCACTGATCAATTGCCTGCTGATGGGAAACAACCTTGACGATGTCCTTTTCACCTGCGCCCTTTATACCTATAAGATTGTGCCTTATGTCAAGACTGTATATTCCGTTGATATAGAGTGAGCCTGAGAAGATAAGGTCAATGGTCTGACCTACCTCACCCGCTCTGCTGTTTTCAATAGGGATTACCGCACAATCGCACTCACCCTTTTCAACAGCTTCATAAGCTGCCTTGAAATCGGGATAGGAAATTCTGTTTCCGTCAGGGAAAATTCTTCCCGCTGCGATATGGGCAAAAGCTCCCTCAACACCGCTGTAAGCAATATTTGCACCCTGCATAATGCGACGCTGATAAAGCTTTGATATGTTCATTGTGTCTCTTATGTAAGGCACATAAAACTCTCGGATTTCTTCGTTTTCGATATAACCCTGCACTTTTTTAAGAATCGCATCCTCACGGGCGCCATCAAAAATGGGAAGTCCTCTTTCTCTTTTATACTCAGCGATTTTCTTGACAGCTTCCATTCTTTTCTCAAAAAGCGCCGCTATCTCTTTATCAACCTGATTTATAACTTCTCTTGCTTCATTAAGCTTTTCCATAAATAATACCTCAGTTTAAGCCGTACTCTTTTGCAAGCTCCTCAAATTTAGGAAGTGAACGGATTATCATATCAGTGCTTACACAATATGAAAGACGCACATAGCCAGGGAATCCGAAGGAATCACTGGGTACAAGAAGAAGGTCGTACTTCTTTGCGGTCTCGCAGAATTCTGTTGCACTTTCGATGGGACTCTTTACAAAGAGATAGAAGGCTCCGTCGGGCTTAGCAGTCTTAAAGCCGTACTTTTCAAAGGCTTCAAGAAGAATGTCACGGTTCTTTTTATAAATAGCAATGTCACCTGTTTTGCCTACGCACTTTCTTATTACAAACTGCATCATTGACGGTGCACATACATATCCGAGGGAGCGACCTGCACCGCAGACTGCCTTATAGATAAGTCCGAAATCGGAGACCTCATCGGGTACGAGAATATAACCGATTCTGTCACCGGGAAGTGAAAGGGACTTACTGTAGGAGTAGCATACGATTGTGTTTTTATAGTACTTTGTAAGGAAAGGTACTGTAACATCACCGTAAACAAGCTCACGGTAGGGCTCATCGGAAATAAGGAAGATTGCCTTGCCGTATTCCTTCTGCTTTCTTTCGAGAATTGCGCATAAGCCCTTTACAGTCTCCTCATTTATAACAACACCTGAGGGGTTGTTGGGAGAATTGACAACAACTGCCTTGGTTTTCTCTGTGATTGCTTTTTCAAAAGCTTCAAGGTCAATCTGAAGCTCACTGTTACACTTCACCTCAACGGGAGTACCGCCCTGAGAAGTGATGAACACCTTGTACTCGGGGAAGTAGGGAGCAAAAATGATTATCTCATCATCCTTTTCGGTAAGTGCTCTGAATGTGATGCACAATGAAGCAGCTGCACCGCAGGTCATATAGAGATTATTCATTGTAAAGGCAGTACCGAAGCGGTTATTAAGGTCATCGGCAATAGCTTTTCTTGTCTCATTGTCACCTACTGCTGAGGTATAACCGTGAAGGTCTGTCGAAAGCATATTTTCGGTAAGCTCACGGATTGTTTCGTTAACGATTTCAGGAGCGGGTACACTGGGATTACCGAGACTGTAATCGTAAACATTTTCAGCACCGATTTCAGCCTTTCTCTTTTTGCCATATTCAAATATTTCTCTTATAACTGAGCTCTTTGCACCAAGCTCATACATTTCTTTTGATACCATAAATATCACCTTATCCTTCTGTTTCGTGAAAAGTTAAAACTGACGATAAATTATACACCTGTTTTTAAAATTGGTCAACGAAAATGCGCTAATTTCTTTATTCGCTTTATCGCTTTAAAGTTTCATAGTTTTAAATTGTTACAATAATATCATTACTCCCTCACTTTGTCAATAGCATAAAAGAAAAAAGCTCTCTTCCTTTAAGGAAAAGAGCTTTAATTTTAAAATCTGTAGAGTCTTACTATTTCATCCGCCTTATCTCTTACATCGTCACGTAGCTTTTTCGGAGAAATAACCTCTATTTTTGTGCCGAATTGCATAATCCATGAAACAAGGCCTTCACTGACAACACACTTCGTACTGAGGGTGAAATATCCTTCTTTATTGGATTTTCTCAAGGTTGCTTCCGAGCCGAATCGGTCGAGAATCTCTTCTATAATAGAGTTATCACAGCAAAGCTCGAGACGCTGGGTGTCGCCACTGAACATATTGAATATCTTACCCGAATAGTCGGCTGAGTCAAAGAAATGCTTATAGGGTGAAACCTCACTGAAATCTCTTGCAGGGAAATCGGTGATTTCAACCTTCTTCATTCTGTCTATTCTTGTATGCATAAGGTTGTCGTACTTATCGTTATTTGCGACAAGATAGTAATGGTCATTACTCCATATTAGAGCATAGGGGCTCACGCAGTGCTCTCTTTCGTAAAGAGTATAGCTGTCCTCTGTCTCGGACATTACCCTTTTCTGATATATGAAGCTTACCTGCTTTTTCTTCTGTATCGCTCTGTTGAGAATATCTATATTGTAATAAATTTCCTCGTTTGCACATTTAAGTCGGTTATCAATATATACCTGACCTTCGATAAGCTTACGCTGATTTTCACTGCAAAGAGTACCGATCTTTTTGATGAGCTCCTTTGACTTTTTCTGTGTTATAAAGTTTGCCGCCTGTACAGCATCAATAAGAAGTCTCAGCTCGGGAAGCTCAAAATCTCTTGAGAGAATACTGTAACCCGTTTTAGGACAACGTGCCGCACAGATATCCACACCGTACTCCTTGAGTGTCTTGACATCACTGTAGACGGACTTTCTCTCACAGCTTATCCCCTTTTCGCTGAGCATTTCAATTATCTGCTCAACGCTTACAGGATTTTCCTCGTCACTGTTTTTTTCGAGATAATCCTTTATGTATAAAAGCTTAAGCTTTGTATAGCCTTTATCTGCCATATTGCCACCTCTCATATTTAAATAAGCACCGCATCATGGGGTGCAGTGCTTATTTAATGATTAATATGTCATTTTTGCATTGAGTTCTTTTACTACGTCCTCGTGAAGCTTAACGAGCTCACGGTCGTAGGAAAGCATACCGTTAACCTCAAATTCAACGTCGGAAACCTGAGTGTAAACAGTAGCGGAAAGTCCCTTCTTAATCTGAGGGATAACCTGCTTCTCGTGGAGCTTCTTATAAGCTGCTGTGAGAGCATCCTTACTGTTATACATCTGATAGCCGAAGCTCTTCTCATAGTTCCATACGTGACCCATAATGTTATGGCTGTATCCGCCGTATTCACTCAGTACGATAGGTCTGCCGTCGTACTTGGGAAGAACAACGGGAAGAATGTACTTATGCATACTTCTGAAGTCTGCACCCTTCTGATCGTACCAGCCGCTTGCGTGGTCACAGAAGCGTGAGGGATCCTTTTCCTTTGTCCAGTCGCCGATTCTCTTGGCATCAAACTGTCCCCAACCTTCATTGAAGGGTACCCAACAGCAGATTGAGGTAAAGTTGTAGAGATTGTCAATCATCTCCTCGTACTCTTCCTCGAACTGAGTTCTCCACTCAATCTTGTCTCTGTTGAAGGTGCTGTAAGCATTATCCTTCTTTGACATATATACGAGAGGATTGAGTACACCGTGAACAACGGGAAGTACACCTGCGTGGAAAAGATTAAGTGCCTTACCGCCGCTTACCATATCCTGCCATACAAGCATACCGAGCTTATCGCAGAGATAGTACCATCTGTGTGACTCGACCTTAATATGCTTACGAAGCATATTGAAGCCTAAATCCTTCATCTTCTGAATATCGTAAATCATTGCTTCCTCAGTGGGAGGTGTCATACCGCCGTCACTCCAGTATCCCTGGTCAAGAAGACCCTTCTGGAAATAGGGCTCATTGTTGAGGAAGAGACGTACATATCCGCCGTATTCACCGATTGAGAACTTTCTCATACCGAAGTAGCCCTTTACTGAGTCAACCTCAGCGCCGTCCTTTGTAAGGGTGAGTACGAAATCGTAAAGGAAGGGACTTTCGGGGCTCCAGAGCTTTGCATCGGGTACGGAAACCTTTGCATCTGCACCGATTTCAGCCTCGGAAACAACTGTATCACCGTCGAAAATCTTGATTTTAAGAGTACCCTCGCCCTTGATATCGGTCTTGATTGCGATAACGCCCTCGTCGATATCGGGAGTGAGCTTATAGGATGAAATGTAGCTTTCGTTTACACCTTCAAGCCATACTGTCTGCCAGATACCTGAGGTTGAGGTGTACCAGAAGCCGTGAGACTCACTTGCCTGCTTACCTCTGTTCTGCCATGATTCGTCTGTGGGGTCCCATACCTTGACAACGAGCTCGTTTTCACCGTCCTTGAGGTAATCGGTGATATCAAAGCAGAAGGGATTGTATCCACCGATGTGCTTACCAACCTTTTCGCCGTTTACGTAAACCTTTGTCTTCCAGTCAACTGCTTCGAAGTGGAGAAGTACTCTCTTGCCCTTGAAATCATCGGAAAGAGTAAAGCTCTTTCTGTACCAGAGAAGGTTATCCTTGCTTACTCTCTTGCATACACCTGAAAGACAGCTCTCAACTGCAAAGGGTACGCGGATTTTGTCGGTGTATTCATCGCACCAATCCTTATCCTCATCGGTGATTGCAAAATCGAAGAAGCCGTTAAGGTTCATCCAGCAATCTCTTATCATCTGAGGTCTGGGATATTCGGGAAGGGGCATATCGCACATCGCCGCATCTGCCCAACGTGTTTTTAAAGTCATCATAATATTTCCTCCGTCTCTGATTATTCTGCTGCCTTAAGGTATTCGGTGGATACCCAACCGTTTTTACCTGAAACAAGGTCTGTTACATATGCCCAGCCTGATACGCCGGATTTATAGCCTATTATCTTAACCTGATAGTTTATGGGGACAATCTTGATTGCATCATAGTTTGTACCGGGGCCCATTCTCAGGTTAACTGAATATACTGTATACATTATCTCGCCTGAACCGTTCTTGTCAGGCTTCACAGTACCACTGGTGGTTGCGGTTGTACCTTCAACGGGTCTGCTATCGGAAACAGCGCTACTCTTTACCCAACCGTAAGTACCAAAGCGTGTTGAATAAACATAGCTGTAACCGTTCTGCTTAGCAAGTACTTTTACTTCAGCGCCCCTGCCGAGTGACTGAACCCAATCCGCTGAGGATGAAGGTGCACCGAGCATATCAACCTTCTGACTGGTGTAACCGATATAGCTTTCGGAAAGGTATGATGAGGGCTTCTTTAACTCAGCTTCACCGTTGATTCCGTAGGGATCTACAGTTGTTGACGGTTTAGTTGTAGTCGGCTTTGTTGTAGAAGGCTTCGTAGTAGAAGGTTTAGTAGTAGAAGGTTTAGTTGTAGAAGGCTTCGTTGTGGAAGGCTTTGTTGTGGAAGGCTTTGTTGTGGAAGGCTTTGTAGTAGAAGGCTTCGTTGTAGAAGGCTTTGTTGTAGTCGGCTTTGTAGTGGTCTCAGTAGAAGGCTCAGTTGTAGCCTCTGTAGTGGGTTCGGTTGTAGGCTCTGTCACATCAGCAGCCGTTGTATCAGCCTCAGTTGTGCCCTCTGTTACTGAAGGCTCTGTAGTATCCTCGACCTCAGTTGTATCATCAGGAAGCGATGGCTCAGTGGTTACAATGTCACTCGTCTCAACTATGCTGTCATCAGGTTTTGTTGTAGGTGCACTATCAACGGGAATTACCTTTTTAACAATGTATCCGCCCGCAACAACAAGAATGACAAGAAGAAGTGAAAGTGCCGCAATGGTACCCGCACGGCCCTTTTTACCTGAGCTTATATAAGTATCGTCATCATCGTCAGCTTCTTCAATATCTTCATTTTCAGAAGCAGAGTCGTTTGTTTCGCTTGCTACGGGTTCTTCGGGAGCAGCATCCTCAACAGGTACGATAACAGGGGTAATCTGCTCGTCTTCGCCCTCTGCATAGGGAACGAATACCTCTTCCTCCTCTGTGCTCTGTGCGTCGGCAAAGCTTTCGTAGTCGCTTTCTTCGGCAACCTCATCCTGTACGCTGAAAGAAGCCTCTGCATCACCGTCATCATAGGCGGGAGCCTCATATACCTCTGCGGGCTCATCTTCAAATGAAGCGGGCTCGTAAGAGGGAGCTTCATAAGAGGGTTCAGCCTCAACAAGCGCATCCTCTGCTACGGGAGTATCTGCAGCAGTATCACAGACAGCCTCTTCAGCTTTATTTTCAGCAGGAATACTTTCAGCCTTATACTCGGGAGCTGAGATTTCTGAGCTGAAAGCGGATTCCTCATAACCCTCAGGCATTTCGGGCGTTTTTATTGGCTCTGAACCGAAAACATTCGGTGTAAAAGCGGGAACAGTTATATCAGCATCATTGACACCGTCAAGACTGAGAATCATACCGCACTCGGGACAAATCTCACTTCCGTCAGGTACATTATTACCGCAAAAAGTACATTTCATCAGTGTCACTCCTATATTTTATACTTTTACATAATTATCTAATATATATATTAACACATAAGATAATCAATTTCAAGAACAAAGTATAAATAATCCGTC
Organism: Clostridia bacterium; assembly: GCA_017555765.1. Lineage (GTDB taxonomy): Bacteria > Bacillota > Clostridia > Oscillospirales > Acutalibacteraceae > UBA6857. The sequence continues at coordinate 1,950 of JAFZFT010000094.1, read as the reverse complement.
ATATGCGGACATAAAAATATCTCCGATACAACATCTGGTGCATCGGAGATTATATTTTCATTATTTATTTTTCTTTATATCAAATATTTTGTTTTATGTATCTCTTTTTTCCGTACAGTATATGCGATTTCTTTAAACGATTGTTTCAGCCGTTAATCTTATGTGGCTCTGTACTTTTCGTCATAACCGTATTACCTGTATTCCCTCCACTTTCTTTTCGGGGAATCTTACTCCTAATCAGGTTGAGATACTGTGTTTTCTTCGGCCTCTCCTTCTCCGGTATTATAAAAGAAGGTTCTCCTGAAGCCTTATATTTTCTTTACTCAATATATTAAAATCCGCTTCGTAGCGACTTGATATCATTTTCTGTTCCTTAGCAAAACATACTTCGGAATATACCATTTCAATTTCTTTACACTGAAATGTTTGACTCATTAAATTTATTTTTTATGTTATCAAATCGTACGGTTTACATTAAACAGTACATTGGTAACACCCCTTTCTTTATCTTGTGGCTTCATTATACACCTTTTACATCCATTCGTCAATAGTTTTTAACAATAGAATTAAATTTTATGTATATTGCACAATAAAATATATAAACAGAAAGGATTTTATCCTTTAAAACCCCTTCTGTTATATCTCAGATGATATGGTTTTTATGTGTACTTTCAACAAATATGCTGCAACACCCTCCACACAAAGTGCAAAGGGTGTTACTTACTACTTGCTACTTGCTACTCAGATAAGCTCTCTGCCCATAAGTACACCCATAACGGATGCCATCATAAGTCCTCTTGTCCAGCCCGAGGAGTCACCGAGACAGTGAAGTCCCTTGACGTTGGTATTGAACTTATCGTCCATCTTTACACGGTTGGAATAGAACTTGAGCTCAGGCGAATAGAGGAGGGTTTCCGTTGAGGCAAAGCCGGGTACGACATGATCCATAGCCTTGATGAAATTGATTATGTTCATCATAGCACGGTACGGCATAGCGGCGGTGATATCACCCGCAACTGCATCGGGAAGTGTGGGCTTTACATTGGACTGTGAAAGCTCCTTCTCCCATGTTCTCTTTCCGTCGAGAATGTCTCCGAAGCGCTGAACCATAATATGTCCTGCACCAAGCATATTTGTAAGCTCGCCGACCTTCTTTGCATACTCAATAGGCTGATTGAAGGGGTGGCTGAAATTGTGGGAAACAAGAATTGCAAGGTTGGTATTATTACTCTTTAAATCCTTGTAGCTGTGTCCGTTTACAACTGCAAGGTCATTGTCATAGTTTTCCTGACTTACGAAGCCGCCCGGATTCTGACAGAAGGTACGCACCTTGTTTTTGAAGGGACCGGGATAACCGATAAGCTTTGATTCGTAAAGCACTTCGTTGACCTTTTCGATGATTTCGTTTCGCACCTCAACACGGACACCGATGTCAACAGTACCCGGCTGATGGGCAATATCGTACTCTGCACAGATTTTTTCGAGCCAGTCTGCTCCCCTTCTGCCTGTTGCGATGACAGTACTGTCGCCCTCGATTGTCATTTCGTCGCCCTTGCTGTTTCTGATGTGTACGCCCTTACAGGTGCCGTCCTCAAGGATGATATCGTAGCACTCATAGCCGAAGATAATCTCAACGCCGTTATTTAGAAGGTACTGCTCGATGGCATAGTAGATTTCCTGAGCCTTTTCAGTACCCATATGGCGGATAGGACAGTCAACAAGCTTGAGACCTGCCTGAATTGCTCTCATTCGGATTTCCTTTACCTCCTGAGAATTGCTTACGCCCTCAACGTGAGTATCCGCACCGAATTCGAGATATATTTTATCTGTATAGTCGATTGTTTCCTGAGCCTTCATTTCACCGATAAGCTGAGGAAGGTCACCGCCTACCTCATAGCAGAGTGAAAGCTTACCGTCAGAAAATGCACCCGCACCCGAAAAGCCTGTTGT
>JAFZFT010000093.1 GCA_017555765.1 Clostridia bacterium | reverse complement strand
TTCAGCCTTCTTTCACTTATCTTCTTTATCTTCTATAACGATAAGAAGGTTGTTTCTACTATTGAGAAATACAGAAACAAGGAGAAGGAAGAAATATCCGAATAAAAATAAATATAACGGAGTATCGGTGACGGTACTCCGTTTGTTATATATATAAATTGAGGTACACTTCGTAGAGAAGTGTACCTCGTTTCTGTTATTTACTTAAAACAGCTGTATTTCCTTGAATGATTTGATTACATTCTGAAGGAATTCGATAGCGCTCATATTATCAGCCTTTGCAATTTTTACAAGGCAGATAAGCTTTGTGAAAATGTCTGTTGTGTCGATGTTATAAAGAAGACGTGCCTCGTAAAGATCATCGATTTCTGTGTAGATATCTGTATATCTGATGCAGTATGTCTCGAAGCTTTCGGGTTCGTTTTCGTCAATTACAAATACTCTTGCGCCAATATTCTGATCGTTGTAAGCGTTGAAGCCGACGGTGGGTGTGTTGATGATTTTAATACCCTTGTAGTCGATTTCAAAGGAGTTTTCGTGGTCGTGTCCGCTTACTGTTGCGAGCACGTCACCCATTTCAAGCATAGCATCGTACTGACCGTTGTTGTAATAGGGCGGGCAGGGATACTCTCTGAGCTCTCCCTTTGCATCGTCGGGAAGCACATAAAATCTTGCCTTGTCATTGAGAGGATTCTTCTGTCTGATAACACAGCCGAGGCGGGGGAGACTGATTTCCTTAAGTGCATCGTAAATCTCGGGTACGATAATGTGCTGGAAGTTTATTGAAGGTACGGGAGTGCCGCCGTTTTCAGCGGTGAGCTTTGCTGAGGTTTCCTTGTACCATTCAATCTGTTCCTTGTAAACAGCGGCATATCCGCCGTAATCGTTTTCGGTGTTGTATGTACCTGAGTCGGTGAGCCAGAGATTGAAGCCGTAGCCGCTGCCGTCACTCTTCATGATGGGAAGATTATAGGTACCTACTCTGTCTTTATAGCAGAAGCCACTTTCGCCTACATAGCAGTCATAGCTCTGATAAATTGAAAGCTGATGCTCTTTGGTTGATGTGGTTTCTTCATCGTCGTGATTTCCGAAAACTGCGGCAACCTTGATGTCTCTGTCCTGGAAGATATCCATAAATTCGCGGATTGCCTTTTCAGCGGACTCTTCATCAAGGGCATCGTAGCCTGAAATGTTGTCACCTGTGAGTACAACAAGGTCGGGGCTGACATTGTCAAGAATTCTGATGAGATAATCCTTTGTGAGGGGATTGAGGGGATAGCCGTCCTGAATGTCGCTGATGTTGAGAAGAGTGAATTTTCCGTCATCGTTGAATTTCAAGGTGTTTTCGTCTCCTTTGCTTTCTGCATCATATGCTGATACGGTAAAGCAGGTAAGCAGCATAAGTGCACTTAAGATTAAAGCTATAATTTTTTTCATAATAATTCCTCCTTTTGATTTATTATAAAACAAATTTACGGATATTTCAATGGATATACAGAAACTTTATGATTTGTCCGTAAGGGTACAGCTTCTTAATCGGAAAAAAGATTGATTTTGTACTGTATTTTTGTTATACTTCAAGAAGCTACAAATATCCCATCGGAGGAGAATACTATGAAAATTCTGGATAACAGTGATAAGCATTTATTACCCATTATACCCAAAATAGTTTCCGAAAAGCTTAACAAGAAGGTTGCGGACATTAAATTCATCGGTGGAGGAAGCTTCGGCAGGGTTTATAAAACCGTACTTTCTGATGGTGAGGTTATCGCTGTCAAGGCTTATAAGGTACAGTCCTCACAGTACGAAGAAGCAGAGCAGCTTGAGATGTTGTCAAAAAATACAAGTGTTAAAATGCCTGAGGTAATTTTTACCTACGAGGATGAAAATACTGCAATACTTGCAATGAGCTTTGTAGAGGGAAAAAACGTACTCGAGCCCTTTTTCCTTTTTAAATCAAAGGCACAGAAGGAGAGCTTTGCTGAGACTGTTATCGACGGTATGCTCGAGTGGCACAGTGTCAGAAACGATAAATTCGGCTCTTTATCCGTACCTTCCTATGAAAGCTGGTACGAATATTACAGAAAAGAAAAACAGGAGCCCTGGATGAAGGGCTTTGCTGAGCTCAGTGAAAAGGGTAAGCTCAGCAAAAACAGACTTGCCGTACTTAAAAAGGCAACAGAGCTTTTCAACAGTCTTCCCGAGGAAGAAAGTGAAGCGGTACTTATCCATGCAGACCTTAACATTATGAATATTATGGCTGATCCTGAAACGCTGAAGCTTATAGCTTTTATTGATCCTAACGGCTGTATGTGGGCCCACAGAGAGTATGACCTTTATCAGTTCCGTAATATGTGGGGCGATGCCTACGGCCTTTACGAAAAGTATAAGGAAAAGCATCCGCTTTCACCTTATGCGGATTTCCGTGTGGCTTACTACGGCGCTATGCACGAGGTATCAATGAGACTCAAGGTGGGTCACGTTATCCCATTGTGGGAGGATCTTAATATAAGACGGATGAAAAAAGAAATGAAAAAGCTTAAAAAATAAACTGTCGGGGGAATGTACCCCCGGCAGCTTTTATCTACGGATAGTAGGTTGCCTTTGAGCTTCTCTGAAGGTATAATGAATTCAGATTAGAATGGAGTTGATAAAATGAATACATACATCACTGCGAAAACGATAAAAAGGCTTCGTGAGGAAAAGGGTCTTACTCAGTTTCAGCTTGCCGAGATTATCGGAGTAAGCGATAAGGCGGTTTCAAAGTGGGAGACCTCAAAGGGTCTGCCTGATATTTCACTTGTTGAGCCTCTTTGCAAGGCGCTCGGAGTTTCTGTTATGGAGCTTATGAGCGGAGATACGGTGATAAATAAGAATATTTCTTCAAATCTGCTTCGCTCAAAGTTTTATGTCTGTCCCGTATGCGGTAACGTTATGCATTCTATGGGTGAGGCGGTGATAAGCTGCTGCGGAATCATTCTTCCCGTACTTGAAGCCGAGGAGCCTGACGAGGAGCATACTGTTACAATTGAGCCCGTGGAGGATGAAAAATTCATCACAGTACATCACAGTATGACAAAGGAGCATTTTATTTCCTTTATAGCCTACGTTACAAGTGATACAATGCGTATAGTGAAGCTTTATCCTGAAGGGAATGCAGAAACGAGAATGCAATTCCGCGGCAGAGGGTATCTTTACATTTACTGCAACAGACACGGACTTATGAAAATAAAGGTATAAAAGAAAATAACCGTTGCTTTTTATTCTTTTATGTGATATAATCTCCCACGGTCAATTTGATGAAAAAGTACGAAAGAGAGATTTTAAATGAAAAAGAACAAAGCTCTGGCACTTTTACCCATCGGTGTATTTGTTGCCCTCTATTTGTCCCTCGGTATAATTTTTGAGTACGTTATGAAAATTTCCATGGGCTTTTACAGTGTGCCCGTTGTGGTTATTTTTATGGTTGCCCTTTTTGTTGCGGTGCTTCAGACAAAGGGACAGCCTCTTGAGAAAAAGTTTGAAATTATGGGTAAGGGTGTAGGTGATAAGAACATCGTCACAATGCTTCTCATATTTATGTTAGCGGGTATTTTTGTCGGTGTTGCCGGCAGAAGCTCTGCTGAAAGTGTAGCTTACTTTATGCTTTCTGTAACACCGGCCAAGTTTGCGGTTGTTGTACTGTTCATAATAAGCTGCTTCGTTTCCACCGCTATGGGTACCTCAGTGGGTACAATTACACTTATAACTCCGATTGCGGTAGCACTTGCTGAAGGCTCAGGCTTCTCACTTCCTCTTTGTGTCGGTACTGTTGTAGGCGGTGCAATGTTCGGTGATAATCTTTCCTTTATTTCGGATACAACTATTGCCGCATGTAACGGACAGGGCTGTAAGATGAAGGATAAATTCCGCACAAACCTTGCAATTGTTGTTCCTGCGGCTATAGCAACCTTAGTGCTTATCGGTGTACTTTCCTTTAATACAGATATACCCGAAAAGGTAGTAGGAGAGTACAATATGATAAAGATAATTCCCTATGTGCTTGTTCTTATAAGTGGAATTATCGGAGTCAACGTGTTCCTTACTCTTCTTATCGGTATTTTATCGGGAAGTGCCATTATGCTTCTTACCGGTGCGGTGAAGTTCCCCGAGCTTCTTGCAAGTATGGGCGCAGGTGCATCAGGTATGTTTGAAACCTCAATGGTAGCAATTCTTGTTGCGGCTATGGGTGCTCTTATAAAGTACAACGGTGGCTTTGATGCCCTTCTTTCAGGCATCCGCCGTGTATTCAAGGGTAAGAAGGGCGGCCAGCTCGGTGTAGGTCTTCTTGTAGTGCTTATCGACATCGCAACTGCAAACAATACTGTTGCGATTGTAATGGCAAACCCCATTGCAAGTGAAATGTCAAAGGATTACGGTATTTCCAACAGAAAGACTGCATCACTTCTTGATACCTTCTCTTGTATCGCTCAGGGCTTTCTTCCCTACGGTGCACAGATACTCGTAGCAGTTTCCGCAGTAACCACTCTCGGTAAGGAAATCTCTGCTTTTGATATAATCGGTAATCTCTATTATCCGATGATGCTTCTTTTAAGCTCACTGTTATTTATTTTTGTAATCCCCGAGAAGAAAGCAAAGTAATATACGGACCGTCTCATCGAGGCGGTCTTTTTGTATGTATAACCCTCAGAATCGGTGCATAATATATATAAGAAAAAGGGGGTATTTTATGAAAAAGCTTAATTTACCGTGTCTGCTCTTTTATATAATATCGGCAGAGGCCATAGGTGGACTCTCGGCACTGATAACGGGAAATTTCTCATCGTTTTTTGATAACTACAAGGCACCGCCACTGTTGCCTCCCGGGTGGCTTTTTCCTGTGGTGTGGGTGCTTCTTTACGCTCTTATGGGGTACTCGGCATACCTTGTGAGTGGCTCAGGGGCTGAGCCCGACAGAGTAAGGTGCGCAATGACTGTTTATTGGGTACAGCTCGCCTTTAATTTTTCCTGGAGTATAATCTTCTTCCGTTTGGAATGGCTTTGGGGCGGTGCGGCAGTGATAATAGGCTTGTTCTTACTGATAGCAGTAATGATAATGCTTTTTGTAAGAGTGGAGAATAAAGCGGCATTTCTTAATATTCCGTACCTTGTGTGGGTAGCCTTTGCAACCTATCTCAACATCGCAACAGCGGTTATAAATTAGGGAATAGGGAATAGCAAGGGAGACTCTTGTCCCTCACCCGAGGGGGTAACCCTTCAACCTTCCACCGCGGTGGCGCGTGACTACTAGCTACTAAAAAATGGCTGTAATTCATTACAGCCATTTTTTTTATAGGTCATCAGCGTCCTGCACAGGCTTGTCAAAAGCATCCTCAGGCACACCCGTATATGAGCCGAGTACATCGCTTGCGATACTGCCGGGGAGCTTCGAAGTGGGGATATCCTCATTCTTTCGCTGATATTTATCCGAATCGATATTCTTCTGTGTTGCCTTGTTGTCTCTGTGTGAGCGACGGAAGGCTTTTCTTTTATCCATAATTATCACCTCAGCTACAGTTTTCCCTTAAGGAAAGAAAATATCTTGTAAAATAATAAAAAAATATGTAAAATAGATGCAACAGATGAAGAAAAAATTTACTCTTATCAGGTGAAGGTCAGGTGATGAATATATGAGCTCAATATTTATTGAAAACCTTGTTTTACGCTCCCAGCTCGGAGACGCTCAGGCTTTTGGTGAGCTTTACGAAATGTATTCTGAGGATATGTACCGCTTTGCTTGGTATTACACAGGTAATAAGTACTTAGCCGAGGAAGCGGTCAGTGAAGCGGCACTTTCAGCCTTTGAGAATATCCTTTCACTTAAGAAGCCATCAAGCTTTAAGACGTGGCTTTTTAAGATTCTCTACAATGAGTGCAAGAAAATGCAGAAAAGCAAAATAATTTCCGCAAGTTTTACCGATTACAGCGAAGAGAACTCAAAGGAATACATAACCGACGATGCGGATGAAGTAATCGCCCTGAGAAATGCTCTCGCAAAGCTCAGCGACGAGGAAAGAGAAATACTCATCCTCCATTATTCCTGCGGATACTCTTCAAAGGAAATCAGCTCAATTACGGGAATCAGAGCAACAACTCTGCGCTCGAAAATCAGCAGAGCAACAGAAAAGCTGAGGAAGCTTTTAACTATGTAAGAAAGGTGAGTCCTGCTATGAAAGATAAGTATACAGAAGATTTATTCGGCTTTGAACCCGAAATACCCGAAGGTCTTTCAAAAGACAGTATTTTAGAAAAAATAGAAAAAAGAGGAATAACCCCCAAAAAGCACGAGCCTAAAAAGGATAACTCATTCTTTTTTGTTGCGGCATTGTTCGCAGTACTTCTTATCGGCGCCCTTGCTCTTACGGGCGGCTTCAATAATAAAGGTCCCGCCGTACAAGGTCAGGAGGCTACAACCGAGATAAGACCTCAGCCCCAGAAGCCCGCTCCCGTTGAAGCCCAAGAGCTTCCCGAGGGTATATATACCTTCGAAAGCCGTGAGCAGGTGGAGGAGTATTTCAGATACATCAGTGAGAAAAACAACGTTTTCTTTTATGTTACCGATGACTTTGCTGTTGATATAAACGAAGGTGCACTTAAAAACGAAACGGCTGAGGAGTCCGTAACTGTTCCCGTAATCAATTCAGCCATAGGCTCAGTTTCCGCGGATTATGCCGACAGTTTTACCGGTACCAATACACAAAATAGTGCAGATGAAGGCGATATCATCAAAACCGATGGCAGATATCTTTACATTGTGTCATACATCAACACTGTTTCCTATGTGAAAATTGTGGACACAAAGGATATGAAGCTTCTATCCGAGCTTCCCTACGATAATGCCGACGGATATAATATTTCAGGTGAAATCTATATCAAGGGTGACAGACTTGTCGTACTTTACAACAAGCTTGACTACCTCAAAAATAATACTTACGGCGGCTTTATCTGCTATGATTACTACGGCGGTGACGGAGAAACCCTTGCGGATATCTACGATATCTCCGACAGAGCAAAGCCCGAAAAGCTCTTTACTGTAAGTCAGAGCGGCTCAATCGTATCCACCCGTATGATAGGTAACATACTTTACACCGTGACAAGATACACTCAGTTTCCCGACGCTGAAGGTGACGATTTCTACTGTGTACCCTCTGTAAACGGAAGTACGGTTGATTGCAAGTCGATAATCCACTTCGACGAAGAGAATGTATCAACCTATACAGTTATAACCGCAACGGATATCTCCGACGAAAAGGCGGAAAGAGGCAATCTGAGCGTACTTACCAACTCGACAGGTCTTTACTGCAGTGAGGATAATCTCTACCTTGCAAGAAACAAGTACGACGGCTCAGGCGATAAAACTGTCATCACTAAAGTCTCTCTCAAGGGTACTGAAATAAAGTGTGAAGCAAGCGGTGAGGTTAACGGCTGCTACAACGATAAATATTCCTTCGACGAAAAGGAAGGTTATCTGCGTGTAGTTACCACAAGGTACGATTACGAGAGCTTCTGCAACATATGCTCTCTTTATATTCTCGACGAAAACCTTGGGACAGTCAGCAAGATAGACGACATCACCGATGGCCTCAACGAAGAGGTCAAGGCAGTACGCTTTATGGGTGATAAGGCTTATGTGGTTACCTTTGCACAGACAGACCCGCTCTTTGTCCTAGATCTTTCCGACGTGAATAATCCTGTTGTGAAGGGTGAGCTTTATATGCCCGGCTACTCAACCTACCTTCATCCGATAAAAGAGGGCATCCTCCTTGGTATCGGCTATGGCGGTGACGAAGAGAGAGAGGATACAAGTAAGCTCAAGATAGCTCTTTACGATGTTTCGGATATGAACAACCCGAAGATACTTGACGAGTTTATCATCAACAATGGCTATACAGATGTAAATTACGATGCGAAGGCGCTTATCCATTACCCCGCAAAGAATATAGTAGGTATACCTGTAACAATCCACAGCTACAACGGATACGGAAACCCCGTGAAAAGCTTTGCAGTTATAGATTACAGTGACAATAAGCTCACCTCTGTAAGCGGCTTCGTGCATGACAGTGAGGAATACTACAAGGGCACCTTCCGCGGTACCTGCATCGGAGAAAATCTTTACACTGTAGATGATTGCGCAGTTATCGAGCATAGACTTTCCGACGGCGAAAAGCTCCGTGAGTGCATCCTTGCAACCGAGGAGGACTTCAAGGTTAATATCAACGTTGAGGAGTACAAGAGCGAGGATGATATGGACGTTGTAGTTGCAACATCGTCAGCCTTTATACCCGAATAACAGGGAATAGGGATTAGTAGTTAGCTTTCTCTTAAAAAAATCATTTTCTATAAAACATAACAGTAAAAAAACCGTTGTAAGGCTTTAGCTTTTACAACGGTTTATATTTTATTTTCTGTGGGATTCATATAGCTGCTCTCAGCTTGCTGCTAAACTGGTCCCTAATCCCTAGTTCCTAGTACCTTATTCTATTCCCTTGAGAGCTTCAAGCTCTTTTCTGTCAACTCTTATATGTGAATCCTTGATAACATTCACTTCACTGCGGTTAACGCTGATAGGAGCGGCATCAGGCTTCTTTTCAAGTGAAACCTTAAGCATACCCGTAAGAAGGTTAAAGTCCACAACAGTACCCTTGCCTTCCTTTGTTTCAACGATAGCGCCGTTTTTAGGTGTTACACGAAGAAGATGCTCATAAGCCTCCTGCTCATACTTGAGACAGCACATAAGTCTGCCGCAGGTACCGCTGATTTTAACAGGGGAGAGGGAGAGACTCTGCTCCTTTGCCATCTTGATAGAAACGGGCTGGAAATCACCGAGGAAGGTGTTACAGCAGAAGGGTCTGCCGCAGATACCGAGACCGCCCACCTTTTTGCTCTCGTCTCTTACACCTATCTGACGAAGCTCGATTCTTGTACGGAAAACTGCCGCAAGGTCTTTTACAAGCTCACGGAAGTCAACTCTGCCGTCGGCGGTGAAGTAAAAGAGAATCTTGTTTCTGTCAAAGGTGTATTCAACATCAACAAGCTTCATATCGAGCTTGTGGTGGTGTATTTTTTCAAGGCAAACATTGAAAGCCGCCTTTTCCTTTTCTCTGTTTTCTCTTACTGTTGTAAGGTCAATCTCGTTAGCCATTCTGAGTACGGGCTTGAGAGGAGAGGTGATTTCCTCGTCGGAAATTTCACGGTTAGCGATTGTAACCTCACCGCATTCGAGACCTCTTGCAGTTTCAACGATTACCTTGTCGCCCTTGCTATATTTAGCACCCTTGGGGTCGAAGTAGTAATTCTTTCCGACCTCCTTGAAGCGTACCGAAATAATTTCTGCCATATATAAAACTCCTTTAAGTTAGTTGGTTTTGATTGAATAGAGCAGTGAACAGAATCTTGTTACTGCAAGGTTGTGGTTGGGAGAAAACTGCAGTGAATCGGAAAACTCCTGAAGAGCATCGAGCAGAGCCGCTGTTTTCTTCTGGGTAAATGATGCCGCAAGCTTTTTCGATGCCGTACTGTCTTCGACTAACAAATCCTTACCGCCGCTTTTTAAAATAAGAGCATCTCTCGCTATAGGTATCATAGCCGACACGGTAGAAGCAAAGAGCTTTTTATCCTTTTGGAAAACGGCTGTTTTTCTTATGAATGAAAACTCGTTTTCACCTGCAAGGGTGCTTATAAGCTCCGCAGCGAGGGAATCTGCCTTGTCATCACCGGTACTCTGACCGATGATTTCTTCACCGAGGGAGTAAACGGTTGCTCTCGATATGATAGTATCAAGAAAAGCGGACTTTGAAGGGCAGGTGAGTATAAAGCAAAGGTGTGGAGCAGGCTCCTCAAAAATTTTAAGCAGAGCATTCTGAGCCTGAGGATTCATAAGGTTAGCCTGACGGATAATGAAAACGCTTTTCTTTGCCTCATTAGGGAAAAGCAGAGCCTTTGTTTTAAGAGCTCGTATTGCATCAACCTTTATCATTGTACTGTCGTCAGTTTTCTCTATAATGTGAAGGTCGGGATGTATACCCTTACCGCACTTGATACAGTGGGAGCAGACTCCGCAGGGCTTTGCATCACTCTGACACATAACCGCCGAAGCGATTTCGGTTGCGGCAAGAAAACGGGATTCATCGTCACTGCCTTCCAGAATGAGAGCGTGTGAAAGCTTGCCGGAGTTTACCGCAACAGATATTGAATTTTTAAAGCCATCCGTTGCCTTTATGTTATCAAACATAGTAAAACCTCGTATAATACAAACATAATCCTAGATATTATACTATAAAAAGACAGTTTTTACAATAGAAAAAGCATTTTTTATTCTTATGGGAATGATTTTACTGATAAAAAAGTACAAAAATAATAAAAAAATCAATAAAAAATCAAAATAGGTATTGATATTTGAAAATTATGTGTTACAATGAGGTTACCAATTTAAAAGGAGGTCAAGACAAATGGCATTTGTAATTAACGATGATTGCATCTCCTGCGGTGCATGTGCAGACGGTTGCCCCGTTGGTGCTATTTCAGAAGGTGACGGCAAGTTCGTTATCGACGCTGACGCTTGCATCGATTGCGGCGCATGTGCAGACGGTTGCCCCGTTGAAGCTATTACCGAAGGCTAATTAAACACGAGAGGCTGTTGCTTAGCAACAGCCTCATATACTTTATATTGAGAAAAAAGGAGGTGTCACCGTGGTTGCAGGTATAGTCAGCGAATACAATCCCTTTCATAACGGACATATGTACCATATAGAGAAAACCCGTCAGGCGGGTGCGGATACGGTTGTGTGTGTAATGAGCGGCAACTTTGTCCAGAGAGGCGAGTGTGCGCTTATTGATAAAACCGCAAGGTCTGAAGCGGCAATCAGAGGCGGCGCCGACCTTGTTATAGATCTGCCTGTACCCTGGGCGATGAGCTCTGCCGAAAGCTTTGCAAGAGGCAGTATAAGTCTTCTTTCAGCCATCGGTATAGACCTTCTCTCCTTTGGTAGTGAAAATGACAGTAAGGAGCTTTTATATCTTTGTGCCGAAGCAACAGAGGACGAAAAAGTTTCCCTTCGTATAAAGGAGCTTATGAGTGAGGGGCTCAGCTATCCGACCGCTCTTTACAAAAGCACCGAGGAAATTTACGGCACAAGGGTATCGGAAATTCTTCGAAGCCCCAACAGTACTCTTGGCGTGGAATATATAAAGCAGCTGAAAAAATACTCTCCCGACTGCGATATTCTCCCTGTAAAGCGTATGGCGGTAGACCACGACAGTGCCGAAACTACAGCGGGCTTTGCATCGGCAAGCAGAATAAGAGAGCTTGCTTCTGACGGCGACGTTTCCGCTTTCGTACCTGATTTTTCACTTAAAGGTGAGGATACCCTTCACAGTATAGACTTTGCCGAAAGAGCCATACTTTCAGCACTGAGAGAAACCCCGAAGGAGGATTACGCGCTTTACGTTACCGACACAAAGGGCCTTTCCGACAGAATATACAACGCAGTAAGAACTGCAACAAGCCTTGAGGAGCTTTATACTGCGGCAAAGAGTAAGAATTATACCCATTCAAGAGTGCGCCGAGAGGTTATGAATATCTATCTTAAGGTGCCTGCGGAATTTTCACTGAAAACACCGCCCTATATAAAGGTGCTTGCGGCAAACCGGAAGGGTCTATCTCTTCTTAAGAATGCAAGGCTTCCTGTTGTTACGAAGCATTCCGATGCAGTGTTTGAGGATGCTTTTTCCAAGGAGCTTTACGCTCTTCAGTGCAGTGCTACCGATAAGTTTTCTCTTATGGCTGAAAAAATTGCACCTATGGGATTAGAACAGAAAACACCCTTAAGTATTATAGAAAAATAAAGACAAGAGAAGCATAGCCGCTCTTGTCTTTTCCTTTATTCAGCTGATATGCCGATGCAGAAGTCATCCTCTGCGTCGGTTATTTTTATATTGACAAGCTTGCCGCAGAAATCCTCGCTGAGCCTTGCCTTTACAGGTGTATAGTTAGTTGTGTACCCCGTGATAAAGCCGTCGCTGTCAGCGGTCTCGAAAAGCACCTCGACGGTTTTGCCTATCTGCTTTTTCATAAACTCACGGCGGATTTTCTCCGTACGCTCAATCATGATACGGCTTCTTTCTTCCTTGACGGATTTATCAAGATGTCCGTCGAGCTTTTCCGCTCTCGTACCCTTTCTTATAGAGTAGGGGAAAACGTGTACCTTTTCGAAGCCGATTTCCTCTGCGAAGGCAACACTTTCGAGAAAATCCTCTTGAGTTTCACCTGCGAAGCCTACCATGATATCTGTTGTAAGAGTACAGTCAGCGAAGCTTTCACGAAGCTTATTTGCAATACGGCGGTACTCCTCAGTGTTATAGTGTCTGTTCATCGTCTTGAGAGTACTGTCACAGCCGCTCTGCAGAGAAATATGAAACTGAGGGCAGAGCTTTTTGCACTTTGCAAGCTCGGAAATCACCTCATCGGTCAGATGGTCGGGCTCGAGAGATCCGAGTCGTACTCTTAAAATGCCCTCGGTACTGTCGGCGATCTTTACCGCCTCCGGGAAGGTGACTCCGATATCACTTCCGTATGAGGAAAGGTTGATGCCTACAAGCACTACTTCTTTGTAGCCGTTTTCAGCGAGGGCGCGGATTTCGTCTCTGATAACACCAAGAGGCTTGGAGCGTACTCTTCCTCTTGCATAGGGGATAGCACAGTAGGAGCAGAAGCGGTTACATCCGTCCTGAATTTTAACCGAGGCTCTTGTTCTTTCCTCGAAGCGGCTTATTGTCTGCACACAGAAGGGGTCTCCCTTTTTATGCTCACTCACACCGAATACACGGCAGCCCGAGGTGAAAAACTCATCAAGAGACGATGCGAGCAGATGATTGCTTTTGTTACCGAGTACAATATCGGCCTCGGTAAGCTCTCTTGCCTTTTCGGGATAAGCCTGAGGCACACAGCCTGTCAGCACCACCACCGAGTCGGGGTTATTCTTTTTGAAGCGGCGTACTGCCTGACGGGTTTTACGATCAGCCTCGTTTGTTACGGTGCAGGAATTGACAACGATAACATCCGCCTTTTCATCACCCTCACAAAGCTCGTAGCCCTTATTTAAAAGCTGCTCGGTCATCGCCTGACTTTCGTACTGGTTTACCTTACAGCCGAGTGTATAAAATTTAACCTTCATCTGTTACTCCTTTATATATTGAAGTATAACCATTATATAAAATAAGCACCGAAAGGTCAAGTACAATCTTCTTCACTAATAACCCCTAACTCCTAATCTCTATTCCCTAATCCCTAATCCCTATTCCCTCCTCCCGCAGTTTTAATTCCCTTTAAGCCGACATATATATAATCCGAGGTGATAATGTTGAAAAAAGTAATATCATATCTTTTGTTGTTTACCCTGAGCATATCTCTGCTCATATTTCCCGCGTCTGCCGAAGAGCCTGAAATCAACGTCAAGGCCAAGGCGGCAGTGCTTATGGATGCGGCAAGCGGCAAGGTGCTTTATGCTATGAATGAGCATGAAAGGCTCTATCCCGCATCGGTGACTAAAATTATGGCAATGCTGCTTTTTGCCGAAGCAATCGACAGCGGCAGAATGACACTCGAAGAAACGGTAACCGCAAGTG
>JAFZFT010000092.1 GCA_017555765.1 Clostridia bacterium | reverse complement strand
GGCTGTAACATGGCTTGAGGATTATCTTTCTTCTTATAAAAAGGCAGTGGTCATTGTTTCGCACGACAGAATGTTCCTTGATAAAACAGTAAACTGTATTTACGAAATTGAGTACGGCAAAACAACACGCTATACCGGTAATTATACGCAGTTTACCGAACAGAAGAAGGTTATCAGAGAGCAGCAAGCAATCGCCTACGAAAATCAGCAGGAAGAAATTGCGAGACTTAAAGAGCTCATTGAAAAATTCAGATATAAAGCAAACAAATCAGCTATGGCTCAGTCTAAAATTAAATATTTAGAGAGAATGGAAATAATTGAGCCTCCTGAAAAATATGATTCAAGACAGTTTCACGCTAATTTTGAACCTGATCTGAGAGCTGTTAAAGATGTACTCTTAGCGCGAAATCTTAAAATCGGTTATGATTCTATTATCAGTGAAGTTGATTTTTCAGTACTCAGAGGACAGCATATCGGGATAATCGGCGGAAACGGTAAAGGAAAATCTACACTGCTCAAAACAATTGTCGGTGCTATCCCCTCTCTTGGTGGAGAATATCTTATCGGAAACAACGTAAAAATAGGATATTTCGATCAGCAGATGGCGCAGTATTCAGGCGGAAAAACCGTCTTGGACACCTTTATGGATGAATTTCCGGGTATTACTAATTTTGAAGCCAGAAGCTCTCTCGGTACGTTTTTATTTACAGGAGATGATGTTTTCAAAACAGTTGATATGCTTTCCGGTGGTGAAAGAGTACGCCTTGCACTCTGTACTATTTTTAAGAAAAAGCCTAATTTTCTCATACTTGACGAACCTACAAATCATATGGATATACCCGGTAAAGAGGCCCTTGAAAACATACTGACGGACTATAGCGGTACCTTACTGTTTGTCTCCCACGACAGATATTTTATCAAAAAAGTTGCACAGCATATTATCTCTTTTGAGGATGATAAGACGGTATGGTATGAGTTCGGATTTGATGAGTACGAAGAGAAACAAAAAGCTAAATCTGAGGCTGAAATAAACAATTCGGTACCTTCTCCTACTAACGTTAAAACAAAGAAAACATATACAACACCTGGTAAGGAAAAAGCACGGCGTGAGCGGGCTATAAGTAAGGCTGAAAATAAGATTGCCTCATTGGAAGAAAAACTTTCAGTACTTACTTCCGAAATCAATAAAGAAGAAAATATATCTGATTATGTTAAGCTGACAGAACTTCAAAATGATATTGATAGTACAGAAGAAGAATTACTTTTAGCGATGGAAGAGCTCGAAAATTTAACGAGGCAGATATAAAAATCAGTTCCGTAGTCCTAATGACTACGGAACTTTTTAAATACCAATAAGACCTAATAACCCGTACGAAAATGCTGAAATAAGAATTCCTGCGACAAAAACGCCCAAAGCAATTGTTGGTAATGAATGCTTTATTCTTATATCGAGCAAATCGGCAACCAATGCACCTGTCCATGCACCTGTACCCGGAAGAGGTATTGCAACAAATAAAAACAATCCCCAGAGTCTGTACTTTTTTACATTTTCAGCCTTACGAACGGATCTTGTCTCGAGCCTATCAATCAACTGATTAACAAACCTGATTTTTTTCAGCAACGAAAAAATCCTTCGGATAAATAACAGGATAAATGGTACGGGTAAAAGATTTCCTATGAAACAAATTATAAAAGCTTTAAAGAAGCTTACTTCAAGTAATTTTGCAACAATCAATCCTCCGCGCAATTCGAGAATCGGCAATAAGGATACGATAAAAACAATGAGTTCATCTGAAAGTACATCAGAAAAATTATCCACAAAATACTGTGCGATAGTTTCTGTCATGTCACTCCTCCACCTTATCGACTGTGTCTAAAAATTTCTTTGCTTCAGCGAGAATATGTTTGTCATTTTCATAGTTTAATATACGCAGAGCATCATCATAATTATACCACTCACACTCTTCGATTTCCTCTTCCTGCAGCTTGTAATCGGTTTCTGATGTTTCAGCAAGAAAAATTGAAACAGATTTTTCAATCTTGCCTTGAATAGTGTACTCTGATTTTTTAACAAAGCCTGGTACGATTTTAATGTTGAGACCTGTTTCTTCGAGAACCTCACGGATAGCGGTTTCTTCTTCGGTTTCACCAAGCTCTATATGCCCTTTCGGAAATCCCCAATGGGCACTACGTCTGTTTCTTATAAGAAGAAATTTTCTACCATTTTCTGTTTCTCTGAAAATAACAGCACCACAAGAGCTTTCATACAGACACTCAATACTGTAGTTGTTTCTACCTTCTGCAAAATCAATTGCTTGTTTTACGTCATTGATAATAAATCTGGTGCTTTTCGGTGCAACTACCCATGCCATTCCTCTACAGCTCTGTCTCTTTATAACGGCAATAACTCGACCATCAAAATTTCTGACAGGATGATTAATACCCATAATATAGGCACCCTGAACAGACTTCTTGTTGCTCTTAAAGTTGTCAATTACACCGTAATTGAGCTTATATTTAAAGCCGAATCTGTTGTTGTAAGAATGCATCGGGGATGTTACACGCACCTTCACGAATTTTCCTAACATTAGGTATCCCCTTTTACACAAAATACAGTTATTTTCCAAATAGGAACAACTGTACAGAATAATATGCATATATTATACTTGTTTGAAAAACATTTTTCAATAGTTTTTTTAAAATCTTTTTTTATATAATTTAGTCATAAGTTTAACATAAATGTTAATATTCAAATATAACATAATATACAGTTGTCTTTTTTCTGGTGCTATGATATAATTTCATCAACAAATGTAGGAGCGATTTATATGAAGACTTTATACATTTCCGATCTTGACGGCACTTTACTTAATAATCAGGCTATGTTATCTGATTTTTCAAGGGAAAACCTTAAAAATCTTATAAATGACGGTTTGATGTTTACAGTTGCGACAGCCAGAACCAAAGCAACCGTTAAAGACATCTTCTCAGGTGTAGGTCTCAATCAGCCGTGGGTTCTTATGAATGGAGTACTGATTTATGACCCGCTTTCAAATGTAAATATTGCAGCAAATGAAATAAGTATCGATGATGCCGAAAGTGTTTTATCTGCATACAAAAGATACAATAAAACACCTATGTTGTATTTCCTTAAGGATGACCATCTCGAAATTCAGTATCAGACAATTTACAATGTCTATCAAAAGGAATATATTGAATCCAGAAAAAATCTTATTGAGAAGCGCTTTAAAAAAATTGAAGATGACTTTAAAATTAACAAAGACGATAAGCTTATATATATTGTAAGCTTGGATAAAGAGGATATTTTAGCGCCTATATGTGAAGAAATACGTGCAGAAAATCGCGTATATTGTGCCTTTTACAGCGATAATTATACGGATTGTAGTTTTATGGAGTGTATGAATAAAGCTGTTTCTAAGGGTGTTGCAGCTGAAAGATTGAAATCAATACTCAAAGTAGACAGAATAATTGCTTTCGGTGATAATCTTAATGATTTACCTCTCTTCAATATTGCGGATGAGTGCTATGCCGTATCAAATGCATGTCAGCAGTTAAAGGATGCGGCAACAGGCATTATAGATTCAAACTGTAATGACGGTGTAGTTAAATTCATAATGAACCATTATAATACGAAGGAGTAAATAACAGGTAAGTTTGGGAATTGTTTCTGTCGTTTTGTATTGATGATAGTCCCCACAATTAAAAACTTGTATAACAAAATTTAATTTCTAGCGTTTACTTTAAATATAGTCTTATCGGGATACTCGTTGTTTTTACAGCAGCTGTTGCTAATTCGGCAATTAAAAGCGTATGAGCCCGTAAATCACAGATGAAAACAGGAGAATAATATAAAGATGGAAAAAATTGATGTCAGAATCAAAAAAACGTACAACCAGCTTTTAAACGGCTTCTTAGATCTTTTAAGCACCAAGACCTTTGACAGTATAACTGTTTCTGAAATCTGCGAGCATTCAGGAGTACACAGAGCTACCTTTTATAAGCATTTCGGCGATAAATATGAGTTTCTCACCTTCTGCCTAAAATCATTGTTGAGTGATATTAATCTTTCGGCAATAGCACCTGATATAACCCCTGAGAACATAAAAAAATCTTGCACAGAGTTTATCCACGAGGTCTTTGGTTACATAAACAAGTACCGCAGAATATTTTCAACAGTATTTTCAAGCAACCAATCCGCATCGTTTAACTATCATCTCGAAACCATGATTTCATCATTTTGTTTTGATAAATTTCGTACTGTTCTCAACGATATACCCGAGCATAAAATAGAACTGCTTGCCAACTTTTACGCAGGAGCAGTTCTTGGGGTTATTAAGTGGTTTGTACGACAGGAAAATGAATATGCTATAAATGATGTTTATATCTTCTTTGAGCACAGAATCGATGAAATAAGTCTTTATTACCGAAATCACCTTATGGATAACGGATAATTACCTATCGTCATAGTCATCGAGAAAATTGTATTTAATGTCCCCTTTTCTGTAGCCTATTACAGTTTCAAGGTTGACATTATGTACACTTCTGAAAATATTCATTTCAATATTGGAGTTGATTTTTCTGAAACGGGAAATCAGCTCCTTCATTTCTTTACGCTTAGATTGAGTCTCTAAGTCGGATTGCTCTTGATTTTCTCTGGTAAACTTACAGGCACACTGAAGAAACTCTAAACCGTTGTACCTTGTCCATGCTATGATGTCAGCCTCGCGTACCATATATAAAGGACGTATAAGTTCCATACCCTCAAAATTAGTACTATGAAGCTTAGGCATCATTGTTTTAATTTCCGCACCGTAAATCATGCTGAGAAGTATTGTTTCTATTACATCGTCAAAATGATGACCCAAAGCAATTTTATTGCATCCGAGAAGCTTGGCATTCTTATAAAGATGTCCCCTTCTCATTCTCGCGCACATATAGCACGGAGATTGCTCAATGTCTGCTACATAATCAAATATGTTAGCATCACAAATTTCAATAGGAATATCTAAAAGTGCTGCGTTGTCGATTATGCGCTGAAGATTTTCTTTTGAATAACCCGGGTCGAGTACCATATACTTTGCTTCAAAAGGAAAATCACTGTGCCTTTGAAGGTGTTGTATACACTTTGCAAGCAGCATAGAATCCTTACCGCCCGAGATACAAACGGCAATCTTATCCCCTTCTTTAATCATTTCGTACTCATTTATTCCGGCAATAAATCTCTTCCATATATCTTTGCGATACTTTTTAATTATACTTCGTTCAACTTCAATATGCTTTTCCATAGTAAACCACCTAAAAAATGCAGACGGAGAAATCCATCTGCATTAAAATTTTATGAGGATTAACTCTCATCATCTTTGATTTTAAAAATTAGCTTCAAGATACCTCTGAAAGCCTTCGGACTTCTGACAACAACAATTTTCAAACCGCATACCTCCTTAAAAGCATCATCTCTTCTGACAGGAAACTATTCCGAGAATGACAAGCATCAGCGCCATTACAAAGAGTATGAACTTATCCGGGAAGCACAGTGATAACAGAAATCCTGCACCAAACGCGGTGAAAACGAGTCCCTTAGGACAACACTTCGGATTCGCCATGCCATCATCCCTTCTGAATATTAGCCCGAACTTTTCGAACTAATAACATTATACGGATTTTGGCGTAAAGTGTGATTTAAAGCTTATAATTGCCATTTTTTTATATTTTTAAGCTCATTATACATCAACTTATAGCTTTCATATCTGCTTGGAGCTATAACTCCATTTTCGACCATTTCACAAATTTTACAGCCTTTATCACCCATATGAGAGCAACCTGTGAATCTACACTGATTGATATATTCGGAAAACTCGTTGAAATAATACTGCAAATCCTCAGCGAGAATCTTATTATCATCAACAAAATCAATGCTTGAAAAGCCCGCAGTATCAATTACAAGTCCGTTGCCGATTGCGAAAATTTCAGCTTGTCTTGTTGTGTGGCGACCTCTACCGAGCTTATCACTTATTTCACCGGTTTCAAGATTAAGTCCACCGCTTAAAGCGTTGATAAGTGTAGTTTTACCAACGCCTGAATTACCCGTAAAAGCGCAGAGGCAATTATCAAACTCCGTTAACATTTCATCGGTATTGCAATTATCAACATCGGAAAATGTATAAACGTTATATCCTGTACTGTTATAAATCTCCTTTAATGCTTCAGCATCCATCAAGTCTGTCTTTGTAATAACGATAACAGGCTTGATATTATTCTTCTCCGCAAGTACAGTCATTTTATCAATCACAGCTGTATTCGGAAGAGGTTTTGCAACGGAAATAACTATTATAAGCTTATCGATATTTGCTACCGGAGGTCTTATCAACTTGTTTTTTCTCTGTTCAATCTCCTCGATAACATTATCATTGTTTCCGTTTACGGCAACAGTAACATAATCACCTACAAGCGGAGTTATGCGCTCTTTTCTGAATTTACCTTTTGCTTTACATTTAATGGTATCTCCATCGGTTTTAACAGTATATAAACCGCCTACACCTTTAATAATTTGTCCTTTCAATAACATACTCTGGTTACTCCTGAGGAACTTCTGTATTGCTTTCAGTTGAGGGTTCCGTCGTAGGAACAGTAGTAGGTACGGTTGTAGGAACTGTTGTGGCTACAGTTGTAGGAACAGTAGTAGGAACTGTTGTAGGTACGGTTGTAGCTGCAGTTGTTGGAACTGTAGTCGCTTCTGTCGTGGTAGGCTTAGTAGTTGTCGGTAGTGTCGTTGAGGGCTGAGGAAGAGTTGTTTCTCTTTCAGTAGTTGACGGTTTGGTTGTTTCTGTTGTTGAAGGTTCAGTTTTAGTTACACCGTTACTGACAATGACTTTTACAACAGTATTAGGTGAAACCTTCTTGCCTGCATCTACAACACTTATAACGGTATCCTTCGGTAAATCGCTATCCTGATATTCAACAGCGACCTCAAGATCAAGCTCTTTAAGAGCGGACTGTGCAGCTGAGAGTTTCTCTCCGGCAAGGTCGGGAATCCTGATTTCCTGAGGATCAATGCCGGTACTTACGGTAAGAATAATCACTGTGCCAGGTTCAACCTCATAGTCAACCTCAGACTGACCAAGTACGGTACCGAGAGGCTGCTTATTATCTTCGGATCTTGTTTCAACCTTAAGACCAAGATCTTCAAGCATTTTTCTTGCTTCACTAATCTTAAGACCGACAACTCTAGGTACAATAACAGGCTTCTTATCTGTTGAATAATAAATTGTTACCAACGAACCAACAGAAGCTCTTTCACCTGCTTCGGGTTCAGTTCTGATTATTGTACCCTTTTCAACTTCATCATTATATTCGGGTACAATTTCAACTCTGAAATTGAGGGCCTGAAGCTTATTTTGAGCCACAGTAAGTGTATATTCAGTAACATCAGGTACCTCAATTCCATCATTTATATTTTCACCTGAAACATAAACCTTTATGACTGTGTTCTTTCTGACTTTCTTACCTGCATTAATATCCTGGTGGAAAATTAAACCTTCAGAATAATCGTCGTTATGCTGGAATTCAGGTTCAAGCTTAAACATATTGCCGTATTGCGTTTTAACAATTTCGAAATTCTCTCCGACAAAATCAGGAACTTCAACCTTATTTGAAGCTGATGAAAACATTGATATAAGTACGCCTGCAAAGACTACAAGAGCAACAAGAACAGCAGTAAGCATTGTAATAGTTACTTTTTTACCTCTGTCACTGCGACGCTGTGCAGCAATCTCAAGATCTTCCTCATCTGCTTCCTCTTCTTCCTCAACAGGTGCAGATCCACCACTGTACTCAGGAGCTTTTTTAGTAGGAAGACTGTTGATCATATCATCAAAGTTATAATCAAACTTTATGTTCGGATTTTTCTTATAAGCGTCAAGATCGAGAAGAATTTCAGATGCAGACTGATATCTGTCGTTCTGATTTTTCTGCATTGCTCGCATAATAATCTGTTCAAGACCTACGGGAATATCCGGATTGATTTCTCTGGGTTTTACAGGATCGTTCTGAAGCTGCATAAGTGCAACAGATACAGCATTATCAGACTGGAACGGAAGGCGTCCAGTGAGCATCTCATAAAGAATAACACCAACTGAATAAAGATCAGTCTTTGCGTCGGTTACGCTACCTTTCGCCTGCTCAGGACTTATATAATGTACAGAGCCAATTGCACTGTCAGTCATAGTTCTTGTTTCACTACGGCTGAATCTTGCAATACCAAAATCTGTCACTTTAATACTTCCGTCAGACTTAAGCATGATATTCTGCGGCTTTATATCGCGATGCACAATTCCTTTATCGTGAGCGTGCTGAAGCGCCCTTAAAATCTGCGTAAGGAAATATATTGCTTCTCTTGGGTCGATTTTACCCTGCTGAACCATATACTCCTTAAGTGTTATGCCGTCAACATACTCCATAACAATGTACTGAAGCATATCACCGTAGCTGACATCGAAAACTTTAACTATATTCTGATGTGATAAAACCGCAATTGCTTTAGATTCATTCTTAAATCTTCTTCTGAATTCCTCGTTAGCAATGAATTCATCTTTAAGTATCTTTACGGCAACAATTTTATGGTCGATATTGTCAAAAGCCTTGTAGACAACAGCCATTCCGCCAATACCGATTATTTCCATTATTTCATAACGTCCGTCAAGACGCTTTCCAACATAATTTTCCATAGATGTCACCTTAACCTTTCATAATAACAACCGTGATATTGTCACGTCCGCCGTTGGCATTCGCAAGTTCTATGTATTTATCCGCGAGAGATTCAAAATCACTATTAAGATATGTTTTAAGTATTTCGCTATCGCTTACAAGTCCACTGAGTCCGTCCGAGCAAAGTACAAGTGCTTCACCGGGATTCAAACACACAAAGTCGAAATCAATTTCAACCTCTTCTCCGATGCCTAAAGCTCGTGTAATAATATTTTTTATTGGTGTTACTTCAAATTCCTCTTTAGTGATTTGCCCATTATCGAGCATCTCCTGTACAAGGGAATGATCTTTAGTAATTTGCTCTATTTTTTCTTCACTGATTTTGTACGCTCTGCTGTCACCAACATGAGCAATGCAAGCCTCATTATTTTTTACAACAGCCACTACGACTGTTGTACCCATACCGCGAAGCTCTTCATCAACCGAGCCTCTGTCATATACAGTTACATTGGCTGTTTCAATTGAGGAAAGAAGCAGATTTTCGAGTGAAGCTACAGGCATCTGCTTACTGTAACATTTCTTAATTTTATCAGAAATCATATCAGTGGCGATGGTACTTGCCATTCTGCCACCGTGTACACCGCCCATACCGTCACAGACTAAAGCCCAACCAACACCGTCATCAAATAAACCAAAGTTGAAAGCATCTTCGTTTTGCTGCCGTATAATCCCTTTATCTGTTTTACCGACGATATTCATAGTCATCACACCTTTAAGTATTGTTTTCGCCTCGTCTCAACTGACCGCAAGAAGCGTTGATATCACTGCCAAGTGTTCTTCTGACAGTAACATTAATTCTGTATTTTTCAAGAATTTTGATAAATTCATTAATTCTGTTATCTGAGCTCTTTTTGTAACTTCTTTCTTTTACACTGTTTACAGGTATAAGATTAACGTGGCAAAGCATACCCTTGAGTTTTCTGCCAAGCTCGTGAGCACATTCGTCACTGTCATTTACTCCGCTTATCATTGCGTACTCAAATGAAATTCTTCTCGATGTTACCTGTGTGTATTTTCTGCAAACAGAAAGAAGTGTATCAACATTCCATCTGTTGTTAACGGGCATTGTACGACTTCTAATATCATCATTCGGTGCGTGCAGGGAAACAGAAAGAGTAAGCTGTAGCTTTCTTTCGAGAAGCTTTTCAATTCCACTGACAACTCCGCAAGTTGAAAGTGAAATGTTTCTCATACCGATATTTAGTCCGTCGCTATTGGTAATCATATCAAGAAATTTCATAACATTATCGAAATTATCGAGCGGCTCACCGACTCCCATCATAACTATATGAGAAATTCGGATGTTTAAATCCTTCTGAGCAATATAAATCTGCGACAATATTTCTGAAGGAGCAAGATTTCTGATAAAACCTGCTATACCTGACGCACAAAAGGTACACCCCATCTTACAGCCTACCTGACTAGAAACACAGATGGTATAACCGTATTTATACTTCATAATTACAGATTCAATAAGCTCTCCGTCATGTAATCTGAAAAGATATTTAACTGTACTATCATACACTGAAACTAACTTTTTTTCAATACTGCAAGTATAAATATCATAGTTATTTTTAAGTTTTTCCCTAAGATCCTTTGATAAATCGGTCATTTCATCAAAACTTTCAGCTCCCCTTTTGTGAAGCCAGGCATAAATCTGCGCTGCCTTAAAGCTTTTTTCTCCCAATGAAACTAATTCATCTTTTAACTCTGTTAGAGAAAGTGATTTTATATCTTTACCCATTTTATCAATCCTTACGTCTGAAAGCTGCAATAAAAAATCCGTCACCGTTGTTTTTGTGTGGTAATAATGTCAGAAACTTATTTTCTGACATATCAGGTGCAGGTGCAACAGAATAGTACTCGTCGTTTTCTTTAAGGAATCTTCTGCAAACATCCTCATTTTCCTGCTTAAGAAGTGTACACGTTGAATAAACAAGTGTGCCTGAAGGCTTTACATATTTTGCGGCATTGCAAAGAATATTATACTGTATTTCAGGTAATCCTGACAATGATTCAAGGCTTTTGTATTTAATCTCAGGCTTTCGTCTTATTATACCGAGACCTGAGCAAGGTACATCACATAAAACTCTGTCAGCAAAGCCTATTTTATCGTTAAAAACGGATGCGTCTGAAACATCTGCCGTAACACAGCTCAAGCCGAGTCTGTCAGCACCTTTTTTTATTAATTCAACTCTGCTTTTATAAAGATCAAAGCACTTTATCGTTCCGCTATTATTCATATGCTGAGCAACAGTGAATGCCTTGCCACCGGGAGCTGAGCATAAATCAAACACTGTATCGCCCTCTTTCGCGCCTAAAGCAGAGCAGCATATCTGACACGATAAATCTTGCACGTGGAAAAGACCTTCCTTGAAGCTACTAAGAGTCTCTATGTCTTTTCCGCAAAGGTTAAGAGATAATGCATTGTCTACATATGTTTTCGACACCTCTATACCTTCTGATTCAAGGATTTCCATCAGCCTTTCGGGAGTACATTTACAAGTGTTAACCCTGATAATTATATCAGCCTCACCAATAGTAGATTCAAGAAGTGCTACAGTATCCTCCTCACCAAGCTCATTAAACCACAGCTCTATATATTCCATAGGGCAAGAATATTTTATGCTGAGATAATTAACTTTATCTTTTTCATCAGGAAGAAGAATTCCGTTCGAGGCAACCTTACGAAGCACCGCATTTATGAGACCACCGGCAAAAGAAAGTCCGTTTTTCTTTGCAAGCTTTACACTTTCATTTACAGCAGCTGAATCAGGAACTTTATCCATAAATAAAATCTGATATGCACCTGTTTCAAGTATAATAAGCACCTCGGGCTTCAGCTTTTTCAGCGGTTTCGAAAGATATTTTGACAACTGATAGTCAATTGTAAGTTTTCTTTCAATAGTTCCGTAAAACAAAGCAGACACAAAAGATTTATCCCTTGTGTCAATATTTGTTTTAGATAAGAATCTGTCCAAGGTAAGATTAGAGTATGAATCTTCCTTAAACGTTTTTAATAGTGCTTCAAAAGCAATCTGTCTTGCATTTGTCATTTCTGTGTCCTTTATCAATCTCTTCTTGTTCTTAAAATAAGTCTGAGCAACGACATAAGTGAAACAATAAGTGCGGCTACATAGGTGAGAGCAGCAGCAGTAAGTACCTTTCTTGCCTTGGGAAGCTCATCCTCGTAAAGTAGTCCTTTTTCGGTAATGAGACTAATAGCTCTGCGACTGGCATTGAATTCAACCGGCAAGGTTATAAATTGAAAAAGTACAACACAAGCAAAGAGGATAATTCCGACATTAACAATAAGCTCAGCACCCATAAAATATCCTACAATTGCAATAAGAAATCCTGCACTTGAACCGAAATTTGCTACGGGCAGAATTGTATTTCTTATCTTTATCGGAGCATACGCAGTAGCGTACTGAATAGCGTGACCTACCTCATGACATGCAATACCGATACTTGCTATTGAAGTACCACTGTATACCGACTGAGAAAGTCGAATCACATTAGCCTTGGGATCAAAATGATCGGTAAGAGTTCCACCGATACGCTCAATGCGTACGGTATTACCGAGACCGGCGAAGCAAAGCACACTGTATGCAACCTGAGCTCCAGTCATCATTTTTCTGTTATTAACAGTTGACATACTCTTGTATACTCTTTTTACATTTGCCTGAGCAATGAGCGACAGTATCAACGCGGGTATAACAAGAATAACATAGTAATAATCATAAAAAAACATATTTGCTCTCCTTTAAATACCAAGAACAGTACCTTTATCAATTTTGTAACCATTGAGGAAGGCACTTGAAAGCATCCTTTTCTTGCCTTCAAGCTGAAGCTCAGTTATCTCAATGCAGCAGTTGTCTCCGCAAGCAACAATGAGTTTATCAGAAGCTTCAATAACTTCACCGGGAATATTATTCCCTTTTTTGTCAGATAAAACAGACGTATGGAGCTTCAAAGTTTTACCTGAAAGAACAGTTGAAGCACCGGGCCAGGAGTAAAGTCCTCTTATTTTGTTATGAATTTCAAAAGCGGAGCAATTCCAATCAATATTACTTATTTCTCTCGATAAAAGTCCGACGTGAGTAGCGAGAGCCTCATCCTGTTTTACAGGCTCTAACTGACCTTTTTCAATGAGATCAATTGTATCAAGCATAGCCTTTGCACCTAAAGGAGCAAGAACCTCGTACATATATTCAGTTGTATCATTGATTCCGATTGAAATTGTTTCAGTTCTGAGAATATCACCGGTATCAACGCCTTCATCCATCTGCTGTACGGTTACACCTGTTATTTCATCACCGTTAAGTACTGCGAAATGAATCGGTGATGCTCCTCTGTACTTTGGCAGAATAGAAGCGTGTACATTTATACAACCATATTTAGGATAATCAAGAAACTCCTTAGGAAGTATTTTACCATAAGCAACCACTACAACAAGGTCAGGTTTGATCTCCTCAAGTATTTCAACACCTTTTCCGTTTCTGAGTGATACGGGCTGAAAAATCTTCAGGTCATGCTTTAAAGCTTCGACCTTAACATCGGGCGGTGTCATAATCTGCTTTCTGCCTACCGGCTTATCAGGCTGACAGAAAACACCCACTATTTCATGCTCGGATTCTACAAGCGCTTTAAGGCACGCAACGGAGAAATCCGGAGTTCCCATAAAGGCAATTCTCATATATAAACTTCCTTTACTTATTATTTTTAATATCGTCTGCAGTTATATCCTTAACAACCTTATCGGTGTATAAAATTCCGTCAAGATGATCAATCTCGTGACAGAAGCAGCGTGCTTTTAGACCTGTGCCTTCGTATCTACGCCATACACCATCGCGGTTCTGGGCCTTGATTTTAACGTACTCAGGTCTGATTACATTACCGCTTTCACCGGGTACTGAAAGACAACCTTCAACATCACATACCTCACCTGAGGTTTCGATAATTTCAGGGTTAATAAGTTCAAGTAAGCCGTCGCCGACATCAACAACAACTACTCTCTTGAGTATGCCAACCTGAACAGCTGCAAGACCTACACCTTCCTGCTTATACATGGTATCCTTCATATCATCAAGGAGAACCCATAAGCGTTCATCAAACTTTTCAACCTTGCGACTGTGCTTTCTGAGTATAGGATCCTCAGATGTAACTACTTTTCTTATTGCCATAGTAAACACTCCTGTTTTATAACAAGTTTTCAGGATTAATATCAGCATTCACTGAAACGTCAGCGAAGTTTTTGTCCTTGCCGTATGCTATGAGTAATTCTGATATCATTTTTCTGAAATGTATATTATTTTTGCATTTAATTATAATTCTGTATCTGTATTTATTGCTTATTTTTGAAATTCTCGCAGGTAATGGTCCTAAAATAATAACCTTTTGATTATTGTACTTGTTTTCAAGAAGACTCTGTAAGCTTGAAAGAAATGCTTTCGAGCAATTCAGTACCTTTACCTCTTTTTCACCGCTGAAGCTTATCACACACATATCGCAGTAAGGCGGATAAACCAAAGCTTTTCGTATAATGATTTCGTTATTATAAAAGCTTTCAAAATCCTGCTGCTGAGCAAGCTGAATAATATGATTTTCAGGTGTAATCGTCTGAATTACAGCTGTACCCTTATAAGCACCTCTACCCGAACGCCCCACAACCTGAGTAATAAGGTCGAAGGTTCTTTCCTCGCTTCTGAAATCGTCGTTATTAAGCTGTTGGTCTGCATTTATAACACCTACAACTGTTACATTTTCAAAATTAAGTCCTTTGGCAACCATCTGAGTACCAAGCATTATATCGTACTCACCATTGCCAAAATCGACAAGACCCTTTTCAAATGCAAATCTTGATGACGTTGTATCTGTATCCATTCGTAATACACGAGCCTCCGGTAATAATTCAGCGATTTCCTCTTCAATTTTCTGAGTACCATAGCCTGAGTAACGCATATCTTCCTTGCCGCATTCATTGCATTTCTTTGTGAAAGGCTTTGAATATCCGCAATAATGACACATAAGGCGGTTATTTGCGTGGTGATATGTGAGAGATATACTGCAACTAGGACAGTCTGCCACGTGACCGCAGCTGTCACAGGCTACGAATGTATTATACCCTCTTCGGTTAATAAGCAGTACGGATTGCTTTTTATCGTTCAGATTATTCTCGAGCATTTCAAGCAAAGCAGAGCTTATATTATATCTGTTACCCGCTTTTCTTTCTTCTTTCATGTCAATAGTTATAACATCAGGTAAAACTGCGCTACCGTATCTTTCAGAAAGGGTATGGAGCGAATATCTGCCGTTTTTAGCGTGTGAAAAACTGTTGACCGATGGAGTTGCGGATGCAAGAAGCACGAGAGCTTTGTTTTTTGAAGCTCTGAATTTTGCAACGTCAACAGTATGATATTTAGGTGAAGATTCGGATTTGTAAGTATGCTCCTGCTCTTCATCAATTACTATAAGTCCGAGGTTTGTGAAGGGAGCAAAAACTGCCGATCTTGTGCCGACGGCGATTTTTACTAATCCGTTTTTCACTCTTTTGTACTCGTCTCTTCGCTCACCTGCAGAAAGCGCACTATGAAAAATTGCAATCTCATCACCGTATCTGCCTTTAAATATCGCCATCATCTGAGGTGTAAGCGATATTTCGGGCACCATAACGATAACCTGCTTACCTGTGCGGATAACTTCATCAATAAGAGCAAGAAAAACAGATGTTTTACCACTACCTGTAATTCCGTACAGTAATGAAACTCCGCCCGAGCCCAGCTTATCGGTTATTTCATTAAAAGCTTTGTGTTGGGCTTCTGTAAGCTGAATTTCTTTCTTGAAGCTACTGTTTTCAAGTACTGTATTAGGAATTCTGTAGTATACACTGTCATAAATCTCAACAACACCCTTTTTAGCGAGAGTATTGACTACTGACGGTGTTATACCCGTAAAATAGCAAAGCTCCTTTAAGGTGCAATTTTCGACATCTTTCAGTACATTTATTACTTCTCTCTGCTTGGAAGTAAGCTTAACACTGTCAACATCATCACAAATAATCCGTACGTTTTTGTTTGTTGCTTCACCTATGTTTTTATGAGCATCCGTAATTTTAATTACGAGCTGTTTTTTTACAAGCTTTGAAATAACATCTGTGTCCGGAGAAATTCCAAGTGATTTGTAAATATAAGTATCTGTCTGCGGTTCGTGTAAACCGAGCATAAAGTTGTAAACCTCAGCTTCAGTATCAGGAAGCGACAGATTTTCTTCGACTGCACGTGCGAAATACCTGACAGTAGTTTTAAAAGAAAAACCTGACGGTATTTGTGTTCTGACGCCTTCAAAATAAGTGCAGAAGGTTCTGTCCTTAAGAAACCGAGCAACTGATAAGATTTCCTCGTTTACCAAAGCATCTTCATCATCTACAACGGATGAAATCATCTTGTATCCGTCAGCTTTTTCAAGTGAAGACAACTCAAAAACAATCCCCTGTCTTAATGTCTGCTTTCCTCGTCCGAAGTTTACAAGTACTCGTACACCGGGTTTTAC
Organism: Clostridia bacterium; assembly: GCA_017555765.1. Classification (GTDB taxonomy): domain Bacteria; phylum Bacillota; class Clostridia; order Oscillospirales; family Acutalibacteraceae; genus UBA6857. The sequence continues at coordinate 63,196 of JAFZFT010000092.1, read as the reverse complement.
ACGGTCAATCAATTCTTTCGGAACGAGATAGCCGTATAAAATGTCAAAATGATATGCAACATTTTCTACAGCAACCATAGCCAGAATATGCTCCATATCATTTCACTTCCTCAAATCAGATATTTCTTATTTCTTCAGGCTCGCAAATATCAAGCTTTCCTGAAAGGAATTCGTCAAGAGCGTAAGTCACGGGCTTTTCTGTACCGCACTTTTCTGAAAGTACAGGATTTTCTGAAACTTCTCTTGCTCTCTTTGCTACTGCAATTACAAGTGAGTAGCGGCTTGTGTTGTCCTTGAGTAAATCTCTTAAATCGGGATTAAGCATTTTCAATTACCTCTTTTATCTTATTTTTCATTTTATCTGTTTTTAAGAGTTGGGAATTAACTATCGTTATAACATCCTCAACTGCATTTTCAAGTTTGTCATTTTCGACAATGAAATCATACTCTTCAGCTCTGAGCATTTCACTCTTCGCAATTTCAAGTCTCTTGAGAATAGCCTCTTCACTGTCTGTACCGCGTCCTCTGAGTCTTCTTTCAAGCTCTGACATTGAGGGCGGAATAATAAATATTTTTGTTGCTTCGGGGAAGGCTTTTTTTACATTCCCTCCGCCTTCAACTTCGATGATAAGAAAAACTGTCTTACCATTATCGAGCATATCTCTAACAGGGCCGATAGGTGTACCGTACATATTGTCGCCGTACACTGCGTATTCGAGCATATCGCCTTCATCTATGTGTCTGCGGAATTCATCTTTTGTAACAAAGAAGTAATCCACGCCGTCAGTTTCACCCTTGCGCATAGCTCTTGTAGTCATTGAAACTGAAAGGAAGCATTTGCCGGGCATTCTTTTCAGTACCTCTGAAACAACTGTATCCTTTCCGCATCCTGAAGGAGCGGAAACAACAACAAGTATTCCCTTATTCATTTTCACAATCCTCCTCAATCTCATCATCAATCTCAGAGTTGAGTCTGTTTGCTACAGTTTCGCACTGAAGATATGTAAGGATTACATGGTCACTGTCCATTATAATAACAGCTCTTGTTCTTCTGCCTTGTGTAGCGTCAATAAGTGTACCTCTTTCCTTGCACTCCTGAATGATCCTCTTAATGGGCGCGGAATCATGGCTGACTATTGCTACAAGTCTGTTGGCATTGATCATATTACCAAAGCCGATATTTATTAATTTCACAACATTCACCTTGTTATTCTATATTTTGAATCTGTTCTCTGATTTTTTCAATCTCAGCCTTGATATCGATAACCTTACGTGCTATTTCAACATCCTGAGCCTTTGAACCGATAGTATTTGCTTCTCTGTTGAACTCCTGTACAAGGAAGTCCATCTTTCTGCCTATAGCTTCAGTACTTGACATAAACTCGTACATCTGACTGATATGGCTTCTTAAGCGTACTGTTTCTTCAGCAACTGCAACCTTATCTGCATATATAGCAGCTTCTGTGAGAAGACGCTGCTCATCAACGTTGACATCCTCAAGGACACTTCTCATACGTTCGATAAGCTTTGCATTGTATTCCGAAACAGTCTGCGGTGAACGTGTCTCAATAAAAGCAACATTTGAGAGGATGAGCTCACAACGTTCAAGTACGTCCTTCTTGAGTTTTTCACCTTCGCGTTCGCGCATTGCAATAAAGTTTTTAAGAGCACTGTCGGTTACCTTTTTAACGGCATTCCAGATACGCTCTTCATCAGCTTCGTTCTTATGTACGGAGAAAATCTCGTGATATCTTGCAACAGATGAAACTGTCATATCATTTCTGAGCTCATAAGTCTCACAAAGCTCGTTGAGAGCATTTATGTATCCCTTAGCAAGAGAGTGATTAACCGAAACAATGCAATCCTCTTCACGGAGCTCTTCAATCTGAACAAAGCACTCCATTTTGCCTCGTGAAACAACTGTCTGAATATAAGATTTAAGCTTTTCATCAAGAAATCCGAATGTTCTGGGTACTCTTGATGAAAAATCAAAATATCTGTGATTAACACTTTTCATTTCAACGGTTATGCTCATTCCGTCTACAATTTCCTGAGCTCTTCCGAAGCCCGTCATACTTCTGATCATAATTTAAAACCTCCGTATAAACCGCAAGAGTTTTACTGTAATCTATATCCTTTTAATTATATACAATTCTGATTTATTTGTCAAATAAAATAATCATTTTGAACAGCTTTTGCAGCTACCCATAAGTATTGATGGTATATCGTTACAATATCCTTTATCAGTTTTGCAGAAATTCATCGCAGATATATACATATCTGCTCCTTTAGCACTGCATATACCCATATAATAGTTTCTGTTTGCTGCATAGTTAAAAGCCGCCTTAATAATGCCGTCGATAATATAAGCGTTACTCTCATCGTAGCTTATTTCTGTAATTTCAGCAGCATCTGCACCGAGGAAAAGTGTACATTTACCAAGTACTTTATCTTCACAAAGAGCTTCAAATTCAATATACTTTCCGTCGTTGTCAATTTTAGTGTGATTGAAATAAATCATATTACTTCTTCTTTCGCTCCATACCCGCTGCAAGCATAAGCTTTCTAACTTCATCATCTGTAAGATGACGCCATGCGCCCTGCTTGAGCATACCAAGCTTTATTGAACCGATAGCTGTTCTTTTTAATCTTGCAACCTCAAGGCCAACCTCTTCACACATCTTTCTGATCTGTCTGTTTCGTCCCTCGTAAAGAATGATTTCAAGAACGACTCTGTTTTCTTCCTTAGTTACAACGTGTACTTCAGCGGGTGCAGTTTTTCTATCGTCGATAATAATACCCTCTGTAAGTGCTGTAAGCTGATCTTCAGTAATAGAAGGACGTACAGTGACGCGGTATGTTTTAGGTACGTGTTTAGTAGGATGTGTGAGTGCATTTGCAAATTCACCATCATTAGTAAAAATAAGCATACCTTCGGAGTCTCTGTCGAGTCTGCCTACAGGAAACACTCTTACCTTGACGTCTTTTATAAGCTCGGCAACACATTTTCTGTCCATTTCATCACTCATTGTGGTGATGAAACCGCGAGGCTTATGGAGTACAATATAAGTATTTTCCTTCTGCTTAATGATTTTTTTACTATTAACAGTAACTGTATCCTTTTTAGGGTTTACCTTGTCACCAATAGATGCAACGCGTCCGTTAACCTTTACTTTACCTGATTCGATGAGCTCTTCACTCTTTCTACGAGAAGCTACACCGCTCTCTGCAAGGAATTTCTGAAGCCTGACTTTACCGTCTGTCATTTTAATTCATCCTTTCATTCTATAGTTAAAAATATTTTTTAATTTGTAAATTAATGTGTAATTCAAATCGCTATCGCCTTCAGCTGACGCGATATCCACATCCGCTTTTAAGGCTATTTCTTTGTATTTTTTGCCGTCAACGAGCAAAATAACCTTACCAATGCAATCTCCTTCGCTGATTGGTGCATAGGCAAATTGCGGAAGAAGTAGCGAATAAGAAACACTGTCATTGTTTATAGTACTTACCGATATATCATCGCAAGTAATATCTAACCATTCACATTCAGCTCCGTAAATTCTTAATCGCTCGGGTAATGCAATATCAATATTACTTTGATCAGATAATCCGAAGCAATAATCATAAAGCTTCATGTGGTCATTCCAATCATCGGGAGCATTAAGAGTTACCGTTATAAGTGTTGTACCGTTTCTTTCACAGGCACTTACAAGACATCTGCCGCTCTTCTTGGTGAATCCGGTTTTAACTCCGAATACGCCGTCATACATCTTAAGAAGCTTATTGTGGTTAGTGTATGTTTCTGTGGTTTCAGGTATAATGTATGATGCTATATACTGCTCACTTGAGCATATTCTTCTGAAAATCGGATTTTTTATCGCATACGAAGCCAGTATAGCCATATCATAAGCCGTTGAATAATGCTCATCAGCATCAAGTCCTGAAGCGGTTACAAAATTAGTGTTTTCCATACCGATTTCCGCCGCCTTAGAATTCATAATTACAGCGAAATCCGATTCCGTGCCTGCAAGATATTCAGCTATAAGTACAGCCGCATCGTTACCCGATTCAAGAAGTACCGCCCACACGAGTGTTTCAAGTGTACAGCAATCCCCTTTTCCGATACCAATCGATGTACCTTCACTCGAAATATCCTTATCTGCAGTGACGGTACATCCGAGCCTGCCTGATTCTATTGCGAGTATAGCGGTCATAATTTTAGTAGTACTTGCCATAGAACGCTGATCAGACATATTTTTATTATAAAGCACTGTACCCGTTTCTACGTCGATAACAACTGCAGATCGTGCACTGATATCATTTTCATCAAGAGAATCGACGGAAAAAGTCAAAAACACAAGAATCAGTACAACGATAAATACTTTTTTAATTAACAAAGCAACCACCTGCCAATATATAATATGCAGGCGGTTGTATTAAAATTATTACTTTGTGAGATTAAGCCTGAGTGTCAGTAACTGCAGGTGCAGCATCCTTCTTTGACTTATTCATAAGATCTGTAACCTTATCAAACATTTCAGGTACAAGGTTAACAACTCTTTCAGCAGCATTATCATATGCAGTAATGTGCTTAAGTGTAACCTCGCCGCCATTGATTACAAGGAAAGCAACGGGAGTAATAGTAACACCGGCTCCACCGCCGCCGCCAAAAAGCTCTTTAGTACCCTTTGAGGGGAAATCAGCTCCGCCTGATGCAAAGCCGTATGTAACCTTTGATACAGGGATAACTGTAGTGCCACCCTCTGCATAGATAGGTTCACCGATGATTGTGCTTGTATCTACAAGCTCACGGATTTTTTCGATTGTTGATGCAAGAATTGCACCTGCTGATTTTTCTGCCATTGTATATCATCCTTTCATTTCAGTTTGAGTTGCGTTTTTAGTATTATCGGAGTTGCTCTGTCCCGCGGGTTTGTTTTTCTTAGCACCTTTGAGGAACGTAAGCACAACCTTAAATATTAATCTGAAGAGCATTCCTATGCTTGCATTTATAATCTTGCGTATGCAAATGTGGAAGTCCATATAAAATTCACTTTCGGTTTTGTTTGCAAGAAAATCCGGATGTACGTCAATATCGTACCTCCTTACAAGATTGTTCGAGCATATAAAGCCAAAAATCGGATACACCTTCTGGCAGGTTTTACCGTACTTAATTGCAGTTGCTGCTGAGTCACCGGTACCGACACAGATGTGAAGTACTATTTCATCGAAAACAACGCTCTTAAAGAGCTTCCCGCCGTATGTACCCATAACCTTACCGAGATTCTGTATTACAAGCAACATACCATCATGACCGTTTGCTTTAACCATCTCCAGAATAGGATTCGACTTCTTTTCTTTCTTTTCTTCAGGCTCTTTTTTAGGTTCTTCAGGCTTTGGTTGTTTTTCTTTTGCCGGTTTGTCTTTCTTCGGCTTTTTCTCACCAACAGGTAAGATGTTTAGTTTGATAAACAAATACCTGATTGATAACCTGATTTTGTCATCATATCCGACTGATACGTGAACAGGTATTGAAAGAATCAGAACGAAAAAACCGATAATTCCGGCAATAACGCATAAAAAAATCTGAAAACCGTTCAATCCTTCACCACCTTATAACTTTCTCATTATATGTTACTCTAAAATTTCGTTTTCGTCAACTAGTAAATCCAAATCTTCTTCTATATTTTCAGTCTTTTCTTCATTTTTTTCTTTTTCGGGCAATTCTGGAAGGTCATCAAGAGAAGAGAGGTTGAAACACCTTAAAAATTCAGGAGTAGTACCGTAAATTAAAGGTCTTCCCGGAAGATCAAGTCTCCCCTTTTCCTCAATGAGACATTTCTGACAAAGGTTAGTTACAACCGCACTACAGTCTACACCGCGTATCTGCTCAATAAAAGCTTTTGTTACAGGTTGATTGTAAGCGATGATTGCCAGCACTTCAAAAGCTGCCTGTGACAAGGGCGCATTCTTTTTTATCTCGATTACACGTCTTATACTGTCAGCGAAAATCTTTTTGGTACAGAGCTGATATTTGTCATCTAGCTTCAAAAGACATAATCCCGACTCTTCACAATTATATTTTTCTTTCAGAATATGTAATGCATTTTCAATAATTTCCTGACTTACCTGTAAACCCTGGGATAATCTATTTAGTTCAATCGGCTCTCCCACCGCAAAAAGTACAGCCTCAAGTGTAGCGATTAATTCTGCATCATTCACCATAGTTATCCCCTTCCGCACTAAGTGTAAATTCGTCGATATTTTCTATATCCCCGGATTTTTGAACAAGAGAGTTTTCTCCCTCTCCGTCAACGGTGATTTTTCTTGCTTTAATCAACTCAAGTATAGCAAGAAAGGTTGCAACCATTTCTGATTTTGACGATGTATCCTCAAAGAAATCACCTAATCTATTAATAGATTTTCTTTTAAGTTTTGAGAAGATACCGCCTAACCGTGACGCAACAGAAACGATTTTCTTAGTAACAATAGCCGTAAACGCTTCAATAGGCGGCGGAAGCTTTCTTTTGCCTCTGCCGACAGCCTCAAGATAGTATCCGACAAGCTCGTTGCTTTCGTGTAGACGCTCATACTTTTTATCAGCTTCAATTTTCATTGTGCTGCGATAGAAAAAGTCGAATCCGTCAGCAGTCTCAGCAATTTTGGCTGCCATTTTCTTGCAATCCTGATATTCAAGAAGCTCACCCGTCAACTCCTTCTTGAGCTGTTCTGCTTCTTCATATACAGGCAACAGTGACACTGACTTAATGTAAACAAGACGGGCGGCCATTTCAAGAAAATCACTCGCGATTTCCATGTCGGCTTCTTCCATCTGACGCACATAATCAACATACTGCTCTACAAGCTCAAAAATCGGTATATCATTTATATTTAATTTGTGTTTACTTATAAGATGCAAGAGAAGATCCAGTGGTCCTTCAAATACATCCAGCTTGTACTGTATTTTTTCCATAATTCACCGAAATCAAAATAATAATCAGACGCCTACAATAGCTGATGCTATTTTTATTAATCCGTCACTAACCGCACTAACAGCAATACTTAACGGCTTGTCGAGAATTCCGATATATATAAGTACGAATAACGCAATCATAATGTAACGCTCATATTGCATTATTTTATAGTAATACTTATCAGGAAGTACTGCATTCATAATTCTTGAGCCGTCAAGAGGCGGAATGGGAATAAGATTAAATACTGCAAGTGAAATGTTTATAATCGAAGCATAACTGAAAAATACGCAAAGATTATAATACATAGAGCTGAAACTTTCCATATACAGCTTGAAGAACAGACAATAACATATTGTCATTATAAAAGCCATAAGAATATTGGACAGAGGACCCGCTAATGCAGTTATACCCATATATATTTTTCTCTTATTGCGAGGAAAATTTCTCATGTTTACAGGTACGGGCTTAGCATAGCCGAAGCCTACAAGCAAAATCATAATCGCACCGATAGGATCAATATGCGCAAGCGGATTCATTGTAAGTCGACCTTTAAATTTAGCTGTTTTATCCCCAAGCTTATAAGCTGTGATTGCATGAGCATACTCGTGGACAGGCAATACACAGAATATAACAAACAAAGATGCAAATATTGCAAGCAAAGTATCAGTGTTAAAGCCGTTATTTAAAATTTTAGATAATACTCCCATTATTATCTCCTTCCGATTACTATTCTGTCAATATCATTATAATCTTTTATAACCAAACTGTCAAATCCGTTGATTTTAAGTATATCGCTTATTGCATCAGCTTGATTTTCTCCGCACTCAAAAGCAAAAATGCCATCATCCTTGAGAAGACATTTCCACTCAGTAATTATTAATCGGTAAAAGTCAAGTCCGTCACTACCACCGTCAAGCGCCATTACAGGCTCATGCTGAACTTCTTTTTGTAATCCTGAAATCTCATCACTGTTGATATAAGGCGGATTGCTTACAATAACATCCGCTTTGGGAAGTGTCTTGAATTCATCAACATTGAAAATATCACCATTTATCAGCGTAACTGCCGATCCGGAACAAAGCGACTTATTATTTGTGTCGAGATAAAAATATGCATCCTTGCTTTTTTCTACAGCGTATACATCAGCATCTGGAGTATCAAGTTTAATTGAAATTGCAATACAACCGCTGCCCGAGCATAAATCGTACACACAAGGCGACAACTTACCCTTAAGCATATCAACAACGTACTGACAAAGTATTTCAGTTTCAGGCCTCGGGATAAGAACGCCCTCACCTACCTTAAAGATTCGTCCCATAAAATCCCACTCACCGATAATGTACTGCAAGGGTATACCTATAAGACGCTTTTCAGTAAGACTTAATATTTTATCTGTTACGTCGACGGATATTTCGTTATTCCTACCGAGAAGAAACTCAGTTTCGTTAAGAGAGCATATATGCTTAATCAGTTCCTTCGCTTCAAAAGAGGGATTTTCACAAACCTCTTCAAAACGGGTGGTTATTTCACTGTAAATTGTATTAAGCTTCATCTTCAGCCTTTTCCTTATCCTTTTCTTCATCAGGAAGCACTGCCTTGAAAGCGGCGATTGCTACCTCGATCATTTCGTCATCAGGCTCTTTAGTTGTAAGTCTCTGCATCCACAGTCCGGGGGCGGCAAGCACTTTTACAAAAATATTGTTATGTCTTCCCGCGTACTTAATAAACTCATAGCTACAACCTGTAACAAGCGGTAAAATTAGAAGCTTTACACCCATCCAAAGAAGGTTATTTGAATGGAGAGTAGTTGTAACAGAAATTACAGATGAAATAATTACACTGATAATGATTATAACGAATATAAAACTTGTACCGCATCTTGGATGGAAACGGGATTGCTTTTTTACGTTATCAACTGTAAGCTCGAGTCCGTTTTCATAGCAGAATATTGTCTTATGCTCTGCGCCGTGGTACATAAAAGTACGTCTAATGTCCTTCATAAGTGAAACAAGAGCAATATAAATAACAAATATTGACATCCTTATGATACCTTCGAAGATAGCACGGTAATTTGTAATTGCACCGTCACAGAGCTTATTGAGGAAATTAACCGCTGCGGTAGGAAGGTAGAAAAAGAGCAAAAACGCAAGAAGTACACCAATTATCGATGCAATTCCGGTAATAACACCCATAACCTTCTTGTTGAGATGCTCACCGAGCCATTTATCAAGCTTTGAAGCATTCTCATCATTGACATCAACATCCTCAAGACCTGATTTATCCGCAGAAATCATAAGGCATTTATATCCGAAAACCATTGATTCGATATAATTTACAACACCTCTTATGAAAGGCCATCCAAGAAATTTGATTTTATCTTTAATATGTTTAACCTTGATTTTTTCTGTGTCAATAGTACCATCGGGACATCTGACGGAAATTGCCGCACCGTTCGGTCCTTGCATCATAATACCTTCAATAAGTGCCTGTCCGCCTATAGAAAGCTTGCAAGCAGTTTCTTTATTTTTGTTCATGTTCTGACTCCTTTTTATATAAGGGAAGGAATATTTCTACAACCGTACCCTTGTCTTTTTCACTTTTGATATTAAAAATACCGTTGTGCATATTTATAATCTCATCTACAACTGCCAGACCGATGCCTGTACCTCTGACAGTATTATTTGCTTTGTAAAACTTGTCCTTTACATGTTTAAGATCTTCTTTATCGATTCCGCAACCGGTATCCGAAACTGTAACTTTACCGTACTTTTTATATTTTTCAATGGCAATCTCAATTTTTCCACCCTTGCGATTGTACTTAAGTGCATTATCCAGAACATTTATAAGTACCTGAAGTATTTTATCCTTATCAGCATAAACCAGGATATTTCTGTTAGTGTGATTTGAACTGAGAGTTACATCTTCACCAATGCATTTCTGATTATAAATATCAAAAGCTTGTTCAACTATAAGATTGAGATTGATTTTCTCTTTGTTCGCAGTAAATTTTCCGCTTTGAATTCGAGAGAAATTAAGAAGCTCTTCAACCATAACAGAGAGACGTGTTGTCTCATCTATAATTATGTTCAGCCCTTTTTCTCTTAATTCAGCATCGTTTTCTACACTTTTAATAGTCTCACTCCAGCCTTTGATGGCGGTTAACGGCGTTCTTATTTCATGAGAAACCGTTGAGATAAAATCATTTTTCATTTCATCTATTTCGCTGAGTTGATGAGCCATATCGTTTATTGATGAAGCCAATTCACCGATTTCATCATCGTTTACAGATTCAATTCGTACTTTAAAATTGCCTTTCGCTATTTCCTTGGTAGTATTGTTAATCCTCTGCAAAGGATTAACAATGGATGAAATGAAGTAAACACCTGACATTGCAAAAACCAACACAACAAGAATAAAAATAACAACTACAAGTATTGTAATGAGCATAAACTGATTATCCGCATCCTGCATAGATATCATATATCTCAATGCTCCGTATATCTCTCCTGTTTCATCGCGCAGAATATAGGAAACCGCAGTTATATGTTCACCGGATTCAAGTCTGGTAAGAGATGACCCTATCCGGCTATCAGAATAGGTTGCTTCTGAAAAGTCATCATAATCACGCTTATTTTCCTCACTGAATCCGCTTGAAGATGCTATCATATTACCATTCTTGTCGAGCACCCATACTTCCATCATATCTTTATAGAGAAAGCTGTCAACAAAATCGGCAGCAATTAAAGCAAACTCTTCATCATCTGCATTACTGTACGGCATAAAATAAGTGTCAACCGATTTAGTTATTCTTGCTCTGATTGTCTGTTCAGCGTGATTCTGATATCTGTTATATATGGAAAACAGAATTATTGCCGAGCAAACGAGAAGCACTATAATCATACTCAATAAAATATTTTTAGCCCATCTTTTCTTTATTGATTTTCTCATACAGCACCTCCCATTCTAATATTTTATTCTTTCCAGCAGTAGCCCTGTCCCCAGATTGTTATCAGATGTCTTGGATTAGAAGGATTTTCCTCGAGCTTGAGCCTTAATCTTCTTATATTTACATCGACAACCTTGTCGTCACCGTAGTACGGGTCGCCCCACACCTTGTTAAGTATGTACTTTCTGTCAATAGATTTCCCGGGTTCGTTAAAGAAGCACTCAAGAATCTGAAATTCTATCTGTGTGAGTTCTATAACCTCTCCCTTGTTGGAAATACAATGCTTTTTGAGATCAAGTTCAAAATCACCAAGGGTAATTTTATCACTCGGTGTAGATTTAATCAGATTCTTACTGTACTCAACACGTCTGTACAGTGTCTCAAGACGTGCAACAAGCTCAGAAGGTGAAAATGGCTTAGTAACATAATCGTCTGCGCCGTAGCGGAAGCCTCCGATAATATCCTGCTCCTGAGTTTTAGCAGTAAGGAAAACAATACCGACGTTTGCATTGTTTTCTCTGATATGCTTACAAACATCGTGACCGGATAATCCGGGCATCATTATATCAAGTAAAGCTATATCAATCTGCTCCGAATTGTTATCGTACATCTCCACAGCTTCTGAGCCGTTAGAAGCTTCAATAACTTCAAAACCTGCAATTTTAAGATTAATAACAATAAAGTCTCTTATCGAGCTTTCATCCTCAGCTACTAAAATTGTCCTCATATTCTCACACCCCGTATAAAACAATTGTGTTTTCTAAGTAAATTTTATTTATACTTAAATCAATATCGGCATTGTATATTGTGTAAAAGAGCTTACCTTTGTTTGTTTCGGTCAAAAACTTAAATTTATTTGACAGTGCATCTTCCTCTAACTGAGTAGAAGTATACCTTAATTCAAATAATAAAGTCTGATCGTCATCCTTCGTTGAATAAAATCTTATGGAGTTGTTTGTGTAGTTATTTATAACAGTAACATATTTAAGCCATTTTTCGTTAAAAGTTATACCAAAGTCATTGTTATTATAAATAAGTTGATGAGTAACGGTGCTGAATCCGTTATTGTCAAGCTTTACCCACTTAATTAAATTCTGTGTACCTGTCGCACTTGCACCTGCGCCACTGATGAGTGTACTGTCTTTCAGTGGTATTTCAATCGGTATTTCAATATTACCATCGTTATCAATATCCTGACAGGCTACACCTGTGAGTCTGGAAGAAAGCACGCTCACACCATTGGATTTTACTTTAATGAATCGCTCCTCGGTTTTATCCCAGCATATGCATTCAGTTATCATTCCTGAGTCAATTTTATATGAATCAACGTACATCCTTAAACCTTCATCTTCAGCTCCATTATCATAAGATAAGGTGTTTATACTGTACACAGAAGCATCTAGGGCAATTGCAGCTTTTTTAGTAACAGCTCCGTCACTGAACATATTACATGAAAGATTAATTCCATCGTCAGCGGATTCAAAAGTCGCAATATCGGATATTCCGTCAGAATCAATATCAACTGTATCGAATACAAGATAAGGTGTACTGTATAAGCTCTTAAATGTACCGCTACCTTCAACGGGGATACTATAAACATTCAGATATCTTGAAAGGTCGTTGCGGTAAACAGTCCAACCTACAAGCATTTCCATTACACCATTACCGTCAATATCTGCAAATTTTACCTGATGAACTTCACTGTAATTACTTTCAAGCTTAGATACAACAGTCCACTTGTTATTGATTTTCATCATAAAGGATATTTTAACTATATCCACTTCATCCTCTGTGGAATAAAGTACGATAATCTCCTCCTGACCGTCATTATTGAGGTCTTCGGAAATATAAGCAGAACGGTAAGTACCGCTCAACGGCACTCGCAGTTTGTAGCTTTCATCGAGCGACTCTTCAAAAGCCACCTGAATCTTATGATTTTCTCCACCTGACATAGGAGGCTTCATAAGCGCATCAATCGGCTTAAAATTAACAAGACAGATAGCAGTTAAAACAACAGCTAAAAGTGCAAAAGCAATAAACGCCGTAAAATATTTCCGCATATGTCCCCTCCTTATCAGCAATTAATATTTTAAAATTGAAGTAATATCAAGTTTTTCATAACGCTTAATAAAACCAATAAATTTATCTGCTATTGTCCTGACTCCGCCAACAACATCACTTTCGATGTTTAAAGGCATTATTGGATCATGCACACTCAGTCTGAGTAAAAGCCAACCCTTTTCATCAGCGCCATCAAAATAAATTCTGATACCCTCACGGTTATCGTCGGCTATTCTCCATCCATCCTGTTCAGATGCAAATTTCTCAAGCTCATCTATAACATTAAGACCATAGCTTCTGAAATCCTTTTCGTTGATTTTAAAGCGGAACTCCTGCTCTTCAGCAGGATCTATAAGATTCTCAATAAGAGAATTAATCTTTTTGCCGGATTTGCCGAGCTGAGCCATCTTAATAATAATCTTTGTAATAAGATAAGCTCCGTCGTCGAGATAGTAATTCTCTCTGAAAGCGGCATGTCCTGAGGTTTCAATAGCAAGAGGACAGTTAACACCTTCACTCTGAAGACGAATCTGCTCATTGATTACATTCTTATATCCGCGCTTGAATCTGTAATGAACACCACCGAGAGTGTTGTTTATAAAATCAGTAAGCCCCGTAGAGGTTACACTGTCAGTAACAACAGTACCTCCTTCATTATTTTCAAGAGCTATAAGTGTGGCTAAAGCTACAAGACGGTTTCTGTTGATTTCTTTTCCGTTTTCATCAACGCAACCGGCGCGGTCAACGTCAGTATCAAATATAATACCGAGGTCAGCGTTGCTGCTGACGGTAGCCTCACATATTGCTTTCATCGCTTCTTTGTTTTCAGGATTTGGTGCGTGATTCGGGAACATACCGTCTTTATCAAGGTATCTGCTTCCCTTAATATCCGCGCCGAGGGGCTCGAGTACATCAGTTGCGTAAAATCCGCCGACACCATTACCCGCATCAACTACAATCCTGTAATTCTTTAAAGGCTTATCATAATCATCAGCGTTAACCTCACGGCAAATCATATCTCTGAGTCTTTTTGCGTACTGAGTCATATAATCGCAAGGTACAACGTTTGGCGCTTTATCTTTAATATCAAAGCCTTCAACTGCAAGCTCTGTTATTCTGACTATATCCTTACCGTCTAATCCGCCGTTAACAGTGAAGAACTTGAGTCCGTTTTTATTGTACGGATGATGACTTGCAGTTATCTGAACAGAAGCAACGAAATCCATATCTACAGTAGACATAAACATTGCAGGTGTAGATGCATAAGAGCAGTCATAGATCTCATAATCAAACTGTGAAAGAGCTTTAAAAATACAGTTTTTTATTCGTTCAGCGGAAATTCTTGAATCGTGCCCTACTGCAATTTTATTATTTTTATTATATCCGTTTTCTTTAAGCCATTTGCAAAACCCGACAGTGAGATCAAAAACTGCTTCATCTGTAAGCTCTACCTCTTCACCGGGCACGCCTTCCACTGCAGTACCTCTGATATCGGTACCGCTCTTGAGGTATAAATACTTATTTTCACTCATTATAATCACCTTTTTCATACATTTTTTCGGTAACATTAAGAAGAAATCTATAAAACGGAGTAAAAGCTCTTAAAGCATAAATCAGTTCGGTTTTTACTGAGCCGTCAACAAGTACTTTCATATCGTTTGAGTAATGAACAAACCATATATTTTTACAGTTATAAAATTTTCTGAGCTCAGGTGAGATGTTTTCAGTACCGGGCTTTTCTTTTTTATAGGACTCAATATTACACGTTGCACCTGTAACCTCAATGAGCCTTATTGCCTCGGAAAATTCCTGCTGATGCTCTGTAAGGTACTCTCTGAAGCACTGCAGATAATCAGCGTCTGTTCTGAACATACCTACTCCATACCCATACGAGTCGGGAAAATATTCAAACCACATACAAGGCTGATACATCCACTGATGCTTGTCTCTCATAAACATACACCAAACGTTGGAGCGGTATAAATCCTTGTTTTTGGAAAATCTTGTATCTCTTCTGATTCTTGAAACCATCTTTGATGGAATAAGATTCATTTTATCGTCGATTTTGTACAGTTCTTCAGATAAATCCGATGCAAGATATCTCATCGGCTCTATAGCTTTTTTCTTTATTTCATCCTTAACGGACTCATAAAAATCCTTACTATCATTGAATTTATTAAGTTCAAGTAAGGTAAAAATATCAGGTTCAAAACCTTTGAAGTTTCCCATATCAAGCCTCTTTATCAAGTACTTTTAAAACTTCCTGAGCAGCAAACATAACTGCAATTTTACTACTGTGGAAATTAAGACCACCCTGAAGCCAAACCGCATAAGGCTCACGAAGAGGTGCGTCTGCTGAAAGCTCAATTGAAGATCCGAGTGTAAAAGCACCCGCAGACATAATTACCTTATTATCATAACCGGGCATATCCCAAGGCTCGGGAGTAACGAACGAGTCAACGGGAGCTCCCTTCTGAAGGCCCTGACAGAACGCTACGAGTAAATCCTCTCTGCCAAGCTTGACAGCTTCAATTATATCGTGTCTTGTTTCATGAATTTCAGGTGTCGAATCAAAACCGAGAAGTTTCATAACAGCCGCAGTGAAAACGGCAGTTTTAAGTGCTTCGCCAACAACGTGAGGACCGTTGAAGATACCCATATAAAGTTCTCTGCTCTGTCCAAGTGTTGCTCCGACCTCTCTGCCGAGTCCTGGAGTTGTCATTCTGTATGCGCAAAGTTCAACGAATTCATGCTTACCCGCAATATATCCGCCGGTTTTTGCAATTCCGCCACCGGGATTTTTAATAAGTGAGCCAGCAATAAGATCAGCACCAACCTCTGTAGGCTCGATTTTTTCGGTCCATTCTCCGTAGCAGTTATCAACCATAACCATAGTACCAGGGAACTTCTTAACGATATCAACAACCTGTTTAATCTCAGCTACAGCAATAGTCGGTCTGAGACTGTAGCCTCTTGAACGCTGAATATATACCATTTTTACGGGACCAGACTTGAGACGCTCCTCGATTGCCGCATAATCAAGTCTTCCGTTTTCATCAAGCTGTACTTCATCGTACTTTACGCCGTAGTTTCTGAGTGAGCCCATATTTTCGTTTTCCGTTGAGCCTACTCCGATTACAGGGAGGATTGTATCATAAGGTCTGCCTGAAACGCTGAGCATAACATCGCCTGGTCTGAGTACACCGAAAAGAGCAACTGTAAGAGTATGAGTTCCACAAGTAAAATTGTGTCTTACAAGTGCATCCTCAGCGCCGACAGCCTGAGCGAACACCTTATCGATTACCTCTCTGCCTCTGTCGTTATAGCCATAACCCGTACTCTCGGCAAACATAGTTTCGGAAACATAGTTATCAATAAATGCTGCGAGCATTTTCTGTTGATTGTATTCCGTAACTGTATCAATATATTTGAATTCTTCAGAAGCAATTTCAAGAGCTTCTTTTGCGATGTTTTCTATTCTTTCGTCAAATTTAAACATTTTTACACCTTTTTCGATATATATGCAATTTCTTCACACTTCTCATATCCGATATGCTCATAGAAGCCTTTAGCGGAATCGTTAAGTGCAATTACATAAACATTTTTATTTTCTTTATTAAGCAGTGAAGCGGACGTAAGTACAGTCTTTTTACCATATCCGAATTTTCTGTACTCTTCATCACAGGCAACACCGCTGATAATAGCTGAATCATCGGTTTCAGCCGAGGTTATTGCAGTTGAAACAAGCTTATCATCGACAAATACACCGTACGCTCTTGAGTATCCTCTTCTCTTTCTGTACATATAATCCGAAAGGAAGCTGAGATATGAATCTCTGTCATTACCGAAGGAATCGGGTATAGCCTCGCTTATAATACTGTACAACTGAAACATAAGATCTTCATTTACAGCGGATACATTATCGTATACACAAGTCTCACCAACATACCTATATCCACTTTTCACTATGAAGTCGGCAATTCCAAGTGCTTCTGCAGTATACTTATCCGTGACAATCTCTGTTGCACCTATGATATCTATAAACTCACGTAATTCATCAAAGTCCGCATCAGGAAAAGCTTTAATCGTAAACGTATTTTCAAATCTCGCTATAACTACATTTTCACTTGCCCAGAAATCTACAAATGACTTATCAAAACCATAGCAAAGTGCGTAGCATAGTATTCTTGTACCGAGTAAACTGCCTGCAGATAAATTCTTAACAGAGTCAATGTCGTTATTATCAAGAATTCTCAGCATTGGCAAAATCCTCAGAAAGAACTTTAGCAAGTTCATAGCAAGACATCATATCATTTGTATCTGCAACAGATGTTGATGAGTGTATATATCTGCAAGGAAGTGATATTGCTATTGTGCGTACACCTTCACAAGCCTTGTGGATTGTTCCTGCATCATTACCACCCGCAACTGTAGTTTTAGGCTGAATGCTTATACACTTATTTTCTGCAAGCTCAAACGCTCTCTTAAATAAGACTCTGTTATATACGGTACTTCTGTCCATAAAGGATACAACAGCGCCTTTGCCGACAGTACATACAGAGTCTTCATCAGCAACGCCTGAAATATCAGATGCGGTTGTTGCTTCAAGTACAATAGCATAATCAGGTCTGATTGAAAAAACTGCAGGTCCTGCACCTCTGCATCCGACTTCTTCCTGAACAAGAAATACAAAATTTGTGTCGTATTCAACACCTTCATTTATCATCTTGAGCATTATAGCACAACCAAATCGGTCATCTATAGCTTTCGCTTTGATTTTATCTTTTCCGAATGATAAATAATCGGATTTAAAGTAAGCGCAATCACCTATTGATACATATTTTCTTGCTTCCTCAGCCGATTTTGCTCCGATGTCAATATACATCTTGTCAATTTTAGGTGCTGTTACAGATTCCTTACCCTCGGTAAGATGTACCGCCTTGTTACCGATTATACCTGCAATTTTCTTATCGCCCACTGTTACGGCACGTCCCGATATAACCTTACTGTCAATACCTCCGACATTAGTAAATCTGAGCCAGCCGTTATCGCATATATAGGTTATAAGCAGCGCAATCTCATCCATATGCGCGGAAATCATAACCTTGTTTTTAGGAGTCTTTTTGCCCTTTTTATACACTAATATATTTCCGATAGGGTCAACGCTATATTCACATTTACCCTCTATTTTTGATATGATGTACTCTCTGACCTTGTCTTCTCTTCCTGAAGTTCCGTCGATCAGACACAAATCCTTTAAATACTCAAGCATTTAACTCAGCCTCCTTCTTTAAAACGAATTCAGCAATAAGCTTTGATGTGTTTTCAATATCGTCAATATTTACAACTTCGTTTGCGGTGTGCATATACCTGAGAGGTACTGACAGAAGCAAAGTAGGCACACCCGAACCGACAACAGTAATCGTATCTGCGTTTGTACCTGTTGTTCTGCTCATAACATCATGCTGATAAGGTATATCTTCATTCTTTGCAATACTTACAAGCTCATCGGATAACGCCTTGCTGAGTATAGGAGCAATACCAATTGAAGGGCCACCTCCAAGCGATATAGTCTGAGATTTATCTGTGTACACGTCATCTCCGAATCCGACATCTACAACAATTGCACAGTCAGGCATAAGAGCGAATGCCCCACAACCTGCCCCTCTGCAACCAACCTCCTCCTGTACGGAGAAAAGTACGGAAAGCTTAACATTATGAAGCTTATCTTTTAAAATATCGAGTGCGCCGAATATAGCTACAACACCTGCTCTGTTGTCGAGAGCAGAACCGCTTATGCAGTTGTTGAGAAGCTGATTTGAGAAGTTGCGCATTGTGACTCTGTCGCCAATCGATACAGCCTTCTTTGCTTCCTCCGCGCTTAACCCGATGTCAATCGCCATGCTTTTGAGATTTAATTCACCGCCGCTGTCACCCGACTGAAGGTGCGGCGGTACCGAACAAACAACTCCAAAGAGATCTTCTTTGCCATGTACGATAACTTCGGCACCGGTAAGCGCTCTTATATCTAAAGAGCCGATCTTATCAACAAGTAAAAATCCCTTACTGTCTATTCCTCGCACAACAAGTCCAACCTGATCTATATGAGCATCAAGCAGAATGTGAAAATCACCTTTTTCAGATGAGCCCAGTACATTTCCAACATTGTCAATCTTACAGGGCATATACTCATTTAAAAGCTTGATAAGTTCGTGCGAAAAGCCGGTTTCATCGCCCGATGTGGCGGATATATCTGAAAGTTTAAAGCATAATTCTTTAAGGTCCATGGAATGCCTCCAAGTTTCTTATTTAATCATTATATTATATATCATCTGAACATAAAAATCAATATAAATAATCAGCCTCGCAAGGCTGATTATTACAAATCTATTTCTTTTACTCCTGAAGAGGTTAAAATGCACTTTTGGGTAAAACCAAAGCTTCTGCAGTAATCCTCTGCTTCTGCAAATGCAAAATCAAGAGAATCAGTACAGTGAGAGTCAGACGTAATTGTTATTCTGACATCGTTTTTCTCAAGATGTTCCATAATAAACGGTGCAGGATATGGTGAAGTCTTACCAACACGGTACATCGCACCGGTATTAACCTCAAAAATAGGATTTCCGCCGCAAGCGATTATTTTATCGACGGCTTCAAGGGCCGCCTTACGGTATTCGTCATTAGTCTCGTCAAAATAGCAGTTATTGAGGTTATATTTTGTTACAAGATCAAAATGTCCGACTACATCAGGCTTGACTTTACATATAAAGTCCGAGAGACGCGCAAAGTATGCCTTGCACATTTCAATCCAATCACCCTTGAACTCAGTATTTACTGTATTTTCTAACGATTCAGCTGACAAATCAATCGGAAAGTCTTTATCACCTCGTCTGAACTGATGCATAGAACCGATTGTATAATCAAAAACAGAAAGATTATCGACCGAGTGATCTGCATCAAGCTCAATACCGCATAAAACATCTATTTTATCCTTGTACTCAGTCTTTAAAGCTTTTAATTCATCTATATAGCTTGATAATTTTTCATCAGTCATCGCCCAATCATTAAAAAAATCCATCGGAGCGTGACCTGAAAATCCAAGGGTAACAAAGCCTTTTTCAATTGCGGCTTCAATCATTTCTCTGACTGTGTTATTTCCGTCACAGTAAGTTGTATGTGTATGACAGTTTGATTTAATCATTATATCATTCCTTCAAAAGAACCTGCACATAAAATGCAGGTTCTCCATAATAATTATGTCACGTTAGGTGTTTTCTTTTCGAGAATCTTGTGCTTTCTGTAGCTCTGTCTCTCTTTAAAGGACATCTTGAAATCAAAGGGTCTTTCCTTGATTCTGTCGTACAGAGGTGTAGCAAGCTTAACGAAAGAATCATCATCACTCTGTGCAGCTGCAAGAATTATAAGTCCGTTGTCATCAGGGAAAGTGATACTATCAGCATTCGCTGTGTTGAACTCGTACATAAAGAAGTAGAGCTGCTGAGCGGCAACGTCATATATTACTGAGTGGGTATGAGTACACTCCCATGCAAGCTTATCAGTTTTAATGTTTGCGGTTTCTGCGAGGTCATAAAGATCCCACTTACCGATTCTCTCGTTGATTGACTGTACAGGAATCCTTACAAGCTCATCGCCAACCTTGAAATCATAAACCTTGTCACCGTAAATACTTGCCGCAACAATGTATACCTTCTTAGCCTTTACATCAATCTTCTGTCCTTCACAGATGAGAGAGTTATTACCTTCACCCCAGATATCGCCTGTTTTGAATTTAACACCGCAACAATTGATTTCCTTGGGGAATATCTCTCCGGGAAGAGAAACATCAAGAGTAGGAATAGCAGCTGCATTCCTATTGTGATTAAAGGTAACGATATCAGCATTAAACGGAAGTTCGAGAGGTACTGTATCCTGCTTGTTACCGGCCTTTGTTTTGGTGAGTGTAAGCGCAAAAGTTTTAACCTCATAAGGATCGATGCTAAAAATAAGCTTACCATTATCGACAACAGCAAGTCCTACTTCATCTTCCATAGCATTAACTTCACGGGCGCTTACAACACCTGCACCGAGTGTAAATTCAACATTTTCAGTTCTACGCTTGTCACCTTCATTGAATCTTACAATTATTTCGTCAGACTTTTCAGCCTTCTTGATGGCTCTTACTATCACATTATCAGCACTGATGTTACCAAACGAGTAGTTATCACCGAGACAACCATCGTGCTTATCTGAAATAAACGCCGCAAAAGGACGCTCAAACAAGCGAGCATTAAGCTGAGTTTCCTTACTCACCTTACCCTTGTGCGAGAAAATAGCATATCCGTATCTGTTGAGGCCGAAGTCAAGCATAGCCTGAACACTATCATCTCTGAACCAATTTTTGGGTGAATGTACAATTGTAAGTCTAAGGGTATGATCATCCTTCATAATCCAACCGTACTTTGAGTCGCTGAATACTGAAACACCGAAGCTTTCATCTTCATTACTGATATCAGCCCACTTCTGCGCAACTACAGAGTAAAGCTTACTGTTAGCAACACCTCTTGAAATTGTGCCGAGACCGAGGTCGTATGTTGCATTGGGATTCTTACAGGTAAATGAGAAGCCGTTATGGAGAATTCTCTTGAATTCGCGCCACTCAACCTCATTATAAACACTTACCCAAGGACAACCAGCCTCAAGAGAGACATAATAAGTAAAGGTTGATTTATTAAGCTTCTGAACAACTTTAAGAGTTGCTCTTACAGGACCTGACTGTTCAACAGTACAGATACCCTTTTCAGCGAATTCCCAAGGATAAGCCTTGGTTTCATTGTATGTAAGTTCCCAAGCAGGATACTCTTTTGCACCCTTATATTTATTAAGCTCAAATCTGATAGGCTTATCAAGGATTTCCTGATTATCAAGAGTTTTGTCGATAATTGATGAAATATCACCATTCTCATTTACAGTTACAATGTACTTGTAATTTTCAATTACGTTAGAGCCTACTTTTATACCTGAACTAAGCTGGCAAGGTACATCGCTGAAAATAACATCAACAACCTTATAGCCAAGTGAAGGTACGATTGCTGAAATTGAAATGTGCATTGTATCATCATCAATGCTATTAACCTGACAAGGAAGCTCTTTACCGCTCTTATCAAATACTCTTACACATTCGTACCCATTTGAAGGGATAGTTATATCAACAGCACCCATTCTGGTCTGTTCAATACTGTTGCAGATTACAACAGGAATACCCTTAACCCAAGAAGTATCAAGTGCTTTGATAACCTCTGCAGTTGAGCCTTCGTAGGCGTTTGAGAGCTGATTTGCACTAAGAATAAGGTCATTCCATGAACGCTGATATACTCTCTGAACGGATGTACCTGTAATATCGTCGTGGAAGGTGTGTGCAATAGTTCTCTTCCATCCCTTATCAATTTCATCCTTGGGATACTCAGCGCCGCAAAGAGTCATAGCAGCAACAGAAGCCCTTTCA
The DNA here is from genome assembly GCA_017555765.1 of Clostridia bacterium. Classification (GTDB taxonomy): domain Bacteria; phylum Bacillota; class Clostridia; order Oscillospirales; family Acutalibacteraceae; genus UBA6857. Next base: position 40,710 of record JAFZFT010000092.1, on the reverse strand, counting down.
GCCATATCTGCAAGTTCTTCGTTCTTTCTGTTGTATCTCTTACTGAAAGCACGTGAGATATATGAACCTACGCCGTGATTTGTCATTACAAGCTCATTATTCCAGGTGGGAAGCTTTGCAACCTCCTCATCGGAAAGCTTTGCAAGATCTTCGAAAAATTCTGTAGGTGTAGCTGAAACAACCTTAATATCTGATGTTTCATTAGTGGCAATTTCATCACAGACTGTTTTTACTGACTCCTCTTTAGGAGCACCGCCAACATCACCTACACCGTGATATGACAATGTCCAGGGAAGATCGTACTCATTTACGTTTTTATTAAGTTTTTCAACGAGATCTTTCTTAGTACGTACCTCAGAAAACTTTGTACAATAAGACTTGGAGTCAAGTGAAGCAAATATTTTCTTACCGTTAGAGCCGTACCATACACCGATATCATAAGGCAAGCCATAAGCACTACCCCATGAAAGCTTCTGCGTTGAAAAGCCTTTGAGACCGCTATGTTCAGCAACAGCAGGTAAAGCCCAGCCGAAACCGAAGCAGTCAGGAAGGAAAATATCGTTACTTCTCTTACCGAACTTCTTTTCGAAATAAAGATTGCCGTAAAGCATATTTCTGAAAAGGCTTTCGGGAGAAGGTACGTTTACATCACCGTTTTCATAAGCACTTCCGGTGACATTCCATTTGCCCTGCTCAACGTACTTTCTTAACTCCTCAAACTTTTCAGGATAATACTCCTCGAAAAGCTCGTATCTGTATGCGCCTTCAAAATTAAACCGGTAATCAGGATACTTCTCAAATAAAGCGAAGTTCTGATCGAGAGTCTCCTTGAGGCATACATTGATTACATGCTCAAAATCCCAGTTCCACACAGTGTCAAGATGTGCGGTTGCAATGGTATAAATCTTTTTATCTTTAAAATTCATAATGTCACCCCTTAGAGTTATTACTCATTCTCTGTTTCAGAATGCTTGCCCTTACTGTTTGGGAGTTTTAATCCTGACATTTTAACAACAGCAAGAACAAATACAACTGTATGCGCAATAGTGTTGCCTAAAATTGCATATTCGTAGGTTTTAAAAATTGTATTGTCTGTAGGTGCGAGGAAGGGATATCCACCCGGCATATTGAGACACTCGCTGAAATACAGATATGAAAGTACTGTATTTACAACAAGTATTGCAACAACAAGCACTGAAGATATAAGACAAATCCATTCCGCTGTTGCTTCTTTAATATTTAATTTACCTGTTTTTCCGCTTGAAAGAGTAAGCTCGTAGAAATATTTTCTGAAAGCAAAAGCCATTATTGCAAATAAAATCACGCTGAATATTCCTGCGATAAAAGAACTACCGAAAGCATATACAGTTTCCTTACCTGAGTATTCAAGTGAATTAGTAAACTTATCTGATGAAGGCAGATAAGCGTATACAAAGTAGCATGCCCAAGAAAAAGCAACACTTAAAACATAGCAAAGAAACGCTCCGATATTAAATTTAACACTTTTACCGGTTTCACTCATTATATAGCTCCTCTCTCTTATTCAAGGATAAACTTAACAAAGACTTTCTTACCCTTCTTTACAATAACCTGACCCTTAGCGAACGCGTCAACAGAAACCACATCTGCAAAGCCGCCAGCTTTTACATCGTCAACTGTAACGCCGCCCTGCTCGATAAGTCTTCTGCCTTCGCCTTTTGACTTAATTATTGAAGCCTTAAGCATCATATCAATGAGGCTGATTGCGCCGTCTGTAAAATCAGCAGCAGAAAGTACAGTTGTAGGCATATTTTCAGTGTTACCTGAACCTGAGAAGAGAGCTCTTGCGCCTTCCTGTGCCTTGTTTGCTTCTTCTTCACCATGAACAAGCTTAGTAAGCTCAAATGCAAGAATTTCCTTAGCTTTGTTAAGCTGACTTCCCTCCCAGCTTTCCATTGCATTGATTTCCTCAATAGGAAGGAATGTAAGCATCTTAATGCACTTGAGAACATCAGCGTCGCCAACATTTCTCCAATACTGATAGAAATCGAAGGGTGATGTCTTGTTGGGATCAAGCCATACTGCGTTACCTGCAGTTTTACCCATCTTTTTGCCCTGTGAGTCTGTAAGGAGGGTAATTGTCATTGCGTGAGCATCCTTACCGAGCTTTTTACGGATAAGCTCGGTACCACCGAGCATGTTGCTCCACTGATCGTCACCGCCAAACTGCATATTACAGCCGTATGTCTTAAAGAGCTCGTAAAAGTCGTAGCTCTGCATAATCATATAGTTGAATTCAAGGAAGGAAAGTCCCTTTTCCATTCTCTGCTTATAGCACTCTGCTGAAAGCATTTTATTAACGCTGAAGCAAGCACCAACGTCGCGGAGAAGCTCAACATAGTTAAGGTTAAGAAGCCAGTCAGCATTATTAACCATCATTGCCTTACCTTCGCCGAAATCGATGAATCGCTCCATCTGTCTCTTGAAGCATTCTGCGTTATGGTCGATGTCTTCCTTTGTGAGCATCTTACGCATATCGGTACGACCTGAAGGGTCACCGATCATTGTTGTACCACCACCGATAAGTGCAATAGGTCTGTTACCAGCCATCTGAAGTCTCTTCATAAGAGTAAGAGCCATAAAATGACCTGCTGTAAGGCTGTCAGCAGTACAGTCAAAGCCGATATAGAATGTAGCCTTACCGTTGTTTATCATCTCTCTGATTTCTTCTTCGTTTGTAACCTGAGCAATAAGGCCTCTTGCAATAAGTTCCTCATATATTTTCATAGTTAATCATTCCTTTCATTTATATCCAATGTATTTTACCTATTTATATACTTAAAGTCAAGTTTTATACTACTTAATTTTTAAAAAGATCCACTCTGAGCGTACTCTATCATTTCTTTTGCCGATTCAAGAGTATTAGACGTAATAACTTCGCCGCCGATAATACGGGCGATTTCCCTGACTCTATCGTCTTCTCCGAGTGTCGAAACATTTGTGTAAGTTTTCTCGTCACTGAAATGCTTTTCGATATACAAGTGGTTATCAGCATAAGCGGCAATCTGTGCGAGATGAGTAACACAAAGTACTTGCTTGAACTTTGAAAGCTCATGCATTTTGTACGCGATTTTATGAGCTGCACGACCGCTTACACCGGTATCGATTTCATCGAAAATAACCGTTGTAGTCGTGTCTGTATCGCTTAGTACACTTCTTATTGCGAGCATAACTCTTGAGAGCTCACCGCCTGATGCAATTTTTTGAAGCGACTTCGGTTCCTGACCTGCGTTTGCAGAAAAGAGAAACTCAACATCGTCTAAACCGTTTTCAGATGCAGCAATATCCTTGAAATCAACCACAAACTGTGCATTAGGCATATCAAGATAATTAAGTTCCCTTTTAATTTTATTTTCAAAGTCAATTGCTGCAGTTTTTCTTGCATCAGAAAGATAACAGCCCTTTTTGAACAGTTCATCTTCAAGCTCGAGCAGCTCTTCGCTCAGCTCCTCAACAAGCTCATCGCTGTTACAAATTGATCCATACTCGTCCTGAGCCTTAGCAAGATATTCAAGTATCTCCTCTTCAGTACTTCCGTACTTTTTGGAAAGCCTGTATAAGAGATCAAGTCTTGCTTCAATTTCATTGATATCCGCATAAGCGTACTCGGAATCATCGAAGCGAGAGCTAATCTCAGACGAGTAATCCGAAAGTGCATATATCATATCATTAACGCCGTCGGAAATAACAGAAAAAGAATCATCGTATCCTGTAAGCTCAGAAACACAAGCGCTTAGACTATGTAAAAGGCTCAGTGCACCGCTTTCTTCATCGTTTCCGTTGATTAAAGCGTCACATTTATGTATGCATCCTGAGATTTTTTCAAGGTTTCGGATTGCATTCTTCTGACGTAAAAGCTCATCCTTTTCACCGATATGTATATCCGCCTGCTCGATTTCCTCAATCTGGTACTGAAGCATATCGAGCCTTCGCTCTTTTTCATCCTCGTTTTTAAGCAAGCTTTTAAGCTGCTTTCTGATAGCTCTGGTCTTACTGTATATAGATTTGTATTCATCAAGCAATTCATCAGAATTTGCTATCGTATCAATAAATCCGAGATGACAGTCCTTTTGTAAAAGGAACTGACTATCATGTTGTCCGCATATGGAAATCAGGTTTCTGCCTATTTCTCTGAGCATAGTAACTGTGACGGGATAACCGTTAACCTTACAGCTTCCTCTTCCGTCTGAGGATATTATTCTGCTGATAATCAAACCACCGTCACTACTATCGATATCGTACTGAGTGAGTAAATCGTACAGTGAATCAGGTATTTTATCGAACCACGCAGTGACGCGGGCTTTATCGCACCCTGTACGTATGATGTCCTTCGATGTACGCTCACCGAGCACAGCATTTATTGCGTCAATTACTATAGATTTACCTGCACCCGTCTCACCCGTGAGGATATTAAGACCACTGTCAAAATTTATATCAGAATGCTCAATAACCGCTATATTTTCAATTTTTAACCCTGACAGCACAGAGCATCCTCCTTTTTTACTTTATTTATTAATTATACTTCCTATGTATTCCTTAAGCTCTGACGCACTTTGTTCTGTTTTGCAGAGAAGAAAAATTGTATCGTCACCCGCAAGAGTACCGACTACATTTTCAGGATTGAGACTGTCAACAGCTGCGCAAGCCGCCTGAGCCATACCCGAGTAACATTTTATAACCGCAATATTTCCCGCAAAATCAACAGAAATTACCGAATGAGTAAGTATCGAATGATATTTTCCCGAACGATCTTCAGTATCATTGTTAGCACATGAGTATCTGTATTGACCTGATTTCCCCGGTGTTTTTATAAGCTTAAGCTGCTTGATGTCTCTTGATACAGTAGCCTGAGTTACTTTATATCCGAGCTCATTTAGCTTCTGAAGTAATTCATCCTGGGTTCCAACCTCTTCTTTTTCGATAAGGTTAAGAATTGCTTCGTGTCTGTTCTTCTTCATTTTTTTATTCTCCTTGCTGATGATTATATCTTTCGATAAGCTTACTGTTAAGAATATCAGAAAAGCTATCTGATTTAATCCTGATGATTTTTGAATATTTCTCACTTTTTGTTACAAGAATCCTTGTTTTTTCTGTTATTTCAATACCGTCTTCTCCGTCACAGCTAAAGATTGGAGAACAGTTATCACAGTTTTTAACACTGAACTCTATCACTGTTTCGGGCTTGAATATAATTGAACGAGAAAACAAAGAATGGCTACAGATAGGTGTAAGTATAAGACTTTCGATTTCGGTGTCAACAACAGGACCTCCCGAAGAAAGAGAATAAGCCGTTGAACCGGTCGGAGTTGCTACAATAACACCGTCTGCAAGATAATTATATAAAAGCTTACCATTGCTTCTTGCATCTATTTCACAAAGTCTCAGTGATGCACCGCGACCGATTATAACATCATTGAGACACGTATAAGTGTTGATCAGCTCATCTCCCTCATAATGACTAACCTCAAGCCTCATTCTGTTATCAACGGCAAATTCACCGCTTTTAAGGCATATAAGCTTATCAAGCTCACTCTTTTCAAGCCCCGCAAGAAACCCGAGCCTACCTGCATTTATACCAAGTACCGGTTTATCGTATGATACGGCATCGTGAGCAGAATGTATAATAGTACCGTCACCACCTATAGAGATAACGATATCGCATTCTCTTATGCAACTGTCTGCATCAAGAAAAATTGCTTCGATGCCTTCAAATACCTCCGAAAGCTCGTTATCAATCAAGGTGGTTATGCCAATTTCCGCAAGATGATTACAGACATCAACAGCAACGTTATAAGCATTAGCTCTTGTCATATTAACTTGTAACGTTACCTTCATCTGACTTCACTCCTGTCAAGCTCTTTATGTGATCTGAAAACAATTTCTTCAACTTTCTTGCTATCAAAAGGTAAACCTTCGCTCCCTCTTTGAAGATAAATAAGATATTCTATATTTCCCTTGGGCCCCTTTATAGGTGAAAAATCAAGTCCTTGTACCGAAAAACCCGTCTCTTCAGCAAAACGGTATATATCAGCAACAACATCCTTGTGTACCGTTATATCTTTCACAATGCCGTTTTTACCGAGTTTTTCTTTACCCGCTTCAAATTGCGGCTTAATGAGACAAACTGCTCTTCCGCCATCTGCAAGCATATTGAAAAGGTTCGGAATTATGTGCTTAAGAGAAATAAACGAAACATCAACACTTGCAAAGTTAATATCGTCAGGAATATTATCTTTTGTAAGATACCTGAAATTCGTCTGTTCCATATTTATAACTCTGTTGTCAGCAAGAAGTTTATGAGAAAGCTGTGCAGATCCGACGTCAACAGCAAAAACCTTTACTGCTCCGTTCTGAAGCATACAATCGGTAAATCCGCCGGTAGAAGCGCCTATGTCCATGCAAGTGTAGCCGTCAAGCTTCAAACCGAACACATCAACCGCTTTTTCGAGTTTAAATCCTCCACGGCTGACATAAGGCATAAGCTCACCGCAAAGTTCAACAACATCAGTTTCACATACTGTTGTACCCGCTTTACTCTGAACCTTGCCATTAACCATAACAGATCCGTTTTTTATAAGCTTTTTTGCTTTTTCACGACTATCAACAAAGCCTCTGTCGTGCAGAAGTACATCGAGCCTGATTTTATCAGCCAATTAAAACTCTCCTCTGATTTTCTTTATCATCGACGATGAATCAAGATTATAAATATTGAGCAACTGTTCTACTGTTGCCTGTTCAACAAATTTATTTTCGATAGCGGTAAGTGAAAACTCACCCTTATATCCTTTTACAAGAAGCTCAAATGCTACCATCTCGCCAACCGAACCATTTTTCTGACCTTCTTCGAAGAAATAAATTTTATTCTTTGTAAGAAGCTTCTCAAGAACTACTGCAGGTAGAGGCTTAATCTGATTGAGCGAAATAAGATGTACGTTAATTCCCTCTTGTGCAAGCTCGTCAACAGCGATAATCGCCTGTGTAGTAAGCCTTCCGTAAGTAACCACTGAAATATTACTATCTTCGTTACCGTACTCGGACATCTCTATACATCCGTACCTGAGTTTTGAAACATTTTCGTGAGGCTTACCTCTCGGGTATCTTATTGCTACGGAATACTCGTCAGCATAAAGAGCGTTATTAATATCCGCACATAAAGACCTGTAGCAACACGGTGAGTATATTTTCAAATCCGGAATCGTACTCAAAAAAGCAACATCAAAAATACCGTGATGTGTTTCTCCGTCCTCACCGACAAAGCCGGCTCTGTCTATAGCAAGAATCATTTTTAACTTTTGCAGTGATATATCGTGCACAATCTGATCGTAGCATCTCTGTAAAAAAGTTGAATAAACTGCATATATAGGCTTCATACCGTTTTTAGCAAGACCTCCCGCAAAAGTAATAGCGTGCTCTTCAGCTATACCGACATCGAAAAATCTTTCAGGATGCTTACTACTGAATTCCTCAAGTCCGGTACCTGTTTTCATTGCGGCAGTAATTGCACATATAGTACTGTCCTTTTCAGCGTGTTCACAGAGATATTCACCGAATTTATCAGAGAAAGAACCACCTGAAGAAATAGGTTCACCGGTATCTATGTCAAATTTTGATATTCCGTGGAAAACACTCGGAGATTTCTCTGCATGTTCGTATCCCTTACCCTTCGTGGTAATTACATGCAAAAGCACAGGACCATCGACTTTTTTCGCAGCCTTAAGACCACTGCAAAGCTGTTCTAAATCATGACCATCGATAGGTCCGACATATCTGTAACCGAGGTCTTCAAAGAAGGTACTCTGAGAATATAATTTATTTTTAATATCTGTTTTAAGATTATAAAGCTCACGTGCGATGCCGGTACCCATAGGAATTTTGCTGAGCACTTTTTCAGTGTTAGCCTTAAATGACATATAGCTAGGCTTGGTTCTTATAACAGCAAGATATTTAGCAAAGGATCCTACATTCTCAGAAATCGACATCTTGTTATCGTTAAGAACAATAATCTGCCTTGCTTTCCCTCTGCCACCGTTATTAAGTGCCTCATATACCATACCGCCCGTAAATGAGCCGTCTCCAATGACAGAAATTACATATCTGTTATCATTATTGAGAATTTTTGCCTCAGCAAGGCCGAGACCCGCTGAAACAGAAGTACCGCTATGTCCTGAATAAAAAATATCATGCTCGCTTTCACCGGGTCTGCAAAAACCTGATATTCCGTCTTTGGTACGAAGAGTATCAAACTTTTTGTATCTGCCGGTCAGAAGCTTATGAGTATAGCACTGATGTCCGACATCAAAAACTATCTGGTCGTACGGTGAATCAAAAACCTTATGAAGTGCTATAGTGAGCTCAACAGCACCTAAATTTGATGCAAGATGTCCACCATTTTTAGATACGGTATCAATAAGCTTGAATCTTATTTCATCTGAAAGAATTTCAAGTTCACTTAATGACAAAGCCTTTATATCTTCAGGGCTATTGATTTTTGAAAGGAACTTGTACTCCATAAAATCACCAACTTATTTATTACGTTTAATAAGATTGTATGCAAGTTCTTTGAGAAATCCGGATTCATTACCGAAAACTTCTAATGCTTCGACGGCATCATTGGTAAGCTCTTCAGCATACTCTCTTGACTTTTCAAGTCCGAGTAATGAAACATAAGTAGACTTACCACATTGCGCATCACTACCGATAGGTTTGCCGAGTTCTTTCTCATCGCCGATCACATCGAGAATATCGTCAACTATCTGGAAAGCATGTCCGATATTTTTAGCATAGATATCAGCGGCTCTGATATAGTTTTCATCGTTGCACGCACTTATAACACCAAGGTAAGCCGCACATCTGATAAGTGCGCCTGTCTTAAGGCTGTCAAGCACTTCGAGTACTTCAAGCGGAGCATTTTTATTTTCATAAGTAAGATCAATCTCCTGCCCACCTATCATACCACAAACACCGCTGAGTCTTGACAATGCACTAATAGCTTTAATAGCAACCTCCGGCTTTTCAGCGGCGATATCGCTTTCGGCTATTACTCCAAAGGCTGAAGTAAGAAGTCCGTCACCGGCAAGCAAAGCGTATTCTTCACCGAATTTTATATGGCAAGAAGGCATACCTCTTCTCATATCGTCATTATCCATACACGGAAGGTCGTCATGTATAAGAGAATAGGTGTGTATCATTTCTAGTGCCACCGCAAAGGGCATAGCCTTTGTGATATCTCCGCCGCAAGCTCTGCAAAATTCAAGAACAAGCATAGGTCTGATACGTTTACCGCCGATCGAAAGGCTATATTTCATAGCGTCACTGACTATATTGTTTTCTGAATTACATACGGGAAGATATTTATAAATATTATCATTTATAAGCTTCTGATAATCATTAACAGTCATCTTATTCATTTATTTTGTCCTCAGTTGTAAGTTCGGATAGCTCTGCGATTTTTTCTTTAGCATCAGTAAGAGTTTTATTGCAGAATGCGACGATTTTTACGCCTTCTTCGTAAAGCTTCATAGACATTTCAAGATCGTTCTCACCGCTTTCAAGAGCTTCGGATATTTCCTTGAGACGAAGCATAGCGGTATCGAGTGTATACATTTCCATAATCTTATCCTTTCAAAGCATTAATCAGTTGTTTCATCCATAATTATTTCGTTAACAGTACAACGGGCAGTACAATCATGAAAAACTATATCAATATCCGAGCCTTGTTTAAGGTCTGCAGCTTTTTTTACAGTTGCGCCCATATCATCCTTAACGATTGCATATCCCCTGGATAAGGTTTTCAGCGGACTCGCACCTTCAAGACTTAAAGCATAAAGCGACAGTACATTTGAATATGTATCGATCTTCTTAAACATTGCTGCATTTATACTTGTACTGCAAGCATCGACACATTGCGAGTATAACTGTAAAACCTTATGGGGGCTGTTATTTTCGAGTCTCTGCTTCTGGTGTAAAAGTCTGTATTCATAGTCTCCGATAAGCTGATGAACGATCGCAGCCATACCATCAAGAGTTTTGTCAGCGTAGTATAATACTTCTCTGTAATCCGGTACAGCTAATTCGGCAGCTGCAGAAGGTGTGGGAGCCCTCATATCACTCACGAAATCACAAATAGTAAAATCCGTTTCGTGTCCGACTGCCGATATAACGGGAATTTTACAATTAAATACAGATCTTGCAACAATCTCTTCGTTGAAAGCCCATAAATCTTCGATAGACCCTCCGCCTCTTCCTACGATGAGCACATCGCAAGCGTTAAGTTCACTGAACCTATCAATTGCATCGGAAACCTCCCGTGCAGCATCAACTCCCTGCACCTTTACCGGTGCAAGTATAATTTGTCCGCTCGGATAACGTCTTGATATAACATTAATAATATCCTGAAGTGCAGCGCCCGTCGGAGAGGTAACAACACCAATCTTCTCGGGGTACAACGGCAACGGCTTTTTATGTTCAACCGAGAACAGACCTTCACTTTCAAGCTTTCTCTTCATCTGCTCAAAAGCTACCGTCAACTCACCTATACCCTCAGGCTGCATATCCTCGCAGTAAAGCTGATAAGTACCGTCGCGTTCAAAAACTGAAACAGTACATCTTACAAGAACCTTCATACCGTTTTCAGGTTCAAATCTAAGCCTTTGTGCGGCACTTCTGAACATAACCGCCTTTATAGCTGATGATTCATCTTTTAAAGTGAAGTACATATGCCCTGACCTGTAATGGTTTGTGAAATTCGAAATTTCGCCGCAGACATATATGTTTCTTAAATTAGAATCCGATTCGAAAACTGACTTAAGGTATGTATTAATCTGTGAAACCTTTAAAATGCTTGACATTTATAGTCAAAACTCCTTTATTACGACCACAAGGAGCAGTCTTTGAAGCTGCTCCGTTAAATTATCTTATTTTCTTAGCTATTGAACCGAGAACACCGTTTATATATGAGCCATCCTCGGTGGTTGCATATTTCTTTGCGATTTCAACCGCCTCGTTGATTGCAACTCCAACCGGAAGATCAGGTGAATACATCAATTCACACACAGCAAGTCTGAGAACGGCACGGCTTGCTTTTGAAATTCGTTTTGCTGACCATCCAACAAGATTTTCATCAATAAGCTTATCTATTTCCTCAATGTTTTCGTACACTTTTCTTGCGAGATTTTCAGCAAAAGCGTTCTGCGGAAAAAGCTCAAGCTCAAGTGCATTTTCAATAAGCTCAACAACTGTTGTTTCGGGCTGGAAGCTTTTCTCGAATACGAGAATAAAAGCAAGCTCTCTTGATTCATGTCTAGTCATATTTCTTTACCTTCCTATATCGGTTATATTTAAGCACACTAACCGAATTTAAATTTATACAGCATATATTATAACACAAATTTCAAATCATACAACTACTTTATTTCAATTATTGATAAATTTTCTGCGGAAATATTCGTATTTTTCTCAATAATCTCTGTAATTTGGAATATTACTGTATCATTTAATGTATTTTTTTGCATTATCACCTGACAACTACCGCCATTAATTATAACTAAACACTCATTACCTGTTTTGGCATATATAAGATTTTCAGCATCCGTCTGACACTTTACAGCAGTTTTATATTCCTCAAAACTGTTTGAAAGCTTTGTAATATCAAGAGCAGACAGATTTTCTTTTTCAGTCAGCTCATCTATAAGGTCTAAAATTTCATCATTGGTTTCATTGCGCTTGAGTTTCGCCTGAACAAAATAGGTGTTATCCACTGTCTCAACCAACTCCGGATTGCTTTCAGTAAACTCAACAGTACCCGCAACAAGAATTGAGTCACCGAGATTACCGCCTTCTGAATACTCAGTAAATCCTTCGTTCTCATTAACTGTTAAGTTTTTATTGTTGAAAAACCAATTTACCGTAACTGCTGCTCCGAGTGCAATTATCAGAGTTGCCGCTACAACCTGTTTTTTCTTAACAAATAAGCTCATATAATTATCTCCTTACTTCATATCTGTAACACTGATTTTGTTTGTTGAAATATCAAATAGCGCTGATATTACAGAATAAATTTTTTCTTTTACAAGTGGGTCGCCGCCACCCTCACATATTACTGCAACACCTCTTACCTTAGGATAAATTACCTTTAAAATCAACCCGGTTTCATCATCGGTTATTATGTATTCACTTTTATAATGCAATTCGGTTCCGTCTGATTTTTCGTCAACATTCATTGCGTACACATGTTCAGAATCACTTTCGTATGTAATGTAAACCTTCGTTTTACCTGCGCCCTTAATTGATTCAATCATTGATTCGACTTCACTTTGAATATTATCCGAATTAAAATTGACTCGATCATAATCGTTGCTGTTTTTTTCAATTTTATTATCATCAGGACTGAATAATATGAGTATCATTCCCACGAATCCGACAAGTATGATCAACGCTATTTTTTTATCCGACTTTAATTTTTCTAAGAGCTTGTTTACGCTCTCATTTTTCAACAAATCCGACCACTTATCCGACAAATTCAATTTCAACACCACCTGCAATACCGTTGATTATCGAAATAACTTTTCCCTCCTCCTCTTTGGTAAGTTCACCATGTATATCAACTTTTGAGATGTAAGCTTCTCCGTTTTTTTCTTTTATACACGACTCACACAGCGCATTTATTTCAGCATTTTTCAGTGCATCATCAATACTTTGGTCCAGTAAATCTTCCGCACAATTAAGAACAAGACTTGTGTCGTTATACATTAACTCTTCTTTAGAAATCTCTGTAGAAAAGCTTGTTAATGTAACGAAAGTATCGTCTTTTTTAGCTTTAAAAAAAGGTGTAATAAACATAAACATTGTAATCAACGCAACAAAGCTTTTGTAAGATTTATCAAGCTTTGAATCAGGTATTAGTGCTAATAAAACTCCGGATATTATCACAACAACACAAACTGTGTAGCACCAATATTTAAAATCGTTCAGCTCAACTACCTCCTTTTAAAGAAATCATAATTGCCGTAGAGACAATCAGGATAAACAACTGAAATATATTAAGCAGAATTATAGTACGCAATGCTGAATAAAAAGATCTGATTACAGATGAAACTTCGTTTAATTCAGCCATATCAGATATGTAAGACAAAACAGTAAAGGAAAGACAGTACAGTACTCCTTCAAGAATAGGAGGTACTGTGATTACAAGCATAATTATTATACCTGCAACTGCAACAGAGCCTTTTATAACATTAATACTGCCAAGTACTGTTGAATATGCATCGCTTATTGATGAACCTACAATCGGTATGAGACTGCCAATCAGAAATTTTATGCTTTTTGATGTTGCAGAATCAATTGCAACCGAAAGTACTCCTCTGACAGAAAGAATTGCCGCAAATCCACTTGACAGTAAACCTATAAAAGTTGATACAAACTTATTTACGCCAGAAATAAATCTATTAAAATTAATTGTGCTGTTTAACGAAAAAGCTACTGATATTGAAAGAAAAACACCCGTAAGATCAGTTGCAAAGTTATTAATAAATATAGATATAAGCTGAGCAAACCCAAATGCAACGCTGTTATATGTAATTCCACTCGTTACGCTTCCGCCGATAGATAATATAACTGTATAAATCGGTATAAACGACAACATAAAACTTCCGCTTGTTTTCATAGTACTCAGAAGCACTTCTAATACATTGCTGCATATATCAACGGAAAGTACTACAATGGTTATTGTACCTATTATTTTTATATTCTTGCCGTCATCTGAGCATAAAAATGATTTAACTGTTATAAGAATAATCAGTACAATTAGTATTTTGGAAAAAGAGGACGTAACCTCAGAAGACTTATCAACAATACTTTCATGAAAGTATTCTCCTATTCGACTAAATGAAATATTGAATATTTCATCAGGAGTAAAGTCATTAATACCGATTTTATTGAGTTTTTCTCCAGTATCTGAATCGATTGCAGAATCAATCAGCGCAGAGTAATATTCCTCATCGGGTTCTATCGCTCTACAGTTTACACCAAAAGAACATATAAGAAAAAATAATACAAATACAATAAAAATATTTTTCATTTCAGAAACTCAGCGGATAATTTTATTACTGTTATTATGTATGGTAGAGAAATTATAAGAATCATAAGTTTTCCTCCGAGCTCTAAAACATCACCAATAAGCATATTGCCGTTCTCTTTGCATATGTCACAACCAAACTTAGTTGCAATAGTAATCAACGATGCTTTTATCAGCGATTTAATTATTCCGTATCCGTCACCGATGCTTTCGGCAAATGACAAAAATGATGCAATTTCGTCAGCTGTACTGCTGAATATGTAAACTAAAACAGTTATAGCAGCTCCAATCTGAAAGGGCAAATACAACTCAATACAGTTACGCTTTATAATCATACTCAAGACACAGATGAATACTGCAAATAAGACAATCTTAAGCATATCAGAAATCAGCAATATCCCGTACCGACTTAAAGAATTCTTCTATATACGGAACAAGCATAATAAAAACTATAATTATTCCGGCCAGGGTGGTAATCATCACGTATTCACCCTTATCTGAACGGGCAAGTATCTGATTAAGTATTGATACAATAATGCCAATCCCTGCAATTTTAAATATCAGATCAATTTCCATCAAAATCCTCCGTTATACAAGTAAAATGAATACTGCTCCCCCAAAAAGAAACCCGGAAACCTGAGATGGGAAAAAATATTTTTTCCTTACCTCATATGCTTCATCTGAATACCTGTTAAACTGTTCGTAGTATAGCCTGAGCATATTACTTTGTCCCTCTGAGTCAGTACGTCCTAACGCTAGCGCCATACTGATTAATTTTTCTTTTTCACTTTTCTTAAGTGGCATATATGTATTATAAACAGATTCACGCCATGCGCCCGGGAAATCTTTTCCGCTCTCAACAGCTATTTTAAAACAGCTCAAAAATTTGAGTTTTTTACAAATACCGTTCTTTTCAATCTCTATAAAAACTTCATCTATAGGTAATGCTAAATAACATATTCCGTTTTTAATTTCTTCAATCATCATTAATACTTCACGGAATATTTCACACCTTTTATCTAAGCGCTCTGATATTTTTATCCCCGCAAGCATCAAACTCATCCAAAGAAGTCCTCCACCGATAAATTTCATCATTTATCTCCTCAATATCATAAACGGTTTTTACGTATATGTTTTTTTGCCTCTCAAGAATAACAACTGCATCAAATACACCTGTACGTAAAAGCTCTAACGATTGATATTTGGATGCAATATCAGTTAAATCGTTCGCATGCATAGTAACAATAAGTCCGATACCGCAATTTGCCGCCCGAGCAACAGCCTGAACCTCGTTTTCATCACATATTTCATCAACAGCTATCACCTCAGGTGACATAGTTCGTACCGCCATATTAATTGCAGTCACTTTAGGATATCCATAATAAACATCGGTATTCAATCCGACATCACAAAAGCATATGCCTTTATTCATAGCAGTAATTTCCTGACGTTCATCAATAACAGATACTGTTTTACCATCATCTGACAGCTTTCTCACAAGATCTCTCAGCACTGTAGTTTTACCACTTGAAGGAGGTCCGGCCAAAATGATATTTTTAACTGAATCTCTATACAACTTACAGTATATATCACTTGCACACCCTTTAATCTCTTTAGCAATACGTATATTCAGAGAGGAAACATCGCGGATAGCAGTTATATTGTTTTTATCATCAACTACAGCAGTACCTGTTATACCGACCCTATGCCCTCCCTTAACAGTAATAAAACCTCTGATAAGTTCAGAGCTGTGTGCGTGTACGGAATATTCGCATATGCGTATAAAACTGTCATTCAGCATATTTTTTGTACAAATAATGCCTGATGTAGCGGAGCGTTTTCCATTTATATCAGGAGTTATATTTTCACCGTTACAAACCAAAATTATCGGTTTATCAATCCTGACCCTGATCTCGTTGCAGCTTTGTTTTACGTCGTCATCAACACGAATCAGTGCGTTTTTGATTTCGTCACAAAGACCTGATATTGCACAGTCAAACGAGCTTTTATAATCCATCCGACATCCTCCCTTACTCTTTTGTACCAATATATGAAACGCTACTTTCATTTTAGAACAAGAGTTGGTCGCTTATCTATTGCAAAAAAGTAATTTATATGATAAAATCATTTCAAATAATTTCAGGCAGGTGCAATATGAGGCAGAAATTAATCGATAAAAAGAAATATTCAAAAGTATGTATGAATTGCCGTTACGGCCGTATGCCCAAAGACAAGGAATCTGTACTCTGTGAAAAGAAAGGTATTGTCGATCTCTATGGAAAATGCAGACACTATCAGTACGATCCACTCAGACGTATACCCGAAAGAGCGGTTATATCAACAGACTATACCGAGGAAGATTTTAAGCTTTGATTTATAAGAAAAAACTGTCGCCTAAGTACTAACAGTACAAACAGCGACAGTTTTATTATTTATTGATGTTTTTATCGTATGAACATTTTATCTGTCTTCGTACCAATAAACTCCGTAACGCCCCTTTATTAAACGGAATTACAGGATACAGATACGTGTGACCGTCAATTGTTCTTGTAGCTGCAATTACAATACACACAATAAGTGTACCGAAAACAAATCCCCATATTTTAAATAATCCGCAAAGAATCAGAATAAAAGTACGGGAAAGTTTAATAGCGTACCCCAACTCGAAACTGGGCTGAGTAAAGTTTGATATTGCAACAAAAGCCATAAACAATACGACTTCCGAAACAAACCATCCTGATCTGACTGCGAATTCGCCGAGCACAAGAGCGCCCACGACACTGAATGAGTTACTCAAAGCGCTGGGTGTATTCAGCGATGCGAGTCTCAATGTGTCAATCACAAACTCAACAATCAACAGCTGTGCAATTATCGGTACATTATTAGGCTCTTCTATGAGCATAAATTTCAGGAAATCAGGCAAAGCCGTATGATATTCAGTTATCAGATACCATGCAGGTATAAAAAGCAGAGACAGTACGAAAACAACACCTCTGATAAACCGTAAAAAGCTACCTATAAGCGGAGGAAAGTAATAGTCGTTTATATCCTGAATAAAATCGAAAATACCTGTCGGTATTATCATAGCTGAAGGCGATCCGTCGGTCAGTATTATTATATTTCCGTCAAATATACAAGCGGCGGCTGTATCCGGGCGTTCAGTATACCGTACCCTCGGAAAAGGATTCCAGAACTGCCCCGGAATAAGACACTCTTTGAGACTTTCCTGAGTCATGGGCAGCGCATTAACCTTTAAGTTGTTCAGCTTTTCAGTAAGTATTTTCAACTGTTTTTTATTAACGGCATCATTAAGATAACAAACAATTACATCAGTTTTCGATTCAGTGCCAACCTGAAAGGATTTAAGGGTAAGATTTGTGTTTCGTATTTTTCGTCTTATGAGAGTCGTGTTAAAAATAACCGTTTCTACAAAGCCTTCGTGAGAACCTCTGAGCACTTTATCCGACTCAGGCTCCTGAACATTTCTCGCAGGATAAGTTCTGCAATCAATTATTATGCCTTTATCAAACCCGTCTACAATCATTCCGCAGGCGCCGGATAAAATAAAGGTTATAAATTTATTGATTTCTGCCTCGGCACTCGTTTCGATGTAAGTAATGTGTCTATCAATAAAATCATCAGCTGTTTCTACTCCCTGCATATCGATCTGTGTCAATTTAGAGAGATATTCGAGCATTTTTTCAAACATTTCATCCTTTACATATCCGTCTATGCAGTATATCGTTGCTTTTCTTCCCGCTATATCAATACGTTTGATTATTATATCAAAATTTTCATCCACCCGTAGTATTTTATTTATAACTGTTAAGTTCTGAGCGTATCTTAAACAAAAATTAACCATAAAAAATTCACCTATAATATTTTTCTCTGATTACAGGTGAAATATTCATTATTTATAGATAGTGCTTGATATTGATATGTACTCTGCCTTTTTTATTCTCTCCTATTACTTTCTCTAAAACAATCTTACCTTTACCTCGCACTACTAATTTATCGTGTTCCCTGACCGGTGCATCAACCTTCAGCACCCGTACAGAATTAATAAATACCACACCTTTATTAACGTACTCACCGCAAACCGACCGTGGGATATTAAATCCACTGCTCATAATATTATCAAGTCTTAACGAAGCGACAGAATGGAATCTTATTTCAGTTTTTTCTGTCGGCAATTCAACATTTTCAATATCAACAACCGAGCAATTCAATGTTCCCCTTCCGCCTCTTGTGAGATTTTCAACTATAAAAGATGCTATGCTTTTGAAACAGATAATATAGGCACCGAAATCGCAGGTAATTATATCACCCACAAGCTCTCTTTTAATACCAAGGCCCATAATAGCGCCAAGGTAATCCCTGTGCGAAAGAGAAGAAAATCGGTCTTTTATGACTTTTACTGCCGCTATAGGATTATCATCCTTGCACTCTGAAAAGTATTCTGAAATATCGGATATCCCAAAGCATTCAGGTACAAAAAATATAACCTGTCTTTCAGCTTCAGAGAAACCGCCGAAATGAAACGCCTTTACTCCGTTATAATTTTTTATATTGATAAATCCGCTATCGTTAATTTCATCAACAGACAAAAAAGCAGAATGAGTTATCATAACATTTTTATCTGCTTCAGCTTTTTTATCATGTATCCTTGATAAAAGTATTTCTTTATCAGTCATAAATACCTCGTAATAAAGGGTACCATAACGGTACCCTTTTATAATTATTTGTAGCTATGTGCATTTTCAAGCATCATATCTTTGATTTTCATAAGACGAGCAGTTGTACTTCTTTCATTTTCATCAAGCTTCATTGTGATGTACTTGATTGTATCAACATAATCGGGAATCATAACATGCTCAAGAGCGTTTACTCTTCGGCGTGTTTTTTCTATTTCCGCCGATAAAAGCTGACATGTTTTTTCAACCTCAGCAAGTCTGAGCATATCAGGCATAATGTCGTACAGAGATTTTACAGCATAATCGAGATCACCTGACGTAAAGGCAAAACCGTAAGAATAAATACTACCCTCTTGTGTAGTTCTGAACACAGGGTTATATTCAGGTACCTTTACACTCATAATGTTCTTCTCACTGATTTCAACACTCATACTCTGTGATGGAAGCATCAATGCTACTGCAACACTCTCCTCGCTCATTGTACTGCAAGCAAGAGACATATGCATATTCGCATCGCGGATACCTCTCTCGACCTTTGCTCTGAGTTCCCTGTTTTCTTTTACAAGATCAAGAAACTGTCGCATAAGCTCATCTCTTTTATCCTTAAGAAGCTTGTGCCCTTTTCTGGCTGTCAGAAGCTTACGCTTAAGATTAGTCAGCTCCATACGTGTAGGATTTACATTAAGAATAGCCAAAACGATCACCTACTTTTCGATGTAGTACAAGTCAAGGAATTCATCAGAAATACGCTTAAGCTCACTTCTTGGCAGAATTGAAAGTAATTTCCAACCTGCATCAAGAGTTTCCTCAATGCTTCTGTCAGTATAATTACCCTGAGAAACATACTCCTGCTCGAAGGCTTCGGCAAATTTCGCATAAAGCTTATCAATATCGGTTAGTGCAGCTTCACCGAGAATAACCATAAGCTCCTTACATTCCTTACCTCTCGCATAAGCAGAAAACAGCTGATTCATAGTATTTGAATGGTCAGCTCTTGTTTTACCTTCACCAATACCCTTATCTTTAAGTCGAGAGAGAGAAGGAAGAACATCTATAGGAGGTGTAATACCCTTTCTGTAAAGCTCTCTCGAAAGAATAATCTGCCCCTCGGTGATGTAACCCGTAAGGTCGGGAATGGGATGAGTTTTATCATCCTCAGGCATTGAAAGAATAGGTATAAGTGTAATAGAACCATTCTTTTCGTACTGTCTGCCTGCTCTTTCATAAATCGAGGCAAGATCGGTATACATATATCCGGGGTAACCGCGTCTTGCAGGTACCTCCTTACGTGCTGCTGAAACTTCTCTTAAGGCATCAGCGTAGTTGGTGATATCTGTCATAATTACAAGCACATGCATGCCCCTATCGAAAGCGAGGTACTCTGCGGCAGTCATAGCCATTTTAGGAGTAGCGATTCGTTCTATAGCGGGGTCATTTGCAAGATTAGTAAACATAACAGTTCTGTCAATAGCGCCGGTTTCTTTGAAGGATTTTACAAAATAATCAGACTCTTCAAAGGTTATCCCCATAGCAGCAAAAACAACTGCAAATTTATCATCACTGCCTCTTACCTTTGCCTGTCTTGCAATCTGCGCTGCAAGCTCGGCATGAGGAAGTCCCGACGCAGAGAAAATAGGAAGCTTCTGTCCGCGTACGAGAGTATTAAGTCCGTCAATAGCAGAAACACCGGTCTGAATAAACTCCTGAGGATAAAGTCTTGCCGCAGGATTCATAGGAGTACCGTTAACATCCATTCGCTTTTCAGGAATAATCGGCGCACCGCCGTCAACAGGTCTTCCAAGACCGTCAAAAACACGTCCGAGCATATCCTCAGATACACCGAGTTCCATCTGTTTTCCAAGAAATCTGACTTTACTGTCAGAAAGATTTATACCTGTGGATGATTCGAAAAGCTGAACAAGTACATCTGTACCGTTAACCTCAAGAACTCTGCAACGCTTCTTCTCACCATTTCTGAGTTCAATTTCGCCAAGCTCATTATATGCAACATCATCAACACCGCGGATAAGCACGAGAGGGCCAGCGACCTCGCTGATTGTCCTGTATTCTTTAGGCATTAGTCATCCTCCCCTTTCATGCAATCATCCAACTGAGCCTTGAGCTCCGCCATTATTTTTTCAAAAGCCTCAGATGTTTCATCTTCAGCTACATATTTAAATCTGCCGATGCTCTCACGTACGGGCATCGCCGCGATTTTCACAATATCAGCACCGTTTTCAACACATACAGATGCCTGATTGTAGAACTCACATACAAGCTTCATCATAAGATGCTGCTTATTAGCTGATGTATAGGTATCAACTTCGTGGAAGGCAAGCTGATGAAGGAAATCTTCTCTTATTGAACGTGCAGCTTCCATTTTTAGTCTGTCAGCAGCCGAAAGAGCGTCCATACCAACAAGCTTAACCATCTCGTTAAGCTCAGCCTCTTCAGAAAGTAAGCGCATAATCTGTGTGCGGAGCTTAGTCCAATCATCAGCAACATTTTCATTAAACCAAGCACCGAGAGAATCGGCATATAAGGAATAACTTGTAAGCCAGTTGATAGCCGGGAAGTGGCGTTTATAAGCAAGAGAAGAATCAAGCCCCCAGAAAACCTTAACAATACGAAGTGTAGCCTGGCTGACCGGTTCGGAGATATCGCCACCCGCAGGGGAAACTGCACCTATAACTGACAATGCTCCCTCTCTGTCATCTTTACCAAGAGAAATAACTCTGCCTGCACGCTCATAAAACTGTGCAAGTCTGCTACCGAGATAAGCAGGATAACCCTCTTCACCGGGCATTTCCTCTAATCTGCCTGACATTTCACGTAAAGCCTCAGCCCACCGCGAGGTAGAGTCAGCCATAAGGGCAACACTATATCCCATATCACGGAAATACTCAGCAATAGTAATTCCTGTATAAATTGAAGCCTCACGGGCAGCAACAGGCATATCTGATGTATTGGCAATCAACACAGTTCTTTCCATAAGAGATTTCCCAGTATGAGGGTCTAAAAGTTCGGGGAATTCATTAAGAACGTCCGTCATCTCATTTCCGCGCTCACCGCAACCGATATAAACAACGATATCGGCATCTGCCCACTTAGCGAGCTGATGCTGTGTAACAGTCTTACCGCTACCAAAGGGTCCGGGAATAGCAGCGACACCGCCCTTAGCAATAGGAAACAGCGCATCAACAACACGCTGACCAGTTACAAGAGGTCTCTCAGGAGAAAGCTTACGCTTATAAGGTCTGCCCTTTCGTACGGGCCATTTCTGCATTACACCAATGCCGTGCTCCTGCCCCTTTTCATCGAGTACGATTGCAACAACATCTTCAACAGTACAAGTGCCGCCGGTAATTTCTTTTATAATACCGTTGATTCCGGGAGGAATCATAATTTTATGTGATACAACATCAGTTTCCTGAATTGAACCGATAATATCACCTGCAGAAACTTTCTCTCCTTCGGAAATGCAGGGTTCAAACACCCATAGTTTTTCTCGGTTAAGAGAAGGCACCTCAACACCTCTTTCGAGGTTGTTGCCACATTTTTTCATTATTTCAACAAGAGGACGCTGTATTCCGTCGAAAATACTTCCTATAAGTCCGGGGCCAAGTTCAACGCTGAGAGGTTCTCCGGTTGAGATTACCTTCCCGCCGGTCTTAAGCCCTGAAGTTTCCTCATAAACCTGAATTGAAGCATTATCCGAATGCATTTCAATTATTTCACCGATAAGGTTCTGTTCACTAACCCTGACCACGTCAAACATATTCGCATCCTTCATACCGGATGCAACAACAAGAGGTCCTGATATTTTTATAATTGTTCCCTTGCTCATTTTATCACCTTTTCCATCATTTGATGATTTATATATCAATCAAGAAGCTGAGAGCCGACTGCTCTTTCAACACTTCTTAAAACAGAAGACATACCCTCGCCTGTATTACCTGACACACCAGGTATCAGGATTATTGCAGGAGTAATTCCATCTTTATATTTTTCTATTTCATTGCTCAGCTCAGAAGCAAGAGCCTCAGTAATGAAAATAATTGCATAACCATTATTTGAAAGCTCTTTTAATTTTCTTTCACCAGTAGCTTTATCGTTAATGAAAAATGTTTCAAGGCCCAAACAAGCAAAACCCGAAACACTGTCACGGTCACCCATTACAGCAATTTTATGCATAAGCAACCATCACCCTTTCCTTGAGCAAATCTGTAGGTATACCTGATTTTTTAGCGTTAAGTATAAGCTTAACTGTTTTAATTTCATTGTTTTTCCTATAAAAATAAGCGCAAACCGGATCAAATCCGAACGCAGTAAATCCTGAGCCGGTTGCAATTTCGAGAACCTTTTTCTCACACCAATTATCATAAAGAGCAGAATTGGTAAAATATAACTCCGCGCCTTTTGAGTATTCACTTGTTGAAAGGTACTCCCTTAGAGCTTCTACACCATCGACAGACTCACTGATAAGCTTATCTTTTTTTATTTTACAACAATCCGAAAGTGCTGCAGCTATGAATTCGGCATCTTTTTTATTGCAAGCACATCTTATTGCTGTTCTGATGTTCGACGAATCAACAATAAACGCACATATCTCAGAAAAGACACGATACTTACACTTAGAATAAATCTCGAGTAAAGCTTCAAGCGCCGCTACGTCAAGAATCATCTCAGCATCCTGTCCTCTGTTTGTAATACAAACAGTTTCAAAGGCAGTTTTTGTTGCCGCACGCATACTTTCACTTTTAAATGTATCATAGTCTCTGCTATCAATAGAGCCGCAAAGACTACCTAATACCAAGGACGACGGTTCAGCATAGTATTTGTCTGCATTTTCTCCGCTGAGTACACACTTTATCGCAGTTTTTATATTGAAATAATCATTAAGTACGCATAAATAGTCAAGCACCTTTTTGTCGGGTACACTTTCGCTAAGGAGTGTCCAAAGGTTACGGCTCTGTACCCTTATATAGTCATCATCTTTGGCGTCACTGTCAATCCAGCCCACTGTTACAAGAAGATTAACTGCAGCTTCGTAGTTCTCTGCTTCTGCAAGCTTTTTGATAAACTCTGCACTAAGCAAATTCGACTCGTTAGCTCTGATTCTGGCAACACAGAAAGCATAATCAGTATCTTTCATATAGTTCCTCCGTCAGTTAAACAACTCTTTACTAAGAGCAAATTTAAGATTTTCCATTGACTCATCAAAAACAGCCCTGAATGTACAATTGACCTCGAAACCGTCATAAACCAGTACGAAACCGTTTTCAATATCAATCGGGGGTTCCGAAACGTGTACTGCACCTTTTTCAAAAATAACCGAATTGATTTCATCTTCAAAGTTTTGGGGAAGTCTAAATAAATCAGAACCATTCATGTGCATCGTGCATTCACCGGTCTGGATATGCTTATAGCAAAGCTTTTTAATCAATTCGAAGTACTCTTCGTCGGAAAGATGCTCAATGGTTTCGTACGCCGCCGAAATAATATCATTAAGTATGGCGTTACGTATTTCAAGATATCTGTTTCTTGTAATTGATTCGGCACTACTTTTGGCCATTGCATTTTTTTTGGCTGCATCGGACTCAGCACTTTCAATAATAGCCCTTGCTTTTTCGTCCGCAGTAAGCTTTGCATTTGCTAATATTTCTTTAACCTGAGCGGTTCCGTTCTCAAGTATTTTTTCACAGTTTTTCTGAGATTCGAGTAATATCTTTTCAGTTATCTTCTCAAGTCCCGTCATTATCTCATCTCCTCACCAAGTAAACTTCACATTGCTTATCAGCCAACTGAAATGTTGAATACGGCAAGGTAAGAAACGAGAAGAGTAAGGATTGCATAAAGCTCAACAATTGATGCAAGTGTCATACTTTTACCAAGCATTGTGGGCTGCTTTGCAATGAGAGAAATACCCGCAGCGGCAACTCTGCCCTGATAAATTGCGGAGAAAAACCCTGTAATAGCAATAGGAAGACAAGCCGCAAAAAGTGAAAGACCCTGCTGAAGTGTAATATCAACCACATTGCCACTGAATACACCGATTTTATTAAGAAGTACAAGTGCAACAATAAAACCGTACAGACCCTGTGTACCGGGGAGAATCTGCAGAGTGATAACCTTACCGAACATATCTGTTTTTTCAGATAATAAGCCCGCTGCTGCTTCACCTGTAAGACCAACACCTTTTGCAGAACCAATACCTGCAAGACCTACTGCAAGTGCAGCACCTAAAATTGCAAAGAAAAGACCTAAATTACTCATATTTTTTTTCCTCCTTGATGATAAAATGTTTTGAATTAAGCTTCAGCGGCTTGAACTCTACCCCTGAACCTTCATAGAATTTTGAGAAAAATTCAACATACTGAAGTCGGTTTGTGTGAACATAAGTACCGATAAGATTTATTGCTATATTCATAACATGTCCGACAATAAATATAATTACAAAAATAATAATATTACCCGGCATAGCCGCAAGCATATTTACAGCGCTGGCTACAACACCCGTTACAAGACTTAACGCAAGCAATCTTGAGTAAGAAAGTATATCACCAATATAACCGGTTGCGATGTTATACAGTGCATACAAACCGCCGCCGAATTTACCTATAATACTCTTTGAGCTTCTTCCGCCGGTCAGAACGATAAGTGTCGCACCAATAGCTGTTAACGGCAGACCAAGCGAAGAAATCTTTTCTGGTATTTCAACAATAATACCTGCTCCGACTATAGCGAAACCTATGATAAATACAATAACGGGTACGGTATCTGAGAATGCAGCCATATACTTTTTCTCTTTAAAAAGCATATAGAGTTTTATAAGAAGTCCCGCAATCAACTGAAGTATACCCATTCCGAGACTGAACAAAAGCAGTGTTATACTGTCACCGACAGGATCCATCCACAACGCAAGCTGAGGACCCTTATCGTAGCCGATAAACTCAGTAAATATAATCGGAATCAAATCGCCGAACCAGCCACCGAACATAGCGCCCCAGAATACGGTTGATATTCCGCTGAACAGTACCATATTAGCAAACTTCAAACTGTTTCCGCTAACCTTGAATTTCTTTTTCGCTATAACCGAAAACAGAATCATAAGAATACCATAGCCTGCATCCGAAAGCATAAACCCGAAGAAAAGATAATAGAAAAATGCCATAATCGGATTAGGGTCAATATCCTTGTTTGACGGTGATGAATACATATTAGTTATACTTTCAACGCCACCGCCAAAAGCACCATTCCTGATAAGTACGGGAACCTCGGCATTATCATAGTCAGGCTCACTGAATTCAATCTGGCACAGAAACTTATTTTCAATATCAAACTTGATTTCATCGCACAGACTTTCAGGAATATAACCTCGTATAACAAACGCCTGCTCAGTCTGAGCGGATTTTTCAAGAGCTTCATATTTATCTTTCTGTACAATTGAAAAATCGCCCAAGAAACGGATATCATCATACTGGGGCAGATATTTTTTCAAGGATTCCTTCAGATTATTCAACTCAGCTTCCAAATCCGAGATTTCGTTTTTCAGTTTCTCTGCAGTTTTTGAAGCAAGTGCAGGCGCAGCATTTTCCAAAAATCCGAATCCCAGCTGCTTAAGAGCCGATTCACAAATAGCGGATACTGAATTATGAGCAATTATAACTGAATAAGTAAATCTTTTTTCGCTATGAACTACATCAACTGCCACTTCAGATAGAGACTCATCGTACTTCACAAGCAAATCAATAATCTGAGTCTCTGTGTAATTACCGCTGAACGTTCCTATAAATATGCCTGTACTGAAGGTACGCTTTGAAGCCATAGGTATATCAAGAGCAACCCACGGAGAATAGTAATCAAGCAGTCTTCTTTTTTCGTTTATCCTCTGATTACATTTGTCAATTTCATCATTCAGAGCGACTACTTCGCCGCAAACATTTTCAATAGAATCGCTCTTGTCGGCTAATACACGGAAGTCGCTGTATTCTATACTTTTATAATCAGTAAAAGATTCAACCAAGCCTCTTTTTATGTTGCAGTACTTTTCAAGTATACCTGCAGCCTTAGAAGATAGCTCTGATTTCTTTCTGTATTCATCGCGTACGGCGACAGTCTCAAACTTTAAAAGTTCACTATCCTGAGTGTTTTCTATATCCGCAACACCAAGCTTCTGTATATAATCGACAATTCGCTTGCTTTCACTCAACAGTGATACAAGCTCAAAATGTAACAGCTTTACTTTAGCCAAAAAGCGACACCCCCTTCAGCTTAACTTCGGATAAAATCATTTTACTATTTCTTCAAGTACAAGTTTAATTGCATACTCATACTTTTTTTCAGTGTCTGATATCGACTTTTTCTCTCTCAGTTCAGCAAGCTTTTCCGCCTGCTTTATAATTCCGTTTGCCGAATATTCAGCTTCACTAAGTATAATATTGGCTTGATTTTTTGCCTGTTCTATTGCAGATTTTATAATTATCTCACCCTGTATCTCCGCATCCGAAAGCATTTTTTCAACAGTCTTTTCTGCAACACTTTCCATTTCACGACCGGTAGCTTCAGCCTTCATGATAGCTTTAACCATTTCAACAGCCATTGTATAAAACACCTCCGTTAAAAATGCCCTCAGAAATTAATACTGAAACCTGTGCAATAATAGTATCGTCAGATTTAGCATAATTATGAAGAACTACAGATAACAAAAACAAAACAATCATTATAAGAGCAATAATAGCCGTAATAATTACCTTTTTAGAATCAGGATTTCTTTTTACAGTTGTACTTTTAATTTCAGGAATTTTTTCATTGCTGACCGCCTTCTTTATCGGTTTGCCTGACTTCCTTACTTTATATACCGGATCAACATCAGGAATCTGAACTTCTTCTCTTATTGAAAGCACGGGTGTTGTATATTCAACACATCCGCTGTCGGACTCAATTTCAGGGATAAGAACGTCCTCATCATCATCGGATTCAGTTATACTTTTGGAGTAAACATCATCAAACTCAGGTTCCTGAAACGGCTTTTTTTCAAGAGCATTTTTCAAGTCTGATAGCATCTGATCAGGTGAAAAATATCTTTTGTTAGGATTATAATTACAAGCCTTTCTGATTATACACCAAAGCTCATCAGACGCAAATATCGGTCTTTCAAGTTGCTGTGCGGATACTCTCTTCTGAGTAGCTTCATTCAGAGAATTGATTGTAACCTTTTCAGGATACGGCTCAGTAAAAGGTAAGCGGTTTCTGTTTGCAAGCATGTACAAAACAAGGCCTAAAGAATAAGTATCGGCAGTACAGTTGATATTACCGCTTTTTATATATTCCGGAGCCATATAGTACTGTGTACGCTTATAGGAAACAGATGTCTTTGCCGGCTCCAGACAACTGAAGGTACCGAAATCGCCGAGCTTACATCTTCCATCCTCTGTGAACATAATGTTTTCAGGCTTAAGGTTAGGATAAATATATCCGAACTCTCTGCATTTAGACAAAGCGGAACAGATATTTATACCCAGACGCAGAATTTCCTCAGGAGTAAAGCTGAGCTCTTTTATAACCTCTGTAAGAGATTTTGCATTTTCAAGCTTGAGAAGTATAAGTCTGCCCTTTCCGTCACTTGCTCGTCTGAATTCAATATCCTCGTATTTTAAAATATATTTAGATGCATCCGAATTCTTTACTTTTTCAATATTTTCGGTTATTTTTTTTATAAGATAATCGAAATATTCATCCTCATTTGAGAAGGATTTGTCATCAGAAGCAAAATGCTTTCTCTCGTTTCTATTATCACCGAGTCTTATTATTTTAAGTACAGAGTACTCTCTTTCTCCGTTATATTTTTCTTTATATATTGAAAAAACCTTACCATCGGTACCATTACCAATCTGCTTGTAGGTATACCATTCTCCGAAAACAGGGTTCAAAGAATTTGACATATATTTTCACTTCCCTCAAAAAACTAAATTTTAATATATAAAATCGAAATAATCAAAATATTATTATACAGTGTGTATTATAACACAAGATATAGACAAAACACAACTTATTTTTAATATTTTTATCATTAATATTTTCAAAGTTTTATTGACAATACACCTTTAAAATATTACAATATAATAAACACAAAGAAAGGACATATAATATACTATGAGTGATGAATTAAATATGGATATGGATATCGTCAGCGTAGTTGACGATGACGGCATCGAGCACCTCTTTGAAGAGCTCGACAGAATTGAAACTGATGACGGCAACAGATATGTAGCTCTCTTACCTATTTATGATGACGAAGTTGAAATCCTTGACGATGACGGCGATGTTCTCATTCTTAAGGTTATGGAAGAAGACGGCGAAACCTTCCTCGTACAGATTGAAGACGAAAAGGAATTCAATGAAATCGGCAATATTTTCGAGGACAGACTCATCGAAAAATATGAGGCTGAGGACTCAATCAAAGAATAAACAACTGCCTGCTGTGTTCGATTACTGTGTTCGTTATAACCCAACAAGTTATTAAACGGAGAGACGCTTTGTCAGCGGATTGCAGACCTCCCGCTATGCGGACGAAGGGAGCGTGAACCTGACTCGCAATCACCATCCTGCCATAGAGCAGGTTATACACAACACTTACGGCACGGCGGGTGAATAAAAAATTACACGGCTGAACTTTATCGTTCAACCGTGTTTTTTATACGTTTTTATAATGGTTTTTCAATCTTTCGTATTCAGCATCAGTAATTTCAATTACTTTGCCGTGTTTAAATCCGTACGGAAAACTGAAAAGCTCTTTTTTCATTTCGAATTCAGCAACTCCCGGCTTATCCGCAACAAACGGTACATAACCCATTTCAGGCTTAGGACAACCGAAAAAGTCGAGCATAAGACACCATTTTCCGTCAGGAAGAATATATGTTGTGTCAGCCTCGTAGCAATTATAAGCCTCAATTGATCTCATATATTTTTCAAACGCTTCATCGTGCATATAAGGGCCATAGAGATGCTCTGAAACAGCGTGCATATTTACACCGGGATGCTCAGCGTGCTTATAAAACATATGATACATACCATCTATCTTTGTAATATGTGTATCGAGAACCTCAGCTGACTTAGTAAAGAAAAGCTTCGGTTCGGAGAAGGTTACGAAATCCTTAGTAACAGAATAATAGATGGACATATGACTATAGTCATCCTGCGCAACAGTGGAGCCCCAATGAATCATATATTCATCTTCTGTTTCATCGTAAAAAATTTCAGGTGCCCACATACATCCGAAGTCATCTCTTCCGATGTTTATTATACTCTGCTCTGAAAAATTGATAAGATCATCGGTCTTCCACATACAGAAGCCGTGGCTTCCTGTACGGTTAACAATCTGCCAGTTGACATTGAGATTCTCATCATATCTGTTTGCAATGCATTCATCAGTTGTAATAATTACAAATCCGTCATCCTTAAGTCGAGCAATTTCAATATCGCGGCAACCGCCTGTACTCATTTTGCTTGAAACTATAGGCTCACCTGAGTTAAGCATTTCCCAATTATAACCATCTTTGCTAACTGAAAAATATACCTGTTCACCATCAGGTGTGATTTTTTCTTTAAAGTGTACAAATAAATAAGCCATATTATACCTCTCTTTTTCCAAACACGATAAATTTTGAAAATACGTAGTTGAGAATTACAACAACCACAGCAAGTACTACCTTGGCAATCATTGAGCCGTAAACCTCAAAGCCGAAAACGTTAATACTGAATGCTTTCATTGAAAGACAATCAACAAGAAGATATAAACCAAGCTCTTCGATTACAAATGAAAATACTCTTGCTGATACGAAGGCGGGAATTTCTTTAAGGAGTATCTTTTTATTCCAACCCTTGCTTTTGAATACCCATATTTTATTTGTAACATATGCAAATGCTACAGAGCATAACCACGCTATAATATTAGATACAAGATAGCGGTTTTCTCCGAGTACTCTTTCAAACAAATGAAAAACAACAAGATTTACTGCTGTTGTCAGTACGCCGAAAAAGATATAGACAATCTGCTCTCTGTATTCAGTTATCAGTTTTTTTATCATTTTCATAAGTTAAAATCTCTTTTGCGATGTAAATAGGTCTGTGCTTGACCTCAGAATGTATTTTCCCGATATAGCAAGCCAAAATTCCGATCATAGCACAAATCAGTGAGGAAACAAACAACACAGCACCGATTAAATAAGCCCACGGAGATGCTATATGCGAAGAAAAAACATCAATAATTATAGCGCATATAACTACAATCAAAGAAAGAATACCGGTAAAAATTGAAGTATAAAGAGGTAACTTCAACGGTAAATCCGTATAAGCCACTATTCCGTCAAGAGCATATCTGAGCAGCTTCATAAAGCTCCACTTTGTTTCACCGCTTACTCTGTCGCGCACATCATAAGGCATTGTGTAGGTATTATACCCCACCCAAGAGAAAATCCCCTTTGAGAAGCGATGATACTCAGGTAAAGCGACTATAGTATCCGCAACACAACGTCTCATTGTTCTGAAGTCGCTTGCATCTGTCACGAAATCAATCTTTGAAGCTTTACTTATAAGCTTATAGAATAAAGTCTTAAGGCCTGATTTCAGCTTGCCTTCCTTACGCTCCGCCTGATATGCGGCTACCATATCATATTCGGGATTTTCATCAAGAATCTTTCCCATTTGTACCGCATATACAGGGTCCTGCTGTAAATCGGCATCGATAACAGTGATATATTCACCATTAGCGTTACTAAGACCTGCATAAATTGCTGCTTCTTTCCCGAAATTCCTTGAGAAGCTGACGATTTTTATTCTTACATCCTTATTTTCGTGCCATATTTTTTTCAGATTCTTATCTGTACCGTCGTTACTGCCGTCATTTACGAAAATTATCTCGTAAGAGTCGGTGTATCCGGCCATAGCGGCTTTTGCTTCGTTAAGAAAGTTTTCAACGTTCCCCTCTTCGTTGTAACAGGGTACAACCAAAGAATGCTTAATATTCAAAATACTCTCTCCCTTCAGCAAAATTTAAAGTTTAATCGTAAACGTCTACGCTTTTACCGGACCAACCGTTTTTATAATATTCTCTGTAATTCTTCAAGCCCTCATCCCAAAGCTCGTATCCGTCCTGACCGCGTCTGTCAGTATATGAATATCCGTTTTCGATAAGGTACTCACAGATATAGCTTGTAAGCTTTTCTGCACCTGCAAGATTTACGTGACCGTTGTCCGAAAAATCAACTGCAGTATCAAATCCGACCTTTTCAATCATTTCACGAGTAGCGAAGTCAATGGTATTATATCCGCTATCGGCGCAGTACTTTAGTATGGAGCTAAGCTCACGCTGGATACTCTTGCTCTTAAATGAAGGAGTGCTGATAAAGAGTACTTCAAGACCTGATTCATCAAGGTACGCAAAAAGTCGGTCAAGCTCGCCCTTCTGGAAATCATCTATTTCTATAGTATCACCGAAGTCGAGATTTTTGAGGTTTGCAGTCATATCCCTGCTAAGAAATGATGTATATCTGTCATTTGCTCCGAGATATTCATTTTTTACTGCAACAAAATCAGCCTTTTCAAGTCCGTCAACCCAGCGGTTGTGGAAATTAAGCAAAGGAAGATACATTGAAGCACTTGTTCTGTCAAGCTTTTCACCCTCAGGCTCACCGTAGAAATCATAAATTCTCTCAGCATAGTCAAACAAATCGAGGAGCATACTGTATCTTACACCTATATCAGGAATATTAAGGTATGCTTCCTGCACCTTGCTGGATGATACACTTGTAACAAGCGACTGCTGACGCAGTGAGTGAATATCAATTACAACATATTTGATATCGTGGTTTTTCTGTGCATATTCGATAAATCCGGGTATAGATCCGATTGGCTGAACACTTGTACCGAACTGAAATGCTGCCATACCGTACTTTTCCCAGGATACAGCACTTACCCATCCATGAGCAATAACGCTTGAACCGAGAACTATACCGTCAACAGTATCATCAGGCATCTCATCGAAGGTGTTGATAAAGCGGGTGTTAAAGTATTTAGGCTGTGAATAGCAATGCATTACACCTGCAACGGCAACACAAAGGAGAAGAATGAACGCTACAGAACGAAGCCATTTTTTATTTTTCATAACTATGTCCTCCCCTTCTTAGAATTGCTGATATACAAAGCTTGCGGCAGAGAATTCCGTGCCGTAAGCACCGTAAATGAGAACAAATACGATTGCGCCGATAACAACAAGCCACTGGAAAATCATATTCTGCTTATCGAGCGTCTCTCTTATCTTCATACCCTTTTCCTGCATAATACTTACAACAACAAGAGTAAGTATTACAATAAACACCATAAACATCTGTCTTGGCTGAAGACCGAAGGTATACAATGTTCCGTCTGTAAAAATCCACGGATTAAATTCAGAGAACATATTTTTGAGCATCTCAATTGAAGCTGTAAGAGATGTAGCTCTTGAGAAAATTCTTCCGATACTTACAAGTATAAAAGTACGGAAAATCTGGAAAAGCTGCCATGAGAAGCAGTCTGTATTAATTTTAAGCTTTTCAAGCATCTTCTTATACACGGGTTCAAGAAGAATACTACCTGAAATGATAATACTGTTCCAAAGACCGTAAACAACATATTTATAGCTTGAACCGTGCCATACACCTACAAGGAAGAATGCAATAAACGAAGCGAGGAATGTCGGAAGCATTTTTCCGATATAAGCACCGAATACTTTTCGTGTTTTCTTGCCCATTGTTGAAAATGCTTTTGAAAGAGAAAGAGGATAGAAAACGTAATCTTTCATCCACGCACCGAGAGTAATATGCCATCTTCTCCAGAATTCAGATACAGATTTAGCAAAATAGGGTCTCTCAAAGTTCACAGCCATTTCTATACCGAATACCTGCGCAACACCGCGTACCATATCCATACCGCCCGAGAAGTCAGCATAAACCTGAACGCCGTACACCATTGCACCGAGTAAAATCTCAAAGCCCTTATACTCGGTATAATTGTTGAAGATTTCGTTAGCTATAACACCCATATATTCAGCGAGTGTAAGCTTTTTAATGAGACCCCAAAGGAAAAGCTGAAGTCCGTACTTAAACTGCGTGAAATTGAATCTGTGACCCTCATAAAGCTGATGTGCAAGGTGACCGAAGCGGCCGATGGGACCCTGAACAATCTGCGGGAAGAAGGATACAAACAAAGCAACCTTTGCAACATTCTTTTCAGCTCTGAGCTTACCTCTGTATACATCAATTATGTAGCTTGTAGCCTGAAGAGTGTAAAACGATATACCTAACGGAAAAGCAAGGTCATGCTTAGGAGCTTTACCTTCAACTCCTATAAGTCTGAGAATACTGAAGGTCTGATCGGAAAGGAAGTTGAAATATTTAAGAAAAACAAGCATACCAAAGCAAAGCACGAGGCCGCAGGTAAGTACAAGTCTCTTCTTTTTCTGTACCTTTGCTTTTAGTGCCTTCTTTTCATCTCTTGTAAGGTCAGCGTGTTCTTTCAGATATTGTTTGTGATTTTCATTATACTTATCAAGAACGAGAGCAACAAACCAGATTACGGCAATAGAAATGAGCATAAAGTACCCTGTCTTGAGTCCGCTGAAGAAATAATATACTCCGCTTGAAGCGAGAAGTACTGTCCAACGGTATTTAAGAGGGAAAATATAATATAATATTGCAGTTATTACCCACAATAAAGCAAATTCAACTGATATTAGAGTCATATGAATTTACGATTCCGACAGCTCGGAACCTCCTCCTTATTCTTTGTAAAAAACAGTAGAACACTACCTTACTCTCGCAAGGTAGTGTTTATAGACTTTAGTCTGCAAGATCAGCTATAAGATCAAGCATAGCTGCAACAGTGTCAAAATTTTCAGGTTCAAGCTCGTCAACACCAACGGTAATATCGAACTCAGCGTTGATTTCACCAACAAGTGAAACGATGTCGAATGAGTCGAGGATGCCGTCTGTTACAAGAGCTGTTTCGTTCTCGAAGTCAACATCGGGACGAAGTTCATTGAGGATTTTCATAAGTTGTTCTTTCATAATTTTATTTTCCTTTCATATATAGTTGATCGCAAATCATTCCGTCGGTGACAAATCCTGTACGGTCATAAAGTGCGATAGCTGACATATTTTCTCGGTCAACCCAAAGCTTTAACATTGTAAGCTCTTTATCTCTTGCTGCAAGAAAGCTTCTTTGGAAAAGAGTAAAGGCAAGTCCCTTTCTTCGATGAAGAGGAGAAACCGCAAGATGCTGTAAAAGAGCCTGCTTTGAACTCACAGTAAGCATTAAAACACCGGTAAGATTACCTTCACTGTCAATCGTACTGTACAGGCATCCGTCATCACAAAGAGACTTAATCTCACTGTCAGTCGGAAGCGGTGTACTCTTTTCGTCAAGAGACATTTTCCAAAGCTTGTTGAACTCTTCGGGTACACAATAGTCATCACTAAGACTGTAACCCTCAGCAACACTGATTACAAGCGAATCATAATCAATATTCTTTACAGGAAGCTGCATACGCTGATAGGATTTATACTTTTCAGCGATTCCGTCAGCGATGAGTCTTGATGGTGTATCGTTATCTCCCCTACCTGAGCGGGTTACGATGTCAAGATAAACCTCTCTGTTTTCAAGAGAATTTAAAAACTCTCCTACACAGTCTGTGCTGCTTATTCCGTCGGTATAGTAATAAAGATTACTGTAACCCTCTCTGTCACAGATAATAAGTAACCAACCGGGATACTCCGCAACAAACAAGCTGTTATTGCTAGCAAGTCCGTCTATTTCAGAAGGCATCAGAAAGCAGTTTGAAAGCACCTTTCCGTACTTGCTTCTGAAGTTTTTAACAATTTCATTGAATTGTGCGGAATTCTCAATCCTTGTCATTGTCGAGATATTCCCCTTTCAGTTTAACACGGTCGATTTTCGCATTCTTAGTCATAGGAAGCTCTGTGAAATGGATAAACCTGTTGGGCATCATATACTTCGGAAGAAGCTTGGTACCATCCTTCATAATATCTCTTTCACACTCGTTTGCAGACTGATAGAAAAGCACTATCTGCTCGTTGGTTTTATCGTAAATACAACATCCCGCATCAATGTACGGAAGAGAGTTGATAGCGATTTCAACCTCGCTGAGCTCAATTCTGTGGCCCATATGCTTAATCTGATAATCCTTACGTGAAACGAAATAAATAAGTCCGTCTTCACCGTATTTTGCAAGGTCACCGGTACGGTAAATAAGCTCCGGATAAGCCTTGTTGAGAGGATTCTGACAGAAAGCTTCCGCAGTCTTCTCATGGTTATTGTAATATCCGTGAGCAAGAGAAGTACCTCTTACACAGATTTCACCCTTTATACCCGGCTCAGTTATAAGATTATCTCCGTCGAGAAGAAGAATATCTGTATTCTTAAAAGCAACACCGATAGGTAATGCATCTTCGTCGTTAAAGGGTCTGTCAACCTTATAATAAAGGCAATTACAGGTAATTTCAGTTGGTCCGTAAAGATTTACATAACTAACATCGGGTAACTTATTTCTCCAATAATTAAGTACCTTATTGGGCATTACTTCACCTGAGAACATTATTGTTTTAAGAGTTTCGGGAAGTGTTTTTTCGAGTGCATTGAGATTTTCGATGATTCTTAATGCAGATGTAGCCCAGATGATTGTATTTATCTTTCTCTCATTAATACAAGCAATAAGCTTTGCAGGGAAAGAGAAGAAAAGCTTGGGAATAACATGCATCGAACCGCCGTTTCTGATGCAAGAATAGATATCCTTTACCGAAACATCAAAGTCAAAGGGAGCCTGATTACCAAATACTCTTGTATCGTCAAAATCAAAGGTCTCAGCAAAGTTTTCTATGAGATCGATTACACTTCTGTGGCAAACAAGAACACCCTTAGGTACACCTGTTGAACCCGATGTAAATATAGCATAAAGAGGATCGGTATCAATAGACTTCTCTCTTACAGCATTTAATGCATCAGCATTAACCTTATGTAAAATAGCTTCTTCATACAGTATTCTTTCACCTGAGAAGTTTATCTCATCGAGAATTCTGTTATCTTTATCCCAGATAATTGCTGCCTTAGGCTGTAATGTTTCTACAATCAACTCAACACGCTTAACAGGAAGCTGACGGTCGATAGGAACATAGAAATTACCGCTTTTAGCTATACCCATAAAGGAAATTACCGATTCAATGTTTCTGTCTATAAAAACAACGATAGGTGAATTTTTTGTACCGCTTCTTTCAATAATCGCAGAACCGATTGCGTCGGATTTTTCTCCGAATTCAGCATATGTTGCTTCGTTTTTACTATCAGAAAGAGCAATCTTCTCAGGATAGAGAGTCACACTTCTATCAAGATAATCAAGGACATTTGTAAGCATTACCATACCTCGCCTTTTAACTAAAAATTTATTCTTTTAACAGTATATCAAAAAGAATTTTCAAAGTCAATATATTAAATACACGGTAGAATTTTGTTTAAATTCCGTTTACTTTTTATCACGTTCACGGATAACAAATCTTGTCGGTGTTCCCTCAAGGCCGAAAACCTCTCTTATCTGATTGTCAAGATAACGTTGATAGCTGTAATGGAAAAGCTCTTTATCGTTGACAAAGCATACAAACGTCGGAGGTCTTGTTGAAGCCTGAGTCATATAGTAAA
This sequence comes from Clostridia bacterium, assembly GCA_017555765.1. GTDB lineage: Bacteria > Bacillota > Clostridia > Oscillospirales > Acutalibacteraceae > UBA6857. Next base: position 3,162 of record JAFZFT010000092.1, on the reverse strand, counting down.
TCTTAAGCCTCTTACCTTTATCTGTAGGCGGCTGAACTCTTGTTGTCGCGGCAGCGAGTACATCATTGAGCTTACCGGTTGAAATACGCATAGAATTCTGCTCATCTACGAATCTGATAAGTTCGAAAAGTCTATCAAGTCTCTGACCGGTTTTAGCTGAAATAAAGATGATGGGAGCATAGGACATAAATGAAAAGTCGTTCATTAGCTTCTTACGGTAATTATCCATTGTTTTACCATCTTTTTCAAGAGCATCCCACTTATTAACAGCAATAATACAAGCCTTGCCCATTTCGTGAGCAATACCCGCAACCTTACTGTCCTGCTCAGTGAAGCCTTCAACAGCATCAATCATAATTACACATACAGAGGCGCGCTCAACTGCCATTTTAGCACGGATAACAGAGTATTTTTCAATCTGATCCTCAACCTTACTCTTTCTGCGAAGACCCGCAGTATCAATGAACATAAAGTCACCGTGCTCATTGGATATAAAGGTATCCGTGGCATCTCTTGTTGTACCTGCGATATTCGAAACGATGGCTCTTTCTTCACCTGAAATAGCATTTATAAGCGACGATTTACCAACATTAGGCTTACCGATTACAGCAACCTTGATTGTTTCATCCTCACCTACATCGTCGGTATCCTCGGGAAGGTACTCAAGTACAGCATCAAGGAGGTCACCTGTACCGTGACCGTGTACGGATGAAACCGCAATGGGGTCACCGAGTCCGAGATTATAAAACTCATAGTATTCAAGAGGCATTTCGCCTACTGTGTCGCATTTATTTACGCAAAGTATAATAGGTTTACCGCTTTTCTGAAGCATTGCAGCAACATCAGCATCGGTAGCAACAACACCTGTTCTGATATCGGTAACGAGTACAATAACATCAGCGGAATCAATAGCAAGCTGAGCCTGGCGACGCATCTGCTTTAATATAATATCATCACTCTGAGGCTCTATACCACCTGTATCAATCAGAAGAAAATGACGGTTGAGCCACTCACAGTCACCGTAAATTCTATCACGGGTAACACCGGGAGTATCGTCAACGATAGAAAGACGCTGACCGATGAGCTTATTAAAAAGTGTTGATTTGCCGACGTTAGGTCTGCCGACAATTGCAACTATAGGTCTCGACATAATATCGCCTCCTTAATATAAAATCAAACCATAATCTTACTTACCAAATCTGCACCGTCACGTGAACAGACAACACAGATATTAACATCAAGTGCTTTTTCAACATCACTGACACTAAGATTGTCAAGAAACAGCTCTGCGTCACTATTGAGCATAACATCGGGGATAAGAAGCTTGCCGTGCAAATCCTTACCCTTAAGTGTATCAATAAGGTCTTTGGCAGTTATAAGTCCCGCAACTGTAACGCTGTTACCGTAAAAATCATTATTAATCTCATATACATCAGCCTGAAGCTTCGGATATATAGCCATAAGTTTATCACAGATATCTTTAATCAGCGAAAAAGCAGCACTACCGGTTGCAAGGCTGATTTTTTTGTTTATATCAGCATTTTTATCAAGATTTGCAATAACCGCTTCGACCTCATCCTTCAGGCTCGTCCACAGACCGACACCGTTGTCTATCTGAGAATACATCTCATAATATTCAGCATCAGGAAGGGGCATTTCAGCCTTTAAATAAAACTCATCCGCTGCATAGGCAAGTCTTGTACCATGCTTTTCTTTGAAGGTATCACCGAAGCTGTTAATTATATCGATAACCCCGCCTGCAGTTTCTTTAGTATAAACAGGCATTTCAAAAAGACCTTCTCTATGCTTTGTAATTCCGACCGGAACAGCCGCAATACTCTGCACCGAAGGATAATATCTTGCCAGCTCATTAAGGCTGTATTCGAGCTCTTTTCCATCGTTTATTCCGGGACAAAGGACAAGCTGCACATTGATTTCAATACCCGCTTCAGCAAGTCTCGTTATATAATCAAGGCACTTTCCTGCGTTTTTATTTTTCATCATCTTCACACGAAGCTCTTTATTCATCGTATGAACAGAAATATTGACAGGAGTAATGTGCATTTTAATTATTCGGTCAATGTCTTCATCTGTAAGGTTCGTGAGAGTAATGTAATTTCCAAATAGGAAAGAAAGTCTTGAATCATCATCCTTGAAATAAATGCTTTCACGCATACCCTCGGGATTCTGGTCTATGAAGCAGAAGATACATTTATTTTTACATCTCTGCTGATTATCCATAAGGTAAGAGCAAAACTCAAGACCGATATCGTCATAAGATTTATTAGAAACCTTCACTTGTCGGATTTTTCCCTTATGCTCAATATCAAGAAGAAGCCTTTCATCCTTTATATAGAATTCATAATCGAGGAAATCACGGATTTTATTTCCGTTTACCGCAACAAGCTTATCCCCTGCCTTCACACCCTTGAAATAAAGAGCAGAAAACCTTTTAACAGACTTGATTTCAACTGCCATACTCTCACCCCACAATCAATAAAAAAGGTGAAGAAACCATAGCTTCTCCACCTCTCAAAGTTCCAAAGGCTTAGTCTTCGTCCTTAACAACGACCTGCTTACCCTTGTAATATCCACACTCAGCACAAACCTTGTGAGGTACAGTATATGCACCGCACTGCTTGCATCTTACAAGTGTAGGAGCGTCGAGCTTCCACACGTTTGAACGTCTCTTATCTCTTCTTGCCTTTGATACTCTTCTCTTTGGTACTGCCATCTTCAGCACCTCCTTATTATAATAATAAATTAATTAACCTGATTATTCGTCCAGCAGACCTAACAATGCCTCCAAACGGGGATCAATGTCTTTCTTACAGCCGCAAGGACCTTCATTAAGATTGGCGCCGCACTTACTGCAAATTCCCTTGCAATCATCATCGCAGAGGATTTTAACGGGCAATGCCAAAAAAATGTCTTCTAAGGTCAGCTGCTCAATGTCAAGCTTCATATCCTCAACAAGAATATACTCATCAGTCTCTTCATTGTTAAGAGTTGAAACAAGCTCATGTTCCATAGGAATATCGAAATCAAGCTCAATATCCTCAGCGCATCTGTCACAGACCGTTTCAAGTGTAAAAACAATCCTTGCAGAAACAGTAACAATACCTGAAGTGTTGATAATTTCACCCTTGAGACTGACAGGTG
>JAFZFT010000091.1 GCA_017555765.1 Clostridia bacterium | reverse complement strand
GATTAACAGAATCGGAAACAACCTTGAGAATCTCCGCTGTTTCGTCTACGGGTACATTCTGCTCGGGTGTCTGAACAGGTGTCTGATCTGCTGATGCATCACCTGAAGGTACAGTATTATCTGTTGCACCTGACTGTGAGGTTGTATTATTCTGCTGAGTTACAGTAGCATCATTATTCTGTGAGCTGACAGTTGTATTATTTTCAGACTCTGTCGGATTGTTTTTTTCGGGCTCAGGCATAAGGAAAAATGCCGCAAGACAAACAATTACCGCTATAACTATTATGAAAAATATTTTCTTCAAAGGGTATCCCTCGCTTTCTTTCCTTACAGTATAGCATTAAATGCAAACTTAATCAAGACCATAAGCAAATTAAAAGCATGGTTTTGGTTTATATATCGGTGTTATGCGGGTTTTACGGTCGCCGTGGGAGTCGATTGCTACAAAAGCCCGGCGGGATGACCTTTCTTTCAGCATTACCGTGAGACGCGTACCCCCAAAAAGAGCTTTGGACATTATCAACAAAAGCTTCTCCGTTATTCTGTGCAAATTTCTTTCCGTTAAAATTCTATAATTGGTAATTATTGCAGTTGATTTTTCATATACAAAGCACTATAATATCAACGCTGAAAAAAGCATACTATATTATCAAAGAAGGTCTTATTATGGAACCCAATATCATGCACACCCTTCTCGGCATTTCAATCGCTCTTATGGCAGGTCTTTTTATGTCAAGAGTTGTTAAGCCTCTTAAGCTTCCCGCAGTTACGGGCTACCTCGTTGCAGGTATTCTTATAGGTCCCTACTGCCTCGGTCTTCTTGGCATTAACGGTCTTGGCTTCACAAACCACGAGCAGGTAAGCAGCCTCAGCTTCTTCAACGATGTTGCTCTCGGCTTCATTGCCTTTGCTATCGGCGACGAATTCCGTATTTCACAGCTTAAAAAAACAGGTAAGCAGGCTACCATCATCGGTATTATCCAGGCCTTGGTTGCAACTCTCTTTGTTGATGCGTCTCTTATCGGTCTTCATTTCATTCTCGGCGAGGATAAGCTCCCCCTTTCAACTGCTATCATTCTCGGTGCTATCGCTTCAGCTACCGCTCCCGCCGCAACCCTTATGGTTGTTAAGCAGTATAAGGCTAAGGGTAAGCTCACCGACCTTCTTCTTCCCATAGTTGCTCTCGACGACGCCGTAGGTCTTATTATTTTCGCCGTTTCCTTCGGTATCGCCAAGGCTATGAAGAGCGGTGAATTCAGCATCCTTTCAATTCTCGTTGACCCCATTGTCGAAATTGTCGGCTCTCTTGTCATCGGTGCAATAATGGGTGCTATGCTCTCCTTCTCGGAAAAATTCTTCTTCTCAAGAAGCAAGAGACAGGCTCTCGTTGTTACCGCTATCATCTTCGCAGTTGCAGTTTCCAAAATGCACTGGAATGTCGGCGGAGTACACATCGGCTTCTCTCCCCTTCTCGTTTGTATGATGCTCGGTACTGTATTCTGTAACATGTGCGACTTCTCCGCTAACCTTATGGAAAAAACCGACCGCTGGACCGCTCCCCTTTTCATTCTCTTCTTCGTACTCAGCGGCTCAGAGCTTGAGTTCGAGGTCTTCAAGGACCCCGCAGTTATCGGCATCGGTATCGTATATATCATCTTCCGCTCACTCGGTAAGTACTTCGGTACATCCATCAGCGCAAAGCTCGCAAAATGTGAGCCCAACATCAAAAAGTACCTCGGTATCACACTTCTCCCCCAGGCGGGCGTTGCTCTCGGTATGTCTATTACCGTACTCAACAGCGGCTTCGGTGAGGAAGGTATTATGATAAGAAACATTGTTCTCTTCGGTGTGCTTATCTATGAGCTTTTCGGTCCTATGATGACAAAGATTGCCCTTACAAAGGCCGGCGACATCAGGCCCAAGGAGCAGAAGGAAAAGATTGCTCTCGAAAAGGGACGTGGAGAACATGCTCCTTCGGAGCAGTGAAATACCGTCTGACGACGGTGTGAAATGCCTTCGGCGTGAAATATCTGCTTTGCAGATGTGAAATGTTACTTCGTAACGTGAAGATATAAAAAGCCTGACGGTTGCGTATACCGTCAGGCTTTTTGTTTGTTATGTTACTGTTTCCAGACACCTGTACCGCCACAGAAGTCACAAGGTATGTCACCGTTTGAGCAACCGGTACAAGGTTTTCCTCCGTCAAGCTTTCCGTCACCGTAGCATGCCATACATAAATTATTTTTAGTTCCGCGACATTGGGGACACGCACCGTCATATACACTTCCAACGTCGGGCTTTTCCGCATCCTTTGAAGCAACGTTGATTATTACCCTTTTAGTATCAATAACGGTTTCACCGCTGTAATAACCGACCGAAGTATTATAGTTGAGGGTACCTTCAATAACAACCTTACCCTCTTTAACACCGATAACCTCACAGGTCGCATCGCCTGAGCTTGCAAGAACAATTTCACCGTCGCTCTCCTCAGGGACAAGATCCCAATAATATGCATAAAGGGTTGTTGTGGGGACACCCGGATGGAAAAGAGTCAATGAGTCACCGACTCTTACATCAAAGCTGATATTATCGGTAATATAGCTTGAGCCGATGTAAACCTTTTCTGAGCTAAATATACCGCCACCGTAAGAATAGTCGGAGCCATCATATTCAATAACAAATTCACTTATCTGCATAACATCGCCAAAGTGTATCTCTGTTACCTCAAGCTTGAAGAAATTGTATTCTTCTTCGCAGTTTTCAACCTCAACAAAAATCTTTTTGGTATTCTCGTTTGGAAAGCGATAATCACCTTCCTTTTTATCGATAACGGCCCATCTTTCGTCATATCTTGACGGAGCTTCATCGGTGCGTATGCCGTAAACAGTCCAAGTAAACGGATTTCTGCCCTTGAATCTTTCGCAGTCTTCACCGGTAACAAAGGTATAGCCTGTTGGCTTTACAGCCTGGTCAAGCTTCCAGATTGCATAGGCATCACCTGCAAAATTCATACACCATTTTGTACTCAGGTCAAAGTCAAAAGCAGATTTTACCTCTTCGTTTGCTGAAACACCGGCAGAGCCTTCAATAGCAGTTACACCTATCTGCGGATTTACCTTTGGCTTATCAGGGTTCCCGCCGTCCTCTGAGTCTGAACAGGCAGTCAGAGAAAACAGCAGAACAACTGACATTAATAATGCACAGATTTTCTTCATTTTCGTTCCCCTTGATTTTTATTTGTTTTTCTTCTTAAAAATCCTGAGAATCGGATTTACAAACTTGTCGAGCTTTTCCTCAACCCATTTGAATTCCGCTTCAGCCTTGATTGCATCCTGCTCGAGGCGGTTTTCGTAGTCGTAGTAGTTGATATCACAGCCGCAGTCGGGACACTCGGGCTTTACGTAAAACAGACTGAGCTTTCTGCCGCATTTGGGACATTTGTTATCCATTATTCTGCCTCCTTTTCTGCAAGAGCAGCCATTTCTCTGCGCTCAAGCAGTTCTCTTTGTATGATTTCAAGCTTTTCACCCTCAAGGTCATAGAACTTATAGGGAATAAGATTGAGAAGGCCGAGAGCTGCAGGGATAATGGTAACAAGAGCCCAGAGCCAGAATTTTGAGTTTATGGGTGAATCGGGAGAAACGACCATCATCTCACTTTCACTGTCTCTTACAAGACCTACAAAAGGAATAAGAGCAGTGCCGAGTGCTGTTGAAAGAGTACCTGTCAGCTTACCCATAAAGGTAAGAACTGAGAACGCCATACCCTCGTTACGCTTGCCGGTCTTATATTCCATATAGTCAACGGTTTCACCTATCATCTTGGTGGGAATAACAGAACCGACAGAGCCGCTGATTGCGCCTACAACGCCCTGGAACATAAACAAGGGTAAAACAACACCGATATCAGTATAGTGATTGCAACCGATAAAGAATACCAGTGCAGTTGCCGCAGCGCTCAGAAGTGATGTTTTGACAATAATCTGTCTTGAAGTCCATCTCTTTTCCATCTTTGACATAAGCGGATAGGTTAACCAACCCACAATAGTACCGGGTATGCCTGCAATAAGTGAAAGACTGTTTACACCAAGGGCATTGTAGTAATAATAAACGCCGAATGTGCCGCCGATACCGCCGAGAACCGAAATGAGATTTGAAGCCACTATAAGCATAAGAGGCTTGTTTTTGAAAAGGAATGCGAAGCATTCACTGAGCTTCGGCTCTTCGTTAACATAAACAACTCTCTCTTTTGTCTTGGTACCTGCAAGTGAAAACAAATACATACCTAAAGTACCTGCAACAATACCGATAACAAAGAAAACCTGCGAGAGTGAGAAAGGAATTTTTCCGTTTCTTGAAAGGTCAAGACACAATGTGATGATAATACCGGGGATACCGCTGATTGCACCGGAGATAAAACGGGCAGACTTGATAACTCTTGAACGGTCAAGAGGACTTGGGGAAATCGCCGATGAAAGCCCCCAGAAAGGAATATCACCTATTGTGTAGAAGAACTCCCATACGAAGTAGGTAATACACATATAGATTATTCTTGTCAATTGCGAGGCTGATTCGCCAAGGAAAACAGGACCGCCGAAAAACATAATTGTTGTTATGCCGAGAATCATAGGCACATATATAAGATAGGGTCTGAGCTTGCCGAAACGGGTTCTGGTTTTATCAACAATCACACCCATAATAGGGTCGTTGAAGGCATCCCAGAACGCCATAATGCCCATCCATGCGGCAACGATACTCGTATTTACACCGAGCACTGAAGTCAGGAAATATGAGCGCTGCTGTATCATAGTAGTGTAGCCTATGCATTGACCCGCATTAGCCACACCGTAAGTCAGTGTTTCCTTAACACCAACATAACGTTTTTCTTTTTGTTCAATCTTTTCGATTGATTCAACTTTTTCTTCTGTCATATTATCTCTCCTTTAGCTTACTTTGTATAAAAGGGTGCAGACAGACAAAGAAGTGTGTTTTCTTTATCATCAAAGCTGCCCCATAATTCAAGTGAATACCATTCCTTCTCCCTTGCTGTGAAGCTGATGCTTTCACCTACAGGGAATTCCATCTCCCCCTTTGAGGAGCAAAGAAGGATTTTTTCGGGAGTTATCTGTCTTTCCGCTTCCATTTCCTTATGGTGGGAAAGGTCGATACTGATTTTAAGGGTTATTTCTCCGCCTTCAACAGTGTCACCTGAGGTTTCTCCCCTTGCGGTTTCAAAGGTGAGTAACGCTCCGTTGCTGACGGTTGTTTTTCCGTACTTTATTGCATCTTTCATTTTTTCGGCGGTAATATCACCGTCAATGAGAAGATAAGTACATGCGCTCGGATAAAGGTTGTTTCTGCTTCTGTGCCAATCACGTCCCATTGTGGGAGTTATTCTGTAGCCCTCCGAAAGAAGTGAATGCCACTTTTTTCTTGCCTTGTAGTTAGCATCGTTGAGATAAGGCTCACCCTCGGCAAAGATTTCCATATAATTGACATTTTCCCATTTCTGCACCTTGAAATCCCAATGTCCACCGGTGCAGATGGGAGTACCTATCTGGAAGGGATGAGCAATACCTACGAGACCGCCCTGCTCCCTTACGGCTGATATCTTGCTGTCGATGTTGTCGGGTGTTGCATCACGCCAATCGACATAGCTTTTTGTGTCAAGTACGAGCATATGACCGAAATAGGTTGTCCACTCAATACCCTTGAGAATTTTAAGCTCCTTCTCCCCTTCTGTTTCTCTGTGACCCGACATTGTGTTGTGGTCGGTAAGACAGATGCCGCAGAGACTTCTTTCCTTAGCAGTGGAGATAAGCTCCTCTACGGTGAAATCGCCGTCGGAATGAAGAGTATGGCAATGAAGCTCACAAGGATACCATTTTTTATTCATAGCCCCTCACCTCGATTTCACAGTTACATTCATCGGTAACAACCGCGTGAAGATTAAGAGCAAGTACCCATTCACCCGCAGTGATTTTCACTCTGTCAAAGCCGACAGAAGCAAATTCCTCACTGATTTCGTGGTGCTGATTTGCCGCTTGTCTGTGGGCTGCACCTACATAACCTTCGGGAGAATCAAGCGAAAGGGTGATAAGGTTTTTGAGAGGGATAAACTCACTGTAATCCCCCGTATCCTCGAAGCCGTCACGCTCAAGATTTTCCTTTACAAGGCGGATATTCTTCTCCTCGTCGAGGAGCTCCTTCGGTGAATAGCTATAGTCTATTTCCAGCCTTTTAAGACTATCCTCAACGACAAAAGGAAGAAAAATATTTGTCTTTTCGTTTTCAGGTGTTACGGTAATGCTTTTTTTCAGAAGAATCTTCATCAGCTTTCCCATTCCCCTATGTATTTCTTATATTCCTTTGCGTAAGCGTCAACCAGCTTTTCAGCTATAGGATATGAGCAAACGAGAGGATGTACGGTAAGAGCCTTGACTGCCTTTTCTCTGCTTCTTTCCATAATAGCCTCAACGGTGAGGTTTTCGTAATGCTTGACCGCACGGATAAGGTTTTTCTGCATCTCGGGTACATTATCAATCTTATGAGTATGCACGCCGTCCTTGTCGATAGTACAGGTAATTTCGCAGACATCTGTGTCCTTGAGGAAATCCATAGCACCGTCATTGGGCACTGAAAGCACCATCTGAACACTCTTGCCTGTGTTTACTGCTCTGATGTAATCGAGAGCAACTGCAGCATAGCTTCCGTTTTCAGGCTGAGCGATGTATTCCTCAACTGTGGGTGTGGGGAATTTCTCTTCTCTTGCCTTGCCGCTTTCAATAGCAAAATAGCTGTTTTCTCTCATTGCATAATGAGTCATAAAGCAAGCAAATGCCTTTTCAAAATCATTGTCGATGTCGATTGTACGCATCTCCTCGAGCATATGCTCATTGATTTCAAGAATTGTCTCACCTCTTGTTTTTGCACTTGAGAGTACGGAATTGACCGCTCTGTCTCTGTAGTGGTAGAAGTAGAGATATTCGTTAGGGAGAAGATTATCGGAAAGTGAAGTGATTTCCTTATCGAAAAGACGCATTTCACTCTTTCTGTAAAGCTCGGGGTGATTGAGTATTTCATCTGTAACATCCTTACCCTCGCTTGTGAAATTCTTGAACCATGAGAGATGGTTAAGACCGAAGCATTCGCACTGAAGGTCTCTTCTGCCGCTCATATCACGAAGCTGACGAAGGAAGCCGCTGGGAGCATCGCAGACACCGTAAACATTATTGTATCCCATTGTACGAAGTGCCTGAGTTACGAGTCCGCTGGGGTTTGTGAAGTTGAAAACGGGAGCGTTTGCCTTTGAGTATTTCTTGACCTGCTCACAGTAATCAAGAAGAGTATGTATACTGCGAAGTGCCATAGCAAAACCGCCCGCACCTGTAGTCTCCTGACCGAGTACACCGAGATTGAGAGCTGTTCTTTCATCGAAAACTCTGCCCTTGTCACCCTCGGCACGGATTGTGGTAATAACAAAATCCGCATCAGTGAGAGCCTCAACTGAATCTGTTGTAAGGCTGAATTTAAGCTCGGGATCAATAAGCTCCGAGATTTTCTTCGCTATCTTTCCGTATATAAAAAGCTTTTCTTCATCGATATCCATAAAAACCGTTTCGGTGATACCGATGCTTCTTACACCGAGTGCTATTGATTTTGCAAGGAAGGGTGAGCGCACTCCTCCGCCGCCTAAAACTGCAAGCTTCATAATATTTCCTCCGTATTTGAATTCATTATTTTTGAAATTATCTTTTCATCGGCAAAGTCAACAAATATCCAGCCCGTACCTTTACGAAGGGGGTACTTCATAAACTCACCGTTGATTATATCTGCACCTTTTTGTATATCCGCACCCTTTTCTCTGTTGGCGGTAGAGATGAAGTGTACCGCAAAATCCTTTTCAGAGGTACGGCACGAATCAAGGAAGGGCTTTGCACAGCCTTCCCATTTTGTTTTGTATGGAAGGGTGTATCTGTCCTGAATCATTGCCTTGTAGCTGACAGTACGTCTGAGAGCCAAGGGACGGCATCTTCTTTTTGATGCCTGATCCTTCCAAAAGGAGAAGTCTATACCGCAGTTTTCTCTTTCAAGAAAGCTGATTTTCCTCTTACAGCGTCGCATAAGTACTAACCTGCCTCTGCATTCGGCAAGGGTCGGATTTTCATTTTTAAGGTACCATTTTTCCTCGTTGCCCGCTATGTACTTATTGTAAAAGGCTGAGAAAAACGCCTTGTTCTGTATACCTCTGTCGAGCTTTATGCTCAGCACAAGAGTTTCACGGGGATTCTCCTCAAGAAAGGTACTAAACAAAGAAAGAAGTGTGCCGAAGCTCAGCTTATTTGCTTTTTCTTCCTCCTCGTAGCAATCTGCAATGGCGTGACAAAGATAAAATTCCCCGCCCTTTCTGTAAAGACGTATATCAAAAAGTCTTACACCGACCTGAAGCTGCTCTGCTATAGTCAGCTTCTGACAGCGACACACCTTTTCCATATCCACAAAGGCGGTGGCACTGTCGTGAGTACCGGCAAGATTTACTGTTGAAAGATATACATCATCCTTAAGGCGGGAAATAATCATAATATCACCTATAATCAGCTTATTGTTGTTTTACCCTCGGATATTACACCGATATAGCTCTTACCACGGTTTACGGTAAGCTCACTTCCGTCTGCGGCATAGAACTTGATTTTACTGTCCTCTGTGGGCTTTTCCCAGGTTATAGTCTGTACGGTACCCTTTGTGATGTAGTAGCCGTTGCCGCCCTTCCAGTCAACCTCCATAATTCCGCTGCTGTCATATACGTGTACGTCAGTCTGGAGTACGAAAACATTTGTGAAGTTGAGCTGCTCGCCGCTTCTCTGGTCAACCTGCTTGTTACCTGAGTGAAGCTTATAGTAGGTACCTGTTTCTTCGTTGTAGTCAAAGGTACTGTAATAGCTGTTTGAGAAGGTAAGCACAGCCTTTGTGCAAGTATCTGCGCCCTTTGCCTCAACACCTGTAGCGGAAAAGCTGAAAGCATTCACGTCTCTGCCCTCGGCATAGTCTGTTCTCATTCCGTACTGCTCAAGTGCTGCAGGAATCTGGGGACCCTTGAGATATGCGGTGTGCTCTGTGGGATAAGTCTTCTGTCTTTCCTTATCTCTTGCGAAAAGGATTGAATAACCCTTATTGCCGTCGAAGTGATCGGTTTTTGCAAGCTGAGGCTCACCGAGAAGCTTATTACTGCCGAAGCAGAAGTAAACTGCATCATAGCTCTTTGCAAAAATGGGATAGTAATATCTGCAGCTTCTTACTGAGCAGATTTCAGGCACCTTGGTATAGTCAGCATAGACGCCCATCATACGGGTGATACCGCCCTCAACAACGATTTCGTAAAGAATATCCGCATCGCTGATACCGTACTGAGGAAGTGCTGCCTTGATGTTGCTTATCATAACTGCCATAGGTCTTTTGCCTGAAGCCTCCTCGGTTACATCGTAAAGACCTGTAAGACGGTTGATATAGTTACCCTCTGCATCCACATTGGGATCAGTGGGAAGATTCTGCTCAATTTCAAGCTCGGTTGTCTCCTCTGTAACGTCAGCCGCAGTGGTGCTTTCATCGGTTACCTCAGGCTCCTCTTCCTTATTTCCGCAGCCGTAAAAACAAGTACAGATTAAAACAACTGCAAGAAGCAGACTGAAAATTCTTTTCGCTTTCATAGTTCTTCTCCTTATATATACATAGTATTTCATTAAAACATAGTATAACATTATTTTTTCCTTTTTTCAACACATTATAAGGCAGATGTACTTTTCTTATAAGGAACTTTGTAGAATGTGTCAAATTCACTCTCTCACGGACGATTTCAAAAGAAAAAAGCAGACACCGTAAAGGTGTCTGCCGCTTAGCGATAATTATTCAGCCTTACCTGAAAAAGCCTTGATAAGCTCTTCGATGAGTTCGCCGATTTTCTTGAAGATATGTGTGATATCCTCCCAGAACATACCGATGCTCCAATCGGGCTCCGGATTAGGTGTTACGTTGGGGTTTGTATTATCGTTCATCATTTTTTCCTCCTTATTTAATCAAGACTTTTACGTCTTATACAAGGCTATTATATAACGGTATTAACAATTTGTCAACAACTTTATTAAGTCATACGTTTGTAAGCCAAAAATATCGCCTATTAATAACCATATTTTGTGCAAAGGGTAAAAAACACAAAATCTTGTGTTTTGATATTGATTTAACACCAAATATATAGTAGAATTACGATGACATAAATTCGGAAAGGAAAGGTGAAAATATGACAGTTATTAAAAGAGACGGCACCGTAGTAGAGTTTGACCGTAGCAAAATTATCATCGCACTTCAGAAGGCAAACGAAGCCGTAGACGACGAAAACCGCATCACAGACAACCAGATTGAGGCTATTGCAGATTACATAGCAGACAAAAAGAGAACACGTATTCTCGTTGAGGATATTCAGGATATGGTTGAGCATAAGCTTATGCAGCTTGACCGCTTCGCTCTTGCAAAGGCGTACATCATCTACCGCTACAACAGAGCGCTCGTAAGAAAGGCTAACACCACTGACGAGTCAATCCTCAGCCTTATCAAAAACTCCAACAAGGATGTTATGGAGGAAAACTCAAACAAGGATGCCGTTATGGCCGCTACTCAGCGTGACCTTATCGCAGGTGAGGTTTCAAAAGACCTTACAAGAAGACTCCTTCTCCCTGAGCATATTTCAAAGGCTCACGATGAGGGTGCTATCCACTTCCACGATGCTGACTATTTCCTTCAGCCTATTTTCAACTGCTGCCTTATCAACATCGGCGACATGCTCGACAACGGCACAGTTATGAACGGAAAACTCATCGAAAGCCCCAAGAGCTTCCACGTAGCATGTAACATCACAACTCAGATTATCGCTTCCGTTGCCTGCAGTCAGTACGGCGGACAGTCAGTTGACATCAGCCACCTGGGCAAGTACCTTCGCAAGAGCAAGGAGAAGTTTGTAAAGCACCTTACAGAGGTATTCGGAGAGGAATTCGACAAGGAAACCATCGAAAGAATTGCTTCAGACAGACTTAAGGACGAGCTCAAGGCCGGTGTACAGACAATTCAGTACCAGATAAATACTCTTATGACCACCAACGGTCAATCCCCCTTCGTTACAATCTTCCTCAATCTCAGAAAGGATGACGAGTACATCGAAGAAAATGCGATGATTATTTATGAAATCCTCCGTCAGAGATACGAGGGCATCAAGAACGAAAAGGGCGTATATGTTACTCCCGCATTCCCCAAGCTTGTTTATGTTCTTGACGAACACAACTGCTTAAAGGGCGGAAAGTACGACTATATCACAAAGTTTGCGGTTAAATGCTCTGCAAAGAGACTTTATCCCGACTATATTTCAGCTAAGAAGATGCGTGAAAACTACGAGGGCAACGTATTCTCACCCATGGGCTGCCGTTCTTTCCTTTCACCCTGGAAGGACGAAAACGGTCAGTACAAGTTTGAGGGTCGCTTCAATCAGGGTGTTGTTTCCCTTAACCTTCCTCAGATCGGTATTCTCGCAAAGGGTGACGAAGAAAAGTTCTGGGCTCTTCTTGAGGACAGACTCGACCTCTGCTTTGAGGCTCTTATGTGCCGCCATCACGCTCTTCACAACGTTATTTCCGATACAAGCCCCGTTCATTGGCAGTACGGTGCCATCGCACGACTCAAGAAGGGCGAAACCATCGAAAAGTACCTTCACGACGGCTACAGCACAATTTCACTTGGCTACATCGGTCTTTACGAGCTTACAAAGATTATGAAAGGTGTAAGCCACACTGACCCCGCAGGTACTGAATTCGCACTTCAGGTTATGAAGAGCCTTCGTGAGCACTGCGAAAAATGGAAAAAGGAAACAGGTCTCGGCTTCGGTCTTTACGGCACTCCCGCAGAATCTCTCTGCTATCGCTTTGCAAGAGTTGACAAGGCACGCTTCGGCACTATCGAGGACGTAACTGACAAGGGCTATTACACAAACTCATACCACGTTGACGTACGCGAGGACATAGACGCCTTCACAAAGTTCAGCTTTGAAAGTCAGTTCCAGACTATTTCCTCAGGCGGTGCTATTTCTTATGTTGAAATCCCCAATATGAGACATAATCTTGAGGCTCTTGAGGAACTTGTAAAGTTCATCTACGATAACATTCAGTACGCTGAATTCAACACCAAGAGTGACTACTGTCACGAATGCGGCTTTGACGGTGAAATCAAAATCAATGATAACATCGAGTGGGAATGTCCCAACTGCGGTAACACCGACCAGAGAAAGATGAATGTTACAAGACGTACATGCGGATATCTCGGTGAGAATTTCTGGAATGTCGGCAAGACAAAGGAGATTAAGGCACGCGTACTTCATCTGTAATGCGCGATTCGCAATGCGCAATGCGCGATCGCGAGGAGAATGGTTCTATAGGTTAGTTTAGTACCCGCCTAAAAAAGCATTCATACAATTAAACAAAATTTCAGATATAAAAAAGCAGAAGATAACACTTTAAAATAATCTATATCATATTTGCCAGGGCGGTATGTCAATATAAGGTTATCAGAGACTTAACCCGCAATCGCGAATCGGGAATCTACCGGAGGTAACAGTGAACTATGCAACAATAAAGCCCTTCGATGTGGCAAACGGCCCAGGAGTGAGAGTGTCACTCTTTGTAAGCGGATGTACTCACCGCTGTAAGGGCTGCTTTAATGAAGAAGCCTGGGACTTCTCCTACGGTGAGGAGTTTACCGACAAAGAGGCCGACCGAATAATCGAAGCACTCAGACCCGATTATATAAAAGGCTTTTCCCTTTTAGGCGGTGAGCCCTTCGAGCCTGTAAATCAGAAGGAGCTCACTCCCCTTTTAGAAAGAATAAAAAAAGAGTACCCCGAAAAGACAATATGGTGTTATTCGGGCTATACTCTTGAGACAGACCTTCTTTCAGGCAGACTCTGTGATTTCAGCATAACAAAGCGTATGCTTGACTGTATTGATATACTCGTGGACGGAAAATTCGTTGAAGAAAAGAAAAATCTTCAGCTCCGCTTTAAGGGTTCGGAAAATCAGAGAATCATCGACCTGAAAAAGACACTCAGTGAAAATAAAACTATCCTTTGGGAGGGTGAAAACAATGACATATGACGTAAGAGTTAAAAAGCTCAGAGAAAACGCTGTAATACCCACCTACGGCAGTGAGTTTGCAGCAGGTGCTGACCTTTATGCCGCCGTTGACGGTGCAGTGACAATCGAAGCAGGTGAAACAAAGCTTATCCCCACAGGTATTGCTCTTGAGATTCCCGTTGGCTTTGCAGGTCTTATTTATGCAAGAAGCGGACTTGCTTGCAAAAGAAATCTTGCTCCCGCTAACAAGGTAGGCGTTGTTGATTCCGATTACAGAGGCGAGGTTATGGTTGCTCTTCACAACCACGGAAAAAATGAACAGACAATTGAAGCAGGCGAAAGAATCGCACAGATGGTAATTGCTCCCTATGTGACCGCAAGCTTCATTCTCGCAGACGAGCTTGAGGACACCGTAAGAGGTGAAGGCGGCTTCGGCTCAACCGGACGCAAATAAGTAATCAAAAATCCACTTCGGACGTTACAGATAACAAACACAAAAGCTGTCAGGATTAAGACATCCCGACAGCTTTTTTCTTTTGATTTAAAACAGCTTTCTTCTCTTCACACAGCAAAGAAGTATGGTAATATTATCTCTTCCGCCGCCGTCAAGCGCCATTGTAAGAAGAGCTTCAACACACTCTTCCATACTTTTGCCTGACGTAAGTACACGCTGTATACTCTCAGTCTCTACCATATCTGTAAGACCGTCAGAGCAGATAAGATAGATGTCTCCTTTTCTGTACTCTGCCGTGGCACTGTGAGGCTGAATTATGAATTCCTCCTCGGGTACACCGAGAAACTGTGTCAGCGGTGCTTTTCCGCTACCCGTTTTTATAGCGTGGTCAACGGAAAGCTGAAGCATTGTACTGCCGTCAAAGTGATAAATTTTACTGTCACCTATATTGCAGATATTTACCTCTTTTTCGGCAAAATTTATAAGGCAACCGGTTGTACCCATGCTTCTTATGCCGTTTTCTTCGGCGAAGGTGCATATTCTTCGGTTTATGTCAAGACAGTACTCCTCAAGGCTTCGGTCTGTGCCTTCAGCTGTAAGCTCCTTAAGTGCGGAAGCGGCAATGTAAGAGGCATATTCACCCATCTGCTCTCCGCCCATACCGTCAAAAACCGCAAGTACGTTTTTACCGTCGGAGGTGATTTTCCCCGACTTTATCCATTCGAATCCGTCATTTTCCGCAGGGAGAAATTCACCCCTACAAAAGAAGTTGTCCTGATTTTTACGCCTTAACTTGCCCCTGTTACAGCAAAGGGCATAATCGATTATATATTTCATTCTTATCTCACCACTTCAACCGTATAACCGAGCTCACGAAGGTTATCGGCTATAGCTCCGTCGCCCACAACATGAGCCGCACCTACACAGATAAATACCTCTTCACCTGAAGCGAGAGCATCAACGGCATAATCGGTCATATTCTTATTTCTGTTGATAATCATCGCAGTGTTGTATTCCTCATAAAGCTCGGCTGACATACCGGGATCCTCGTCGGAGGCACTAAGATAGCTTGCAAAAGCTTCCTCGTCACCGGTTGCCCACAATGCCATAAGCAGATTGAGGCTCTGCTCGTAAAGCTCAGCTTCGTCGGCATATTCAATAGCACTCTCTAAAAGTGCTTCCTGAAGCTCATCGGAAAATTCTCCGAGCATCTCGTACTGAAATGCTACAGATTCTATCTCGCGTACTTCCTTACGACTCTCATCTGCAAGAGAAAGAAGGTGCATATCTACACCAAGCGTTGCATCAACACCAGTCTGAAGTATCATACCCGACTCGATAAGACTCCACCACATTGAAGGGCAGTAGTAATCCATAAGTCCGCTGTAAAGACCCAAATCTGTAAGTGCGGCAACTGCGGCGGTATAGGTTTCCTCGGAGATGTGATCCTTTATGGTTGTACCGTCGATATAAATAAGAGATTTCATTGACTGCGCAAGTCCGACAGCACTTCCGGTAATGCTTGATACATCAGCTTCAACTGCGAGAGCATCACTTGAGTTAAAGGCATCCATTACATAGTCAGGCAAGGGGTAAAATTCCTCTTTGCCAATATGGATTGAGCCGAAAAGCCAGATTACATTGCCGTTTGCATCGGTAACCTTATAAAGCAAGGGAGTTATACCGTAAGCTTCCTCTGAGGCATTGTCGTCAGCGGGCACTGAGGGAATAGTTACCTCCTCGGTAGTAGGCTCCTCAGTTGTAGTAAGCTCAGTTGTGAGAGCTTCGGTTGTAAGAGGCTCTGTTGTTTCCTGTACGCTTACATCTGAGGATGTTGTATTACTTACGGTTGTGCCATCCTCTGCCTTTTCAGCTGAGCAGGCGCAAAGAGTGAAGCACATAATAAGTACGACTAAAAGAGCAGTTAATTTTTTCATCATATTTTCATCCTTTCCGCGTGTTAACACACTCAGGCTTTATCCGAAGAAATGATCGGAGACAAGCATAAGGCAGAAGCCTGCAAGTAAAGCGTAGGTTGCGCCCTTATGTGCTCCGTGAGCATGAGTTTCGGGTATCATATCCGCACTTACAACATATAGCATTGTACCGCCCGCAAAGGCAAGTGCAAAGGGAAGAATCATACCCGCAATGTTTACTGTAAGGTATCCGATAAGAGTACCTAAAACCTCGACAACCCCCGTTGAAGCGGCAATAACAAGTGTTCTTTTTCTGCTTATACCCGCCGCAAGCATAGGCCCGATTATCACCATGCCCTCGGGGATATTCTGCAAGGCGATGCCACCCGCTATCATAAGAGCGTGTTCCGGGTTATCCGAACCAAAGCTGACACCTGCCGCTATACCCTCGGGCAGATTGTGTATTGCTATTGCAAGAACGAAAAGCAGTACCTTGCCGAGTCTTTGCTTATCCTCGTCATTCTGCGGTGAGCCGCCGAGTGAATGTATATGCGGTACGAGCTTATCCACAAGATTAAGACAGAACGCACCGACGAATATACCAACGACAGTGATAAGTATTCCGTACTTTCCGCCGTAGCCGATTGAAGGGACGATAAGTCCGAGTACTGCCGCAGAAAGCATAACACCCGCCGCAAAGGCAAGGATTATATCTGTAAATCTGTGTGATATTTTTTTGAATACAAAGCCTATGACCGCGCCGAAAACCGTTGCTCCTCCGACGCCCAGAGCTGTTAATAATACCGTCTGCATTTTTATCTTCCTTAAAAATATTATGATATTTCATCTCTATTTTATCAGCGCAAGTAGTGTTTGTCAACCTGAAAAGCACTGAAAAAAGCCCGTTGAACGGGCTGTCAGTTGATTTGTCTTAAGGAGGGCACATCCTCTGCAGGATAGGAATAAAGCAGTTTTCCGCCGAGATTTTCACGGTGCATCGAAACCGACCTGACAGTACTGTCATAATAGGTGCGGTAGTAATATATACATCTTTCGGTGTCGCAGCAGCAGGAATAAATTGTGTATTCCTCTCCCAGGTTACTTTTAACAGTACCTTTAGGCATTGAAACAGAGCTTAGTATATGAAAAAACTGCATTACTGCGTTACCGTACTCATCCTCAGCTGAAAGCTTTTCCTTTACAAAAAAGCCACGTACAAATCTCGAGGCTGAAGACATATCCCCCGGCAGACCCGAGGCGCCCATTCCCTTACTGTGGGGCTTAAGGGGAATATCCGGAGCTATACGGTTTTCGGGTGGATTTTCCGTAAGCTGCATATAGCTTCCGAGATTGTAAATGTGAAAAGGAAAGGCGGGACTGTTTGTGAGAATATCAGTACTGTTTTCATAAGAATGCACTCCCTCACTGTCACACTCGAGTACGATTGAAGCGGTTTTATCGCTGACGAGCCAATGAAGGGGCGACGGTGGGTACTTCTCACTGAAGGGAATATCCGTAACATTGATGCGTGAAAGAAGAGCTCTGCACTCATTTATATCCCCACACTGACACAAAAGCCAGGGTATAACCTCAAAGGAGGCTATATTGTCGGAATCATTCTTCGTCTTAAAATATTTTGCCTCGGGAAAGCTCAGCGCCGCAACACTCAGTCCCCTCTCGTTTGTAGCCTCATAGTAAAGAGGAAAGCCACCCTCGATTATGCCCATACCGATAAAGGCATAGTGGTTATCCGTTGCCTTGCCGCATCTGAAGGTAAGCGGATACCTTCGCGGGGTTATGATTACTCTTTCACCGTTGGAGTATTCCAGATCAAGATTTCTGCCGAAGAAATGAGTACCTCTCTTAAAGCTTACTGCAGTACACATAAAATCACCTCGTAAAAGGTATTGGCATAAGAGTGGGAATTTAAACGGAGAAATAGTTGCCCTCTCCGTCCTTTGGACACCTCTCCCGAGGGGAGAGGCAAAAAGCGGCGCCTTAATAAAAAGCTGTACAAAAAAAGGACTTCCAAGGGGAAGTCCTTTCGTGATTATTTATTAACCTCTGTTTCAAGAAGGCTTCTGATAACTGCGGGGTCGCCTGTACCCTTAAGCTCGCGCATTACTGAGCCGAAGAGTGCCTGTAAGGCCTTGACCTTACCGCCCTTATAGTCTGCTACAACCTTTTCGTTTTCTGCAATTACCTTGCGTACTGTTTCGAGAATGAAGCTCTCATCAACCTTTGAGTTGAGTCCGTTTTCTTCGCAGAAGGCATCAACATCAACATCCTTTTCGAACACTGCTGAAAGCACCTTCTTACCTGATGCACGGGTGATTTCGCTCTTCTCAACAAGCTCGATGATTCTTGCAAGCTTGTCGGGACAGATGTCGAGAGAAGCAATCTCAAGACGCTTCATAATACCCATACATTCGGTGAGAATCCAGGAAGCAACTGTCTTTGCACTGCAGCCCTTAGCTACAACTGCATCGAATACCTCGCAGAGCTTTCTGTCAGAAGCAAGCACTGCAGCTTCCTTGGGAGCAATACCCATTTCTTCGTAATAGGTTGCCTTTTCATCTGCGGTTGCGGGCATACTCTTTCTGATTTCCTCAAGCCATGCATCATCAATTACGATGGGCATAACGTTGGGGTCGGGGAAGTAACGGTAATCTGCCGCTGTTTCCTTATTACGCATGGGGAATGTACGTCTCTTGACATCATCCCAACGGCGGGTTTCCTGAACAAGGATTTCTGTATGACGCTCAAGAGCATCTACGTGACGTACCTTTTCAAACTCGATAGCGTCCTTGATTTCGGAAAGAGAGCTCATATTCTTGATTTCTGAACGCACGCCGTACTCGGTTGAACCCTCGGGGCGTACGGAAATGTTAACGTCGCATCTCATAGCACCCTCTTCGCATTCAGAAATACCTGCAAACTGAAGAGCGGACTTGAGTCTCTTAAGGTAAGTGATAACCTCCTCTGATGAGCGGAAATCGGGCTTACTTACAATCTCGATAAGGGGTACACTTGTACGGTTGTAGTCAACGAAAGAGGTGTTTGTAGCCTCATCGTGAACGAGCTTACCTGCGTCCTCCTCAAGGTGAATCTGCTTGATGCCGATTTTTCTGTCACCGATGTCAACGCTACCCTCTACGCAGATGGGGTTAAACCACTGAGTGGTCTGGTAAGCATTGGGAAGGTCGGGATAGTAGTAGCTCTTCTTATCGAAGGTTGTATACTGATTGATCTTACAGTTGAGCATAAAGCCTGCCTTTACTGCGAGCTCAATTGCGTGTCTGTTTGTTACGGGAAGCATACCGGGCATACCGCAGCAAGCGGGACATACACAGTCATTGGGCTCCTTGGGGCTTGAATGACCGCCGCAAGAGCAGAAAAGCTTGGAGTCTGTTGAAAGCTCAACGTGAGTTTCAAGACCTATGACAAGTTCGTATTTCATCTTATGCTTCCTCCTTTTCTGCAGTGTGTGCGATGCTGAGAAGTGTGCTTTCCTTGAAGGAATCAGCGATAAGCTGAACACCGCCGCTTACCATAGCGGGAAGACCTGTGATTGAGGGTACTGCGGTGAAAAGGCTTTCCTCGAATACCTTCATAAATGCATCCTCGGTGTTGTATGCCTCGTATTCAGCCTTACTGCATACGGGTGTGATAATTGCATCGTAGGATGCGAGAAGCTCCTTAACCTTTGTGAGGACAACTCTTCTTATTCTCATGCTCTTATCGTAGCAGTTATTGTACTTATCCTTTGAAAGAGCATCTGAGCCATAGATGATTGTTGCCTTTGTAAGGAATGAGAAGGCTTCTGTTCTGCTCTTTACATAAAGCTCATCGATGTTCTTATATTCGGGTGTGCGGTAGCCGTACTTTACACCGTCGAAACGGGAAAGGTTGTTACAGGTTTCTGCGCTCATAAGAATCTGCCATGCGGTCTGAGCGGCAAATACAACATCAAGGGATACCTTTTCTACCTTTGCGCCCTTGGCGGTAAGCTTTGCGATGTATGCATCAAGCTTTGCCTTAACCTCATCGGATGCCTTGTCGTAAAGCTCTGTGATTACGCAAAGCTTCATTGAGGAAACATCCTCACCGAGGGTATATTCGTACTTTTCAGCGGGAAGGCTTGTGCCGTCCTTACTGTCGTGACCTGCGATAGCTGTAAGGATTTCCTTTACGGACTCTGCATCCTTTGCGGTAACACCTACCTGCTCACCTGAGCAAGCACAAGCGATAACACCGTAGCGGGAAACTGTACCGTAGGTGGGCTTTAAGAAGTTCACACCTGAAAGAGCGGATGCTCGGCGGGGTGCACCGTTAAGGTCAACATTAAGAGCTGCCTTTACCTTGCCGTCCTTTACAAGCTCTGCAGCTGCGCCAAGAAGCTTTTTATCCTCAGCGTCGGCAAAATATGAGGTTTCACCTACAAGACCGAGGCCGAATTCACTTACATTTGTTTTACCTGAAATGCCGTAGCCGGCTTTTTCAAGTCTTTCAACTACCTCTGCACTGAAAAGAGGTATGAAGCTCTCAAGCATCTTTGAACCTGCAGTTGCGGGTACATCCTTCACAAGAAGGTTATCGTCAACGGCAATATTGCCTGAAGAGCATATTTCGTTAATATAATACTTCACCTTAGTCACCTCACTTTACAAGTCTGGGAACCTGCCAGCTGTCCTCAGTTGCCTGGGGAGCGCCTTTAAGAAGGTCTTTTCTGTCAAATGCCTGATTTCTTGCATCCTCACGGAGTACATTTGTCATAGGCATTACGTATACCATAGCTTCAACATCGCTTGTGTCGATTGAAGAAAGCTCTTCTTCCTTCTTGAGCATTGTGTCAAGAATTGACTGCATCTTCTTCTTTTCGTCAGCGGTAAACTCAAGCTCATTAACCTGCTCGAGACCCTTAAGCTTGCTCTCCTTAGTCTGTACGGAAGACTTGGAGGAGCTTACCATTGATGTGAAGTTGGATGTGTCTCCGCCCTCTGAGCCGAGGATTTCACTGCTGCCCTTGCCTCTGATGCTTACGTTTGCTTCAAAGAGCTGAAGCTCTGTAACCTCACCGGGTGCGCCGAGCATCTGATCCTGTGCAGTACCGTCAAGGGGGAATGCGATAACGTCTCTGATTGTTTCGGTATCGGCAAGAAGCATTACGATTCTGTCAACACCGGGAGCCATACCTGCGTGGGGAGGTGCACCGAACTGGAATGCATTATAAAGAGCACTGAAGCGCTTTTCAACCTCTTCCTCGCTGTAGCCTGCAATTTCGAATGCCTTTCTCATAATCTCGGGGCTGTGGTTTCTTACCGCACCTGATGCAAGCTCGATACCGTTACATACAAGGTCGTACTGATATGCGAGAATCTCAGTGGGATCCATTGTCTCGAGAGCCTCAAGACCGCCCTGGGGCATTGAGAAGGGGTTATGGGTAAAGATAATCTTATCGGTTATCTCGTCTCTTTCGTACATGGGGAAGTCAACAACAAAGCAGAATTCGAAAGAATCCTTGTTGATGAGTCCGAGCTCGTTACCGAGCCAGTTACGGATTACACCTGCGTTCTTGTCTGCGATATCTGAAACAGTGTCACAGATGAAGAAGATTGTCTCGCCTTCCTTAACGCCTGTTGCTGCAACGATTTCTCTCTTTTCTTCCTCAGTCATAACCTTCACGATGGGGTCATCCTTGAATTCGTAGGTTTCTGCATTGAGAAGAGTGATATGTGCAAGACCTGCCATCTTTGCCTGCTTTGTAGCGAATGCAAGTGACTTATCGAAGAACCATCTTTCGTTCTTACAGGGAGCAACAATACCTCTTACGGGCTTATTCATAAAGGGCTTGAACTTAACTCTCTTGAACATATCTGTAAGGTCACAGATAATAAGAGGGTTACGAAGGTCGGGCTTGTCTGAGCCGTACTTTGCCATAGCCTCTCTGTAGGGAATACGTCTGAAGGGGTTTGCTGTTACGGGCTTGTCTGTGAAGGTACGGAAAATGTCGCTTACAACATCTTCGCAGACCTTGAGTACTTCATCCTGAGTGGAGAATGCCATTTCGAAGTCGAGCTGATAGAATTCACCGGGTGAACGGTCAGCACGTGCGTCCTCATCTCTGAAGCAGGGAGCAATCTGATAGTACTTATCGAAGCCTGACACCATAAGAAGCTGCTTGAACTGCTGAGGTGCCTGGGGAAGTGCATAGAACTTGCCAGGATGCTTACGTGAGGGGACGAGGAAGTCTCTTGCGCCCTCGGGTGATGATGCGGTAAGAATGGGAGTCTGAATGTCGAGGAAGCCTCTTTCCTCCATAAGACGTCTCATATGACCGATTACCTTTGAGCGAAGGATGATATTCTTGTGTAATGCGGGATTTCTCAGGTCAAGGAAGCGGTGCTTGAGTCTGAGATTTTCGTTTGTATCGGTTGAGCCGATTTCAAAGGGAAGGTCTCTGCTGCAGACACCGAGCACCTTAAGGTCGTCTGCGATAAGCTCAACGAGACCTGTTTCAATCTTGGGGTTAACGGTATTTTCATCACGCTTTGAAACTGTGCCGTGTACGCTGATAACTGTTTCCTTGCTGATGCCCTTGAGAAGCTTTTCATCGTGAACAACAACCTGTGTTACACCTGTTTCGTCACGAAGATCCACGAAAAGGACACCGCCGTGGTCACGGACAACGTCAACCCAGCCGGCAAGCTCAACTTCCATACCGATGTGCTTTTCTCTTATCTCGTTACAACGATGAGTTCTGTACATAGTATATAACCTCCGTTTTCATTGTTATTTTTCTTGATTATTTTATGCTTTTACAAATAAAAAATCCCGGGAATTATACAAGATAATTCCCGGGACGAGCATTTAAACCCGCGGTGCCACCCGTTTTGGTATAATAATATACCCACTCTTTTATTAAATATATGGCGTCGCACGAAGTGTTGCCGAGCTTACTACTTATCCCAAGTGTGCTTTCAGCCTATGACACACTCTCTCTGGCGGACTTTCCACAAAAGTCGGGTCTTCCCGAGGATTATATCAAAACAGCGGGATTTTGTCAATACAATATAATACAAAATAAGAAGTAAAATTTTGCATTTTTTCACTTAACAGTCTCATAGGGCCAGTCGATTATACCACCGAACTCCTTTACGTTGGTATATCCAAGCTTTACGAGCTCATCGGAGGCTATTTTGCTTCGTCTGCCGCTTCGGCAATAGACGAGTATAAGTGCATCCTTATCAGGAAGCTCCTTCTGAGCCCTTTCGGCTATTTCGTACTCCGGGATAAGAATTGCGCCCTCGATGTGTCCCTCAGCGAATTCCGATTCAGTACGGGCATCGATGATGATATAATCCTTTTCACTTTCCATAAGGAACTTTGCCTTTTCGGCTGAAATCTGCTCATAGGCAAATGAAGCCTCCTCTTTACTGCCGTCTGCCGCGCCGCAGGATGCAAGGCCAAAAATTGAAAGCGATAACATAATAATGGCTAACCACCTTTTTGTGTTTTTCATAGTTTCCCTCTGTTTCTCAGATATAATACAGGCTTAATTTATCACAAAGCAAATCCGTTGTCAACAAAAAAATCAGCACCCCGAAAGGAGTGCTGAGATTCTTTAAAATGTCATATCCGCAAAGATGGGATAATGGTCGGAAACATAACGGTCGTTATACTTCTCTCTCATAATGTTATATGACTTAACCTCTGTAACCTGATCATTCACAAGGATAAAGTCAATGGGTTTACCCTCAACTGTACCGTCATAGCCGTGGTATGTACAGCCGCTGTCTGCTGTCTCTGCAACAACTGCGGCATCGTCAAGCTCGCCTGCAGTAAGCTGCTTGTAAAGGTCACTTCCCTTTGCGAAGTTGAAGTCACCTGTGAGTACAACGGGCATATCAAAGCTTGCAATCTTTTCGAGTACAAGGTCAAGTCCCTTTGTTCTTGCTTCGGGTCCCTTGTTATCAAGGTGAGTATTCACATGAGCGTACTGCTCCCCTGTTTCAAGGTTTTCGAGTACTGCCCAGGTGCAGGTACGGTTATGCTCGGCATCCCAGCCCTTGGAAACCTTATCGGGTGTTTCGGAAAGCCAGAAGGTACCCCAATCAACGAGCTTGTATTTATCCGCACGGTACATAATCGCAGTTGCTTCACCGATAAGAGGTAAGCCGCTGAGTCTGCCAACGCCTATGATTTTGTAATCGGGAAGGTATGCCTTCATTGAAAGGAACCATGTGCCGTCACACTCCTGAAGACCTACTGAGTCGGGAAGATAATCCGCAACAACCTGAGGAACAATCTCCTCACGGTCAAACTCACCGAGTCTTACATTGTAGGACATAATTCGTACGGTATCTTCGGCGGGAGCCTTTGCACCGGTCTCGGGTACACCGATGCCGAAAAGAGGCATAAGCAAACCGAGAAGCGCACATAAAATCTGTTTAGCATAAGTTAAAAGGTTTTGAATATCCATATTTTTTCTCCTCTCTTTTGATATTTTCAGTATATATCCAACGGATAAGATTTTCAATAGAGCCCGCGAGTTGTTTACATATTAGACACAAAAGCAAACCGAAACGGCAGGGTCTCCCCTGCCGTCAGACTGTCGATAAAGTCACAAGACCAACGATGCAGAAAAAAACATTGTAATTATCTTGTTCGAATTATTTGCACAAAAAGCTTCAAAAAAATCGTCGGGACATCGAATCCCGACGATTTTTGTATCGTTTTGACCTTTTTTCACCCTCTCGCGGCAAACCGAAACGGCAGGGTCTCCCCTGCCGTATGCTGTTAAATAACAACCTTCTTGTCGAAGCGCTTGTTTTTGTGAGCGGGCTTTGATGTATCCTTTCTTACCTTCTCAACATCCTTGAGCTGAGCCTTGGAGAAGCGGTTTGTAAATCTTCTGCCGCTTACACGGTCGTACATAGGATATGCGAGAGCAGCCGCAATGTCGCCGTTTACACCTGTTGCCGCAAGAATGATGATATCACTGTCATCGGGTAATGCAACCATATCGATGTCTTTGGTATCAAGCTCATAAGCGAATACAAGCATCTGTCTTGCCACGATATCTGCACCGTTTTCATTGTGAGCGTGAGTGAATTCCCAGGCAAGGTCGCATTCCTTAATGCCTGCAACGTCCTTGAGGTCGACTAAATCCCATATACCGATTCTGTCGAAGGTGCTGTGGATGGTCTTCTTAACCTCTTTGCCGTCAAGAAGGAAGCTTATCTGCTTATCTTTATTCATTGAGAATGCAAGAAGATATACCTTGTCATATTTCTTACCGAGGCTGATAGCCTGTTTGGAACACTTGACTGCCTTGCTTTCATCAAGAGCGAAGTCAATACCCTTGAAGGTAATTGTGCCGGGGTTGATTTCCTTGGGAATATATGTCTCCTTGTAATCTCTGATAACCTGATGGATAGGCTTCTTGTTCGATGTGAAGATTTCATAATTCACAGGAAGCTTAAGCTGAGTCTGCTCTGTTGCGGCAGGCTTGTAACCGATAGCCTTGAGCTTAAGAGCAAAGGACTTGACGGCATACGCACCGAGGTCAAAAATGAGCTTACCGTCTTCCACCTTAGCTTCACCGGCAGTTTCCTCACTTGCGAAAACCTCTCTTGCACTTTCGATGCCTGCACCTAATGTGAAGGCGATATCTGCAGTTTCAAGATTTGCACCCTCGTTGAAGCGTACGATAATTTCGTCACTGTCTTCAGCCTTCTTCATTGCTCTGAGGATAACATTTTCCTTATTGATTGCACCGAAGGAGTACTCTGCGCCGAGCTTACCCTTGTGGTTATCTGTAACAACTGCAGAAAGAGGCTGATTGAACTGCCTTGCATATTTCTGAGTTGATGCAATATCGTTTGCGTGAGAATGGATTGCATAGCCGTAGCGGTTAAGACCGATTTCCATAAGGCTCTGCATACTGTCGTTTTTGTAGTTGCCCTTGGGAGTATGTAAAACTGTCATACGAAGAGTGTTGTTTGCAGGCTTATCCCAACCGTATTTACAGTCGCTGATAACTGATACACCGAAGCCTTTTTCAGTGATATCTGCCCATTTCTGTGCGGGTACCTCGTATAATTTTTCAGTGTTGTTGCCGCGTACGATTGCACCGAGACCAAGGTCATAGGTTGCCTTCTCATTTGAAACTGAAAGTGTGAATCTGTCCTTGAGAAGCTTCTCTCTTTCCCACCATTCGATTTCATTGTAAACCTTCACATATTCACTACCCTTATCGAGTACGATAACTGACTTGAAGATTGAGCCGCCGTGCTCCTGCGTAACCTCAATAGCCGCAGTTACGGGACCTGAGTATAAAACTCTCTTGCTCTTGAAGGTGGGGAATTCAGTTATATTTGCAGCGATGTCGTTGTAATTAAGCTCCCATGCAGGCCATGCTGATGAGCCCTCGTATTTTATGAGCTGATGTCTTATGCTCTTTTTGATAAGGTCCTTGCCATACTTCTTATCGATGATACTGCAGATATCACCGTTTGAATCGATAGCAACAGAATATCTGCTGTTTTCAACAGTAGTATCGGTAACCTTAAGGTCTGTATCAAACTCCTCAGCCTTGTCAGCTTCCTGAATATCAAGCACCTTGTAGCCGAGGGACTTAATCTCACAGTAAACTGCGATAACTGCCTTATCTCCGTCACGGCTGATAATCTGACAGGGTACAGACTTACCCTTCTTATCGAGTACCTTTACATAAGCGCCCTTGATATCAAGTGCAACAGTAACAACATCCTTTCTTTCCTGCTCAAGTGAGTTGTTGACAACAACTGCAGTACCCTTTACCCAGGAGGTATCCATTGCCTTTGCTACTGCGCCTACACTATGGGTATACTCGTTTTCAAGCTGATTCATTGAAAGCACATAATCATTCCACGAGCGCTGATAGCCTCTCTGTACTGATGTGCCGGGAATATCGTCGTGGAACTGATGAGCAATTGCTCTCTTCCATGATTTTTCGAAAGTGGTTGCGGGATACTGCATATTACCTAAAGCAGTACCGAGTACAGCCGCTCTTTCAGTAACGTCTGCAAGCTCCTCGCACCTTCTGTTCCAGCGCTTACCGATAGCTCTTGAAGTATAGCCGCCGACAGCGTGAGCGGTCATAACAAGCTCGTTATTCCAGGTGGGAAGCTTATCCTTCTGCTCGTCGGACAGTGCGTTGAGGTCATCGTAAATCTCGTCACTTCTTGCGCTGATAACCTTGACATCGTTCTTATCATTCTTATCGATTTCTCTCTGCATAACTGCAACGGAAAGCTTTGTGGGACGTCCGCCCTGATCGCCTACTCCGTGGAATGAGAAGGTCCAGGGTAAGCCGTACTTTGCTTCGTTTTCCGCAAGCTTAGCCTTGTTATCCTTCTTATCACGTACTCTGATATATGTGTTTACATATGGGCCCGGCTTTACACATGCAAAGCAGTAGTTTCCGTCAACACCGTACCACTTACCAATATCAAAAGGAGTGCCGTATGCTGAGCCCCATGTAAGCTTCTGTGTGGTGAAGCCGAGAAGGTTGCCGTGTCTGATAATCGAGGGAAGAGCGTAGCCGAAGCCGAAGCAGTCGGGAAGGTAAATCTCCTTACTTGTCTTGCCGAACTTCTTTCTGAAATAGCCGTTACCGTAAAGAATATTTCTGAAGAGTGCTTCAGGTGAAGGTACGTTGACATCACCGTTTTCATAAGCACTGCCGGTAACATTCCATCTGCCTTCCTCAATGTACTTTTTGAGTGTCTCGAAATATTCGGGATAGTACTCCTCAAAAAGCTCGTATCTGTATGAGCCCTCGAAGTTGAACTTATAGTCCTTATAATTTTCAAAAAGCTCAAAGTTACCCACAAGAGTATTGTAAAGACAGTTTGTTATGGTGTGCTCAAAATCCCAGTTCCAGATGGTGTCAAGATGTGCTGTGGCACAGGTATAGATTCTCTTTTCGAATTTTTCTGCCATAATGCTTTCTCCTTTTGTTTTATTGCGGTACACCGACCGCAGATTACCGCCTTAGCGGTCCTTTTATCTATATTATCATAATAACATCATCCGTGTCAATGAAATAATATATCAGGTTGCAGCCATAACAAAAAAATCGCCCTCTTTTCAGAGGGCGACCAGACTGTCGATAAAGTCACAAGACCAACGATGCAGAAAAAACATTGTAATTATCTTGTTCGAATTATTTGCACAAAAAGCTTCAAAAAAATCGTCGGGACATCGAATCCCGACGATTTTTGTATCGTTTTGACCTTTTTT
>JAFZFT010000090.1 GCA_017555765.1 Clostridia bacterium | reverse complement strand
GGGTATGTTTTCTCTTAACAGACTTTATGCTTCAGCTATCCTCCCCGACGGTAATGATTATACCTTCTGGGGTAAGGGCGTAAGCCAGGGTCACTCCGATGCTATAAGACGCATCGACGGCGTACTTGATGCACGTCAGTATACAGTTCCCGTTGAGGATGCTATGAACAAAGTCAGAAGCGGTGAGGCTCCCGAGCTTACCGCCCGTGACAAGCATAAGAGAGAATGCTTCGTTGTGGCAGAGGAGGGCGCAGACCTTGAGCGAATCCGTA
Organism: Clostridia bacterium; assembly: GCA_017555765.1. Taxonomy (GTDB): domain Bacteria; phylum Bacillota; class Clostridia; order Oscillospirales; family Acutalibacteraceae; genus UBA6857. The sequence continues at coordinate 4,952 of JAFZFT010000090.1, read as the reverse complement.
AGGAAATCGTTACAATGCCCGCATATTTCGAGCCCTATGATACAAGCGTAACCTTCATCACTATGGAAGAGATGAAGAGAGACCACAGTGAGCTTCCTCACGGAGGTAATGTTATCCGCACAGGTGTAACGGGTAAGGATGACTGCCACAAGCAGGTTATCGAATACAGCCTTAAGCTTGATTCAAACCCCGAGTTTACAGGCAGTGTACTCACCTGCTATGCAAGAGCCGTTTACAGAATGGCTCAGCGCGGCGATAAGGGATGTAAGACAGTATTTGACCTTGCTCCCGCTGATATTATCAATGTGAGCAAGGAAGAGCTTCTGGCTCATATGCTGTAAAAAGGGACGAGGGCCAAGAGCCAAGGGCCGACGCGCACTTCACATAGTGTACCGGTCAGATGGTTCCTGCGCGAATCGCTCTTATAAATGTATTTTACTATAAAGCATCGATAAATGTGTTGGTGTTTTAAGTTCAAAGCCCTAAAACTTCTCTTGGGTAAGCATAGCTTACCAACACGAGAGCTTTCATAAAAACTCGGCCCTCGGCCCTCGGCCCTTGGCCCTTCAAAAACCAAACGAAAGAATGAGTTTAAAGCTATGATATGTGAAAATATTGGAATAAACGGTAACCACCTTACCTTCGCAGGTATGGACACCGTGGCACTTGCCGAAAAGCACGGCACTCCCCTTTATCTTTTCGATGAGGACAGAGTGAGACATAACTGCCGTGTTTATCTTGAGGCTATGAAAAAACACTTCGGTGAAAGCAGCTTCCCCTGCTATGCCTCAAAGGCGGCTTCCTTCAAGAGAATATACGAAATTATGAAGGACGAGGGAATGGGCATTGACCTTGTTTCCCCCGGTGAGATTTACACCGCTATGAAGGCGGACTTCACGATGGAAAAGTCTCTTTTTCACGGCAATAACAAGACCGATGCAGATGTTTCCTATGCTATGGAGTGCGGTGTCGGATACTTCGTTGCAGACAGCATCTACGAGCTTGATGCGATTGCAAGATGCAAGAAGGACAGCACAAAGCAGAAGGTTATTCTCCGTCTCACACCGGGTATTGACCCTCATACCTACGATGCAGTTGCAACGGGTAAGGTTGATTCAAAATTCGGTACTGCAATAGAGACAGGTCAGGCTGAGGAGCTCATAAAGAAGGCTCTGTCTAACGAAAGCATCGAAATCGTGGGCTATCATTGTCACGTAGGCTCTCAGGTCTTCGACAGTGAGGGCGATGTTTATCTTCAGGCGGCAAAAATTATGCTCGGCTTCGGTGCTAAGATGCAGAAGGAGTACGGTGTTGCATTTAAGGTGCTCAACCTCGGCGGCGGCTTCGGTGTACGCTACACTGACAATGACCCCTACCTTGATGTTGATGCTACTATCGGCAAGCTCGGAGCTTTCATTAAAGAGGAATGCGCACAGCTCGGTATCGATGTACCGCAGATTATTATGGAGCCCGGCAGAAGCATCGTTGCAGATGCAGGTATGACTCTTTACTCCGTCGGCACTATAAAGGAAATCACCGGCTACAAGAATTATGTTTCAATTGACGGTGGTATGACAGATAATCCCCGCTATGCCCTTTACGGCTCAAAATATACAGTACTTCTCGCTAACCGTATGGACGAGGAATGCGACTTTGTTGCCGATGTTGCAGGTCGCTGCTGCGAAAGCGGAGATATCATTCAGCCCGATGTGAAAATGCCCAAGCCTGTAAGAGGCGATATTGTTGCCGTTTGTACTACAGGTGCATATAACTTCTCAATGGCTTCAAACTATAACAGAATCCCCCGCCCGCCCGTTGTTATGATAAGTAAGGGCAAGGATAGTGTTGCAGTTAAGAGAGAGACTTATGAGGATCTCGTTAAAAACGATATATAATAAGAAAAGTTCTTTGGTTACTTTCTTTCAAGAAAGTAACGGCTGTCCGCCGAGGACATAATAAAACAAAGCAAAACTGTCGGAGACTAACCCCGACAGTTTTTTGTATATCTACGAACTTTTATCACAAAAAAACAGAGCCGTACAATGAGTACGGCTCTTTATTTATGCTTTAATTATGCAACTGTTTCGGAAATGAAATCAACATCTTCGCAGGAGCATGAAACAAAGTTTTCTCTGTCATCTGCGTTCTTGATCTTCTTCTTTTCGATAAGCTTTGTAACTGCAACATAAATACCTGCAATAGCAGCTGCGATTGCAATGATGATTGCTACGATTTTAACTATCTTCTTGAATTTCTCCATGACACATTCCTCCGAGATTTAATTTACTTTTAGATTATACCACTAAGTTTCTCTCAAGTCAATACACTGACTGTAATTTAATAGGTAATTATGCAAGAACGGGTCTGCTTACCGTGGAAATCAAAGTCAATGTCAATTGTACCGAGAAGCTTGTATGTGCCCCTGCCGTATCCGTCCTGAATGGGAAGAGTATAGCTCATTGAGGTGATACGCTTATCCTTATCGAAGATAACCTCAACGGTAGCGCCGCTGTAGGTCATGCTCAGCTCGTCAAGTGTAACGCCTGAGGGCATATAGTTCTTAAGGTCGATGGACTCGATTGAGCCCGCATGTCCCTCTGCCGACTGTGTGAGGGTCTGTGTCTCATCCTTGAGTGTGATGACTATCTTGTACCCTCCGTCACCTGTAGGCACTGCAGTAGCCTGCTTTACAGCATCACTTTTAAGCTTTGCAAAGCTTCCCGAGGGAGGTACAACAGTTACGGGAGTCTGACCCGTTTCGGCATCGTACCCTTTTTTAAAGTAAAAGGTACGGTTAGGGGGTGCATTCTGAGCTATGGCACTGTCTGCCGCGTTTTCAGCGACGGAGCCGCCTGTTATTCTGTCGAAATCAATGTCGAGAGTACCTGAGGTAGCCATTGTGAAGTCCTCGGTGTTTTTGAGCTTGTTTACACCGTCAACGTAAGCCTTGATGATGTTATCCTTGCCGACGGGTACGTTTTTATTGATTTCAGCGTGCTCCTTTGACGCGGAAACCGATGCATCGTAGGATACCTTCCAGTCGGGGTCACCGATATTACCGGCGGTTGTTGAAACAACGTTGTTACCGATTGTGATATTCACGCTCGGTGCGGGAAGTGTATCATCCTCAGTCGCTTCGGGAGCAGTGGTTGAAGGCTGAGTGGGCGCTGTGGTTGAATGATAGATATAGGGCTGGGTAGTTGTGCTGTTTTTACCCGCCTTTCTGACAAGCGTTGTGCTTATAAGAAGGCTGGCGCAAAAAGCCCACAGAGCTATAACAAAAATTATTATAAGTTGTATAAACTTTTTACGGTCCATGGGTTTTTCCTTTCGAATTAAAGTTATTTAAAGGGACACTTGAAAAAGTATCCCTTTAATATTGGTTTTCAGAATCAGAAGGTGAGCTTGTACTTAAGGGTTGTTGTACCGCTCATTCTCATACCGATTGAAGCTGTTGAGCCGTCACTTGCTGCAAACTTTGTTGAGAAGGGAGATGTAATCTCATAGTTGTATACGCGGCCCTCTGCATCGATGTATGCAGTGATTTTTGTTGCACCGAGAGTTGTAAGCTCGTTTTCTACGCCCTCACCTGAGAAGCCGAGTGCATCGTAAACTGAAATGAAGCCGTGATGATATTTTGCATCAGTCTTGCTTGTTGTTGTACCGAACTTTTCTGCCTTGAGAGTTGCAACAACCTTATACTTACCTGTTGTGGGATAGTATGTTGTTGTAACTGATGAGAAGCCGTTCTTCCAGGCAGCAGCGTTGTGCTCATCATAAAGATATGCCATGTAATTCTTCTCTCTTGTACCTGAAGGCTCAAGAGTCTGCTTGAGTTGGATTTTATAATTGTTCTCGTTCTTACCCTCACCCTCTGAGAAGTAGTAGTTAATGGGAGCGGGGTCTTCGATTGTTTCTGTTTCGGGAAGGCCCTCTGTGTCGCCGCCGATAATACTGAAGAATTTCTCAAGCTTGTCACCTGAGATCTCACCATCCTTACCAAGGAGAAGCTTAACACCTGCAGCTGTAACAGCATCAAGATTTGAAAGAGTTGATTCGGGGATATAGATTGCATCGAGAACCATCTTTGCATAGCTGTCAACGTTTACAGTTACATCACCCTGATAAAGCTTGGACTTGTTGAGTGCGTTAACAAGCATAAGAAGCTGAGCTGTCTTACTTGCGTCTGATGAATCGATTACAAGGGGAGCTGACTTAACTGTGAAGGTAGCAACTATGCCGTCACTTGCACCGGTAGCAACTATCATATAGCTGTGAATGTCGTTGGGAGCAAGGTTGAAGGTGTAGCTGTCTGTATCACCGTTGGGAATTTCGAAATCGTATGCGTAATATGTGTATGAGCCCTTGGGGGCAGCGGGCATTTTCTGAACGGTATACTTTGTAGCGTCTGCAGGAACATTCCAGTCAACTGTTACTGAATATGCGTCCTTCTTGATGCTGATACCTGTTGTGGTTGCTTCGCCCTCTGTCTCGTTGATGAGAGTCTCACCGTTATAAGCCTTGAGGCGATAGAGGTAGCCTCTGTTCTTGCCTGCATTTTCGTCAAGGTATGAAACCTTGTCAGTTGATGTTACAGTACCTGTATAAGCCTTTTCAACGGGAATTTCTGCAACAAGGTCCCAAGCAAACTTGCTGGGGTTGTAACGCTCAATTGTGTAGCGTGTTGCCTTTCTAACCTGAGTCCACTCAAGCTCGATGTTATTCTCGTTTGTCTGAGCACCTGTTTCAAGTACGGGAGGAGTATCGATGAAAACATAGTTCTTTGCACTGTAGAAATAGGAGCTGCCGTTCTTGATGTATGTGCAAACACCTACCTTATAGGTTGAGCCGGGCTTGAGACCTTCAACTGTATAAGTGTTTGTTGTAAGCTGCTTAACAAGCTTTGTCTCAGTCTTTGTAGCGTAATCATAAAGGAATACCTGATAGCCGAG
>JAFZFT010000012.1 GCA_017555765.1 Clostridia bacterium | reverse complement strand
TAACGAAACACGTCTTTTCAAGAAGTACCTTGACTCGATGACTCCCGGAGAATCAATTCTCACCGGCTGGTATGCGGGTCAGGAAAGAGAGCTTATGACAGTTGCGGCACAGAAGGGTCTTTCATGTGTGCCCTCGGACTTCTTCAGCAATCCCACTGTTTTTGCACAGAACAAGGCTATCGGGGTACCCGCAGTACCCGACACACCCGAGCTTGAAAACAAGATTTACATCGCTTATTATCTCAGCGACGGAGATAACATCCAGTACGATATGCACGCTATGAGAGAGTATTGGGATAACAATGCATCCAACAGAGGCAAGGTACCTGTAAACTGGACTATCAGCCCTGCACTTGTTGATGTTGCTCCCGAAATGATGAATTACTATTACTCTCAGGCAACGGATATGGAATGCTTCGTAAGCGGTCCCTCAGGTCTCGGCTACACAATGCCCATAAACACATACGGCAGCAATCTCGGCAATCAGTTCCGCTCATCTGATGACTTTGCCGCCTTCGTTGATATGACAAACGGATATCTTCAGAAGTCAGGTCTTCGTGTTGTCACAATCTGGGATAACCTTTCCTGCACACAGAGAGAGATCTACACCGAAAACGGCTCATATCTTTACGGTCTTACCGTACATAACTTCACAAACAGCTCACTTAAAAAGAGATACACAGGTGTCACAAACGATACTCTCATTATGCAGATGACACCGGGCTACTTCGCACAGAACGCAGAGGGTAACCTTCCTCTCACCGCTCTTGAGGACCATATCCACAGCGCGGTTAAATATCTCAAGTACGACGGCAGTGAGCCCGTATTTATCGCAACTCAGGTTAGTGTATGGGCGTTCCACGATATAGGTGCAGTGGTTGAGCTCGAAAAGTACCTTTCCGACTACTATGCAGATATTTACGGCAAGGACGTTGTTGAATTTGTAAGAGCGGACCACTTCTACAACCTCTACTACGAGGCAAAGGGACTTCCCCGTGACCTTACTCTTTCTTCCGTACTTACCGCAGAGGCTACAAGCAATTCAGAAAGTGCAATCCTCACTGCAGACGGCACCTGCTACGGCGAGAGCATATGGGCAGCCGACGAAGAGGGTGTACAGAGCATCACCTATAATCTCGGCGGCACTTATGAGGTAAGTGAGATTTCTGTTTACCACGCAGAGACCAACGGACTCGATGCTTCTCTCAACACAAAGGACTACAGTATTGCAGTCAGCCCCGACGGAGCAAACTGGAAAACAGTTGCAGAGGTAAAGGGCAATACCGACAGTTGGAATAATATCCGCTTTGATGCTGTCAAGGGTGCTTATGTAAGAGTGACCGTGACCGATGCAGGTGCAGACGGTATTGCAAGAATAGCAGATGTAGATATTTTTGCGAAATAAACATATTTTAATGTACTGCAGTGAATAGGCTGCAGTACATTTTTTATATCACTATTGATTTTTATTTTGTGGTGTGTTAATATAAAATTAACAATTATAAAAATACACTTTGAGACTTTATGTAAAATCAGGAGTGATATATATGAAAACTAAAATGAACAGAGCTCTTGCATTTGTTATGAGTGTTATTGTCTGTGCAAGTCTTTTTATCCCCGTGGCAGAGGCAGAGTCAGAGGTGCTTGCGGTAATCGGTCAGCTTGAGGCTATCGACACCCTTCAGCAGATGCAGAATAAGAGATATACATACACCGCTTCGAGTCATTATGATATCAACACAACAAAGGAATCAATTATCAACAATCACAACAGTGCGAGAAACGGATACGAGACCTATGTTGCGGATATGCTCGAGAAAAGAGAAGCGGCAAGGGTAGCCTACGAGTCTCTTACCGATGCACAGAAGTCTCAGCTTGACGAAGCACTTGTTGCAAGGCTCAGTGATGAACTTCCCACCGTATTCAACGCTAAGGAAATCCCCGTTACTCCACGTAATGATGAGTATTGCTTTGAAACGGCTGCAGGAGGTACAGGCTACGGCTATGAGGTCAGCAATCATATGATTTCAGGTGAGATTCCCCAGACCTTTATTCTTGTTGATACCTCGGACGGTAAAACAAGCTGGACTCCCAACGGCAGATACAGCTACGGTGAAAGCAATTATGAGGTTACCTATTGCTGTGATATAGAAACACCTATAAAATACGGTATAGACTATAAGCGTGTAAACCTTGAGGACAGCGGATATTTCGACAGCGACTCCTCCGACCGCATAAGAGCCGTACTGCAGAATTCTTATCCCTTTGTTTCTGTGGATGAAATGAAGCAGAGTCTTAAGGCATCGGGCTTGGATGAAGACTTCGTTGACAGTATTACCCGTGCCGATATGATAGCGGCAGTACAGATGGCGGTGTGGACTCACGCAAATATTGCCGACAACCTTGAATATTTTGCCTCGGTTGATACAACTAAAAACACGGGTATATATTTTACACCTCTTCACGATTACACCAATGAGGTCTGGGATTGGCTTCCGGGAAAAAGACAGAGAAGCTTTGACCCACGTGCTCAGTACCGTGTCAATACACTCGGTAATTTCCTCATAAATCTTGATGCTGTACCCGCAGAAAGAGAGCAGATTGTTATTTCCGAAATCGAGGTTGTCCGTACCGAGCTCGTAGCAGAGCACGACGGCATTTACGATACCACTGTTTATGTTACCCTCAACGGCGGAGGTGACGAAAGAGATAATCTTCAGATTACCGCCGTATCCTACACCGAAAACGAGGACGGAAGCATAAATGCAACAGATGCCTCAACGGCGAAGGCAATCCCCGATGAGAATTTCTATTCAATAGACCTTTCCGCAAGGGGAGGAGACCTTATCAGAGTTGAAATCGAGGGTGAGCAGTATCTTGCAAAGGGCGCATATTTCTATGCTCCCGAGGGTGGAAGAGGTGCTTCTCAGTCACTTGTAGGTATTGCTGAAGGTTATACCCATGTAAGAGCTGAAAAGGAAACTGTCTTCACAGAGCCTGAGTACACAATCATAGCTCCCGATGCTGTTGATGTTACAATCGGTGAGAGAACAGTACTCAAGACCGAGGTTATTCCCGAAATAGGTGCTCCCGCCGTACTTTATTCCTCTTCCGACGAAAGCGTTGTAATAGTTGACGAAAAGGGTAACATTGAAACTGTCGGTGTAGGTACTGCTGTAATTACCGCATATCTTGAGGGTGACGAGACTAATCTTGTTACAATAACAGTTACCGTTGAATTACCCGATTACAAGATTGAAACATCTGAAAAAATGGAGCTTGCTGAGGGTATAACCGAGTTACTTTACATTAAGATTACTCCCGACGACGGAAGACTCAAGCCTACATTCTCGTCGGCTGACGAAAGCATTGCAAAGGTAGACGAATTCGGTAACGTAACGGGTGTTGCCGCAGGAACTACTACAATTTATATCGATTTCGGCAACGGTGAAATCAGAGCCGTACCCGTAACGGTTATTGCAGAAGCTGACCCCGTACTTCCCTCCTTGCCTAAGACCCATTATATCTGCTTCGGCAAGACCGACGGTATCGGCTGGTACGAGGTATCGGTAAACGGCGGAGATTTCTTCCCCCAGGGTCCCAACTCAACCCTTGAGGTAGAGGAAGGCTCAATCCTCGTTGTAAGAGTTCAGGATATGTGGATTGACGATGAGTTCGACTTCTATGTAAACGGCAGTAAGGTACCCATGGATCCCGCAAACACAATTACAGTTGTTGTTGACGGATATATGCTTATCGGCGCACTTTCAATGGATGTTGAAGTGCCTGACGTTGACGAATCACTCAATCTCTTCCAGAGAATTGTAAGAGCGATAAAGAACTTCTTCGGAAACATAGGCGAGTGGTTCAGAAATTTGTTTAATTAAAAGCACTTGCAAGAAGTGTATAATTCTGTTATAGTAAATAAAAACATTACGGAGGTTTTATTATGGGTATTTTAAGTAAGTTAAAGAGTATTCTCGGTTCTTCAGATGCGGCAGAGATTGCTGTAAAAGAGGTAGCAGAAGAAGTTCCCGAAGCAGTAACGGAAAAAGAGGTATATGAAGAATACACAAACGACCTTCCCACCGGTGTGGAATATTTTGCAGAGTTTGTAACTGAAGAGAACTTCCCCGGTTATACAATCACAGCAAATGTTCATCCTCAGACTATTGACCCCGAAGCGCATCCTGCTTGCTTCCCGGTTTCATTTATGTTTTCAAAGGATTCCAAGGCTGTTCTTGCAGTTATCGTAATCGGAATAAATCAGCGTCGTGCCATGATAGCAAAGGGTACATACAAGGTGCTTGATGACAACGGTATTCCCTATATCTGCTTCTACAAGGGTATGAAAAACGAAAAGGAATACGCTATCGGCCGCATAAACGAAAATCTTTAATAATTACTATATTGTATAAAGCAGAGAGAAAAGCTTAGCGCCTGTGGAGAGCTCAGCACGGAATTTATCAGGCTTTACAGGCAGCCGTTCCGTGTACAGCTTCGTATCGCAAAATGCGATGTTAAATCATTTTCTCTCTGTTTTTTTATTTTGGTGTTTTATGAGCATTATTGATAAGCTTTTTGAAAAAGATTGCTGGGATGCCTTTTATGATTACAAGATATCTCACGGCAATATAAATGAAGCGGAAGCAGCTGATTTACGAAGCTATATAGACAGCAAGGAATATCTTCCCGTTGCGGAAAAAATCAGAAGCAAAGAGGAATTTTCTGCCGCAGAGAAGTCGCTTATAAGTAAATCAAAGGCGGGCAGAAAGCGTATTGTTTATACCTTCAGACGAGAGGAAAACTACATCCTGAAGCTTATTTCCTACCTGCTTCGTGACTATGACTACCTTTTTTCACCCAATCTTTACTCCTTCAGAAAGGATTCGGGAGTGAAAAAGGCGACCCGTGATATACTGAAAATCAAAAATCTCGACAGGTGCTATGTCTATAAGGCTGACATAAGCGATTACTTCAATTCAGTTGAGGTTGATATCCTTCTGCCTGAGCTTGAGAGCGTACTCATCAGTGACAGAGAGCTTTTTGATTTCATAAGAAGTATTCTGAAAAATCCCTGTGTACAGTACTGCGGGGAGCTTGTGGAAGAAAAGAAGGGCATAATGGCGGGCGTACCTTTGTCGGCATTTCTTGCGAATTTTTATCTTCGTGAGCTTGATGCTTACTTTTACGAAAAGGGTATACCTTATGTGCGCTATTCGGACGATATTCTTGTTTTCGCTTACAGTGAAGAGGAATTGAAAGAAAGCATCGGTAAAATCAAGAGCTTTTTAAATAGCAGAAGGCTGAAAATCAATCCGGAGAAGGAAACAGTAACTCCGCCGGGCGAGAAATGGGAGTTTCTCGGTTTTTCCTACTATAGGGGTACTATTGATATAAGTGATATATCTTTTGAAAAGCTCAAGTCAAAAATGCGACGTAAAGCAAGAGCTCTTTGCCGATGGTCGGGAAAAAAGAATGTACCCGGTGATGTTGCGGCAAGAGTATTCGTTAAAAAATTCAATGCAAAGCTTTACGATAATCCGGTGTATAATGAGCTGACGTGGACACGGTGGTTTTTCCCTGTCATCAATACATCGGAAACACTTAAAGCCATTGATGCATATATGCAGGACTGTATCCGCTATATTGCAACGGGAAAAAGAACCAAGGTGCGGTATAATTTTCGCTATGAAGAAATAAAAGACCTCGGTTACAGAAGTCTTGTGAATGAATATTATAAATTCAAAGCCGCAGACGATGAAAAAAATGAACAAAAATAAAGGGTGGATAACCGTAAGGAAATCCACCCTTTTTATTAAAGCTTTATCAGCCGACCTCAACGATACCGTCAGCCTTGATTGTAATCTTCATGCCGTCCTTAACGTAATTAAGGAATTCGTCGCCGAGTGAGTCAACAACGGGCATTGAAACTCCGTCAACCCATACGTCAGCGAGTACCGCACCTGCTGCTGCAAGTGAGTCAATGGGATTTGAGAAGAGCATACAAGCGGGGTTCTTTCCGAGAGCGCATGCACAGTAAAGTACAAGACCGCCTGTTGTTGAGCCGATTGTCTGAGGAAGGCAAAGAGCCTTGCCGAGCATTGATTTGCCGTAAAGGTCCTTGTTGTTCTGGTCGCCGCACTTAACCTCCTTGTCACCGAACTGAAGAGCGTTCTGGAAGGAAGCGAGTGTGTTGAAGCCTTCTGTTGTAACAACTGCTTCTGCAGTAACCTCACCGGGAGTGATTACTCTGCCTTTGAACTGTTTCATGATTATTTACCTCCCTTTGTAATCTTTGCTAAAATCTCAGCATCTGTGTAATATCTTGCGGTTGTATATGTACGAAGCTTGTTTGATGATGTGATTACGGGCATCTTCTTGCAAAGAGGATTGTTCATATACATAAGAGGACAGATGTATGAGGTGATAACACCTGTAGCCTTGAGACGGGCTGCGTAGGGTGTCTGGTTGAACTTTTCAAGTACACCGGGAGCTGCGGTAAGTACTGTGGGAATGAGAACCTTGCTGTTGCCGTTCTTCTTAAGCTCTGCCTCAATGTTATCAGTCCAGTCCTTAAGCTGCTGAAGTGAAAGGTGAGGACAGCCTACGAAGCAAAGCTTGGGAGCGGCGTCGGGCTTCTTCCAGATAACGGGGTAGTTTCTCTGTACCTTTGCGAGCTCTGCATCGTCAATGATGTATTCCTTTGCGCCCTCTGCGATAAGCTTGTCGCCAAGCTCAACTGCTTCGGGAGTGAGGTTTTCGATGTGATAGAGACCAACTGCACCGTTTGAAGCGGTAGCCGCACCGAAGTCCTTGAGATATGCACATGCGCTGTCGTTGAGCTCAGTGCCGATCCACTTGTCAAGACCTACAACATAGGGTACGTCTTCCATAACCTTCATACCGATAGCTGATCCGAGAAGCTGAGCCTCAGGCTTCTTTGAGGTGTTTACCTTGATAACCCATGTAGCCTTTCTGCCTTCGTCTGTGAGAAGACCGAAGTAAGGTACATAGCCAACGATTGAGCCCATGATGTCGATGATACCTGAGTTACGGTTACATCTTGCACCGAGTACGGAGTTAGCGTATACAACGGCACTTGACTCTGCCCATGAAAGCACTTCGCCCTTCTGAGGCTTGTTGCCTACCTCGTCCATATAGCAGGTACAAGTGAAAGCGTCATTGTTGAGAAGACCGAGCTTTTTAAGCTGATCCTCATAGAAGCTCTGCTTAGTGTACATGAACTTATTGAAAATGAGGTTCTGAAGGAAGTTAGCGGGTACGTTCTTATCGAGAGGACGGGGGTCAACGGAGAACTTCTGACCTGAAGCAACGCCTTCGTCAAGAAGCTTCTGCATAAGGTCGTAAACGGGGGACATAACCTTAAGACCGAAGGATGTAACAAGGTGGTTGTTCTTTGAAGTGATGGGTACGAGCTTTTCAGCGTTGAAGGCTTCGCCGTACATTACCATAGTCTTCATAACCTTGGCCATGGTTTCGCCTTTTGAGCCGTTGAGAATATCCTGCTGTTCCTGAGTTAAAATCATGATAATTTCTCCTTTTTACAAAATTAGATCTTCATTGCAACATCCCATGCGCCCCAGATAACGGTACGGAGATTTCCGACCTTGGCAGCGTCACCGATGATGTGGATGTGCTTTGACTTTGCGGCAACGGGTGTGGGAGTATAGCCGACTGACATAACAACTGAATCAGCAGCGATGTCGAAGGTCTTGCCTTCCTTATCCTTTACAGTTACCTTGCCGTCACCGATTTCGCAAAGAGCGGTCTCGAGGTGTACGGGTACCTTGTATGTCTTGAAGAAGTCACGAAGGAAGCTTGTGTTTGCAAGACAGATACCGGGAGTTGTGATAAGGTCATCCTGCATTTCAACGATTGTGGGCTTCTTACCCTTGAGGTAAAGCTCGTAAGCAATTTCACAGCCGGTAAGACCGCCACCGATGATTGTTACGTTTTCGCCTACTTCCTTATTGCCGAGAAGGTAGTCAACTGCTTCGATAGCAGTGTCAGCACCCTTAACGGGAATTGAACGTGCCTTTGAGCCGGTTGCAACGATGATTTCGTCAGCACTGAGAGTATTGATATCCTTAACCTCGGTATTCATCTTAACCTCGATGGGATACTTTGCAACCTCACGGATGTACCACTGAATAAGGTCGCGGTCCTTTTCCTTGAAGGAGGGAGCAGCAGCGGCTACGAATACACCGCCGAGCTTGTCGCTCTTTTCGTAAAGAGTAACCTTGTGACCTCTCTTTGCACAGACGATAGCAGCTTCCATACCGCCGATACCGCCGCCGATAACGGCAACCTTCTTGATCTTCTTAGCGGGTACGAGCTTATATTTCTTTGACTGCATTGTTTCGGGGTTGAGAGCGCAACGTGCAAGACCCATTGTGTCGATAAGATCCTGGGTGTTTGCGTGACCCTTTGATGATGAGAAGTTGAAGCAGCCTGCGTGGCAGCAGATACAGGGCTTGATTTCATCTGTTCTGCCTTCCTTGAGCTTCTTTACCCATGCGGGGTCAACAAGGAACTGACGTGCAACACCCATACCGTCGATTCTGCCTTCCTCGATTGCCTTTGCGGCAACGTCGGGCTCCATACGGCCTGCGCATACAACGGGGATGTCAACAAACTTCTTAATGTGAGCAACGTCATCAAGGTTGCAGTTCTGAGGCATGTACATAGGAGGATGTGCCCAGTACCATGAGTCATATGTACCGTTGTCAGCGTTGAGCATATCGTAGCCTGCATCCTGAAGGTACTTTGCTGCTCTTTCTGACTCGGGCATTGCACGGCCAACCTCGGTATATTCCTCACCGGGCATTGCGCCTTCGCAGAAGCCCTTCATCTTTGACTCAACTGAGTATCTGAGTGAAACGGGGTAATCCTTACCGCAGGATTCCTTGATAGCCTTTACAACCTCAGCTGCAAAGCGATAGCGGTTTTCAAATGATCCGCCGTATTCGTCAGTACGCTTATTGAAGAATTCGATAGCAAACTGGTCAAGAAGATAGCCCTCGTGTACTGCGTGTACTTCAACACCGTCAACGCCTGCATCGCGGCAGAGCTTAGCGGTCTTAGCGAAAGCCTCAATGATTTCGTGAATCTGCTCCTTGGTCATTTCGGGGCAGATGATGTCGTGAGCCCAACGAGAGGGCTGGGGTGAGGGAGAAGCAAGCTCGTGTGATGTGTCAAGCACGGGCTTGATGAGTGCACGTGTGAATTTATTTCTGTGAAGGGGAGCAACGAGCTCTGTGATAGCCCATGAGCGACCCATACCTGCAGTAAGCTGAACGAAGAGCTTTGCACCTGTCTTGTGGATTTCATCCATAAACTCCTTGAGCTCCTCAAACATCTTGGGGTTCTGCCATAACCACTTGCCCCAGAAGGTGTCACGAAGGGGAGCAATACCGGGGATGATAAGACCTACCTCATTATTAGCTCTTTCAAGGAAAAGCTTTGCAGCCTCCTTGTCGAAGTGACATCCGCCGAGCTCAAACCATCCGAAAAGAGATGTACCGCCCATGGGACACATAACGATACGGTTTTTGATTTCAACGTTTCCGATTTTCCACGGGGTAAAGAGAGCCTCGTGGTTCTTGTCGATTGTGTTCATAATTGAACTTCCTTTCTATATTTTTTTGTAAAGGGTATACATACAAAATCTATTATAAAATACTATACTATAAAAGTCAACAGAAACTAAGATAAAAAAGAGCGTCGCAGAGCATATCTGCAACGCTTTTTTCTAAAAACTGAAATACCGCTTTAATCTTTCAGCGAGGCTCACAGTGTATTTGGGGAGCTTTGCTCTGTCCTTTTTGGTGGGGATAAAAAGCTCATCGGAATAAGCATAACTGTCACCGCTTGTAACACCCTCAAGAGTACTGAAATCGGTGTCTCTGTTTGTCTCAACCGTAGTTTTAATACCGAGCTCGGAAAGCTTCAGAAGGAAATCTCTTTCGATGTCATCCTCCTTGTAGCGGTTGGAGAAGGTGTAGGCGAGAGTATCACCGATACAGGCAACACCGCAGCGTGCACCGTTTACGAGTCCGGGACCCGTGTAGAATACGAGGGACTTTGTGTGCTCCTTCATACTGTCGGGCAGAGAAACGGCACCTAAGTTTGAGATAAGTACCGAGGTGGAATACTCCGCACCGAAAAGGAAGCCTGCCTTTACAATCATATTTTTTATGGCGCGCGGAACGGGACGTATTGCCTTGTAGCCTAATTTTACCGTACTGTTTATGTAAGAGCCGTGGGCGTCCTTGTTGTTTATGCGCCTTAGCTGAGAGCTTACGCTTTCGAGAATTTCAGTGAAGGTATATTCCTTTTTCCGTCCGTCGATGCTGACGAGCACACAAAGCACGAAGTTGCGAAGTGTACTGCTCGGGAAAAATTTTCTCAGATTGACGGGAATCTGCACACTGACGGGATGCCGTACCTTGCCCTCGAGACGCTGTTTTTTCAGCATTACATCAAGCATAACGGAGGCAAAAAGCTCTGTCACAGTAACACCGTACCTTTTGCTGAGACTATGAAGCTCGCTGAAGGACATATACACTGTGGTGTAATTGCAGTTGTGTGCCGCCATGGGGGTACCTTTTCTGTGGTAGGCGGTAGGGTCGGTAAGACTTGCACCCGCCTTCTTGCCGCAGTACCGTAAATAAGCATCCTCAGCTTCTTCGCTACTGATAGCTTTACTTACATCGAGTACGAAATTATTTGTAGCAATATCGAGACCCTCAAGGCGAAGATACTCACCCGCAAGAGTGAAGATAAACACCGATGCACCATTGCCGTCACACAGTACGTGATAAAAATCAACGCTGATACGGCAGCCGTTATAGTAAACTCTGAGGAGGTATCCGTTATTTTCCTTGTAATCGATGCGGTAACAGAAATTCCTTATATCGTGCCTGATGGGGCAGGTCTCTCTGTTCACCTCAAAGTAATTATGGAAAAAGCCGTTTCTCATCCGTACCTTCAGTGTCGGAATTCTGTCAAGGGTGCTTTCAAGAGCGACCTTTAATTTTTCGGGATCGATTTCTCTGTCAAGACAGACTGTAAGGCGGTATACATTAGCCCATTTTTTCGAATTCTGTCCGGGGAAAACCTGACCGGCAATGTCAAGTGGGAGCCATTCAAAGGGTATATCAGCCATAGCGGTCGCTCCTTTCATTTTTTTGACATTATAGCATTTACAAGTACGTTTTACAACGGATAATATATGAATTTTTATTAACAAGTGAGTAGTTTTTGTATAGTGCGACAAAAATATGAAAAAAATGTTAACGGTACTTTTTGCAACATTTTGTTGACTTCTTTTTTCTTCTATGTTATATTGTATATGTATAGGTGCGACATATTTCGCATAATCAGGAGGAATTTATATGAAAACCGAAAAAATCAAAAAAGGCTTATCATTGTTACTCGTGGTAATAATGATGCTTACAATGATGCCCGCAGTAGGTCTTATTCAGGAGGCGGAAGCGGCGTATCCTGTGATGAAGGCAACGAATGCCGCATCAAGTAACGGATACTATAAGTATTACGATAAGATTACCAGTATCACGTTCCTTGATAAAATAAAGGTGGAAGGAGCTCCGCTTGAGCAGTGGGATATGTCTGCTGACGGTGACGGAAGCGTCTGGGGCTGGATGTATCTTGACGAAGCAGGAACTGCTGCTGCAGGTGCTAACCGATATACTGTTTATGTTGCAGGTGAGGGCGGTATTGCACCTCATCCGGACTCAACTCATTTCTTCTTTACATTCAAGGCTCTTAAGGAAATCAAGGGTCTTGAGAACTTACATACAGGAAATGTAAAAAGCTTCCTCTATTGGTTCGGTAACTGTAATGAGCTTGAAACTGCAGACCTTCAGTATCTTGATACTTCATCCTGTACAAGCTTTAAGCTCTGCTTCTATGCCTGCTATAAGCTTAAGTCAATCGATGCAAGCAGCTGGGACGTATCAAATGTTACCACTCTTGAGAATATGTTCGCAAGATGCTACGCTCTTGAAACTGCAAATCTCAGCGGCTGGAATACAAGCAAGGTTACAAGCATGTTAGGCGTTTTCGATATGAACCCGCCTACAAATACATCTCCTGTTTATTGCCTCAAAAACGTAGATCTTACAGGCTGGGATACAAGCAATGTTACCACAATGGAAAACATGTTCAGAAACTGCGAAGCACTCACATCACTTGATCTTAGCAGCTTCAACACCGCCAAGGTAACAACAATGAGATTTATGTTCTACTACTGTAAGAATCTCAGATACATATATGCAGGTAGCGGTTGGACAACTGCTGCTCTCAAAAATCTCGATGACGGTATCTTCAACTGCTGTTATGCAGTTGTAGGTCAGACAGATGATCAGGAAACAAACATTAAGACATATAACGAAAAGCACCCAAGTGCTTACTATCCACCCGCAGCTGAATATGCAAAGTTCAGAGAAGACGGCGGCTATCTTACCAATGCAAGCCAGAAGCCCGTCACTCCCAGTTATGAGGTTACATACAAATTTATCGGTGATATAATCCCTGAGGGTGTTACAGCTCCCGATGCAGCTACATACGAAGAGGGTGAAACAGTTACCGTTGCAGGTCCTTCTTCAGCAGAGCATTACATCTTCTCAGGCTGGACAACAGAGGATGCAGAGGTAGTAAACGGTGAATTCGTAATCAATAACGATGTTGAATTTGTCGGCTCATGGACAAAGCTTTATAAGGTTACATATGAGTACGATGATACTTACGATTTACCCCCGGTTTATCCCGAGCTCCCCGATGTAGAGTATTGGTATGCTCCCGGTGAGGATGTACCTGTTTACGGTGTGCCTTATGCTCCCGAGTACATATTTGTCGGTTGGAAAACAGGTGATGCCGAGATTATCGGTGACTCCTTCCTTATGCCCGAAAACGATGTTGTTATATACGGCTATTATAAGATGCCCGTTAACAGTATCGAAATCAGCGGCGGTGAGCTTACAGTTGATATCGGCGGAGAAAAGGTAAAGGTTGAGGTTATTGTAGATCCTCCCAACGCAACCTTCAAGGATGTTATCTTTGAATCAGGCGACGAAAGCATTGTAACTGTTGATAAGGACGGTTATCTCACTCCTGAAGGCGTAGGTACAACAACAATCACAATCACTTCAGTTGATGACCCCACAAAGACCGACACAGTAAACGTAACAGTTAAGATTCCCGTAACAGATATCACTGTTGACAGAACAACAATCGACATCAATAAGGGCGATACAGATAAGATTACAGTTACAGAGGTTAAGCCTGTTGAAGCAACAAACAAGGACGTTACATACGAATCAAGCAATCCTGATGTTGTAACTGTTGACGAAGACGGTAACATCATCGCAGTAGGCGACGGTACTGCAATAATTACCGTAACCTCAAAGGATAATAAGACTGTCAAGGAAAGAGTAACAGTAACAGTTAAGACACCCGTAACAGATATTACCGTACCCAAAAATGACATTACCGTTAAAGTAGGTGATGAGCAGAATATCGGTGCTAAGGTAACTCCCGAAGACGCAACATATCCTGAGCTTACATACGAGTCGGATAGACCCGATGTTGTAAAGATTGATAAAGACGGCAACATTATCGCAGTAGGCGATGGTGAAGCTACAATCACCATTACTTCAAAGGATAACCCCGAAGTTACAGAAACCGTAAAGGTTACCGTATATAAGGAATACAAAGTAACATATTCCTACGTGGGTGATGTTATTCCTGTTCCCGCACCTCTTGTTCCCGCTTCAGCTGTATACAGAAAAGGTGAGACAGTTGATGTAGCTCCCGAGGCTGTTGCGAATGGCTACACATTCTCAGGCTGGTCAACAGAGGATGCAAATGTAGTAAACGGTGAATTTGTAATCAACAACGACGTACATTTCATCGGCTCATGGACAAAGATCAACTACTACGATGTTACATATAAGTATGAGGGTGAAATTCCCGCAGACGCTCCCGCAGTACCCGATGCAAAGACTTATGAGGAAGGTGAAACTGTTAAAGTTTCAAACGTACCTTCACTTGATGGCTACACATTCACAGGTTGGGATACAAAGGACGTTACAGTAACAGACGGTAGCTTTGAAATCTATAAGAATGTAGAGTTCGTAGGTAAGTGGGAAAAGGTAATCAACTACTACGATGTTACATACAAGTATGAGGGTGAAATCCCCGCAGATGCTCCCGCAGTACCCGATGCAAAGACCTATGAGGAAGGCGAAACTGTTAAAGTTTCAAACGTACTCTCACTTGACGGATACATCTTTACAGGTTGGTCAACAGAGAATACAGCTGTAAATGAAAAGGGCGAGTTC
>JAFZFT010000089.1 GCA_017555765.1 Clostridia bacterium | reverse complement strand
TCGTTCCCATCCTGCAACCACAGTATCAAACGAAACACCAAACTGCCTTGCAGCTTCTTTGTAGCTTAACTTTTCTTTATGCATTGTTTCTACTACTTTTTGTTTGAATTCACCTGTGTATTTTTTGTTTGGTATTCCTTTCGGCATAAAAAAATCACCCCAAATGTTAAACATTATATCACAATGTCTAACATTTGGGGTGCATTTCATTTTACCGACAGTTTTTTCTTTCATTTGAGCATTTATGTCTTTTAATTTAAAATGTTTTATGATAAAATAATAAAATACATGCGGAAAGGAGAGCTGAACTTGGATAAATTCAAACTAGTTTCACCCTACAAGCCTACAGGTGACCAGCCGGAAGCCATAAAAAGCCTCGTTGAGGGTGTAAGAAACGGTTATAAAGAGCAGACGCTTATGGGTGTAACCGGCTCAGGTAAAACATTTACTATGGCTAATATAATAGCAGAGCTTAATAGACCTACACTTGTTCTTGCACATAATAAGACTCTCGCAGGTCAGCTTTGCAGTGAATTCAAGGAATTCTTTCCCGAAAACGCAGTTGAATATTTCGTTTCATACTATGATTACTATCAGCCTGAAGCGTATATTCCTACAACCGATACCTATATTGAGAAGGACTCTGCAATAAACGATGAAATCGATAAGCTTCGCCACTCTGCAACATCCGCACTCTCGGAGAGAAGAGATGTAATAATTGTAGCGAGTGTATCGTGTATATACACACTCGGAAACCCGATCGATTACCGTAATATGGTAATTTCTCTTCGTACGGGAATGGAAAAAAGCCGTGATGAACTCATATCAAAGCTTGTTGAAATACAGTACGACAGAAACGATGTCAATTTCGTAAGAAACAAATTCAGAGTACGCGGCGATGTTGTTGAAATCTATCCCGTGTACACAAGCGATACAGCTATAAGAGTTGAATTTTTTGGTGACGAAATTGACAGAATAACAGAAGTCAATCCGTTAACAGGTGAAATTAAGAATACTGTAAGCCATGTTGCCATTTATCCCGCTTCGCACTATGTTATTGCTCCTGATAAGCTTGAAGGGGCACTTGAGAGCATAAAATCAGAGATGGAAGAGCGTGTTGTTGAGTTTACAAAGGAAGGTAAACTTCTTGAGGCTGAAAGAGTTCGTCAACGTACCCTTTATGACCTTGAAATGCTTCGTGAAACCGGATTCTGCAAGGGTATTGAAAATTATTCAAGAGTTATGTCGGGCAGACCAGCAGGGGAGCCGCCTTTTACTTTGCTTAACTATTTCCCCGATGATTTTCTTCTGTTTGTGGATGAATCTCATGTTATGCTTCCGCAGCTTCGTGCTATGTACGGAGGCGACCGCTCGAGAAAAGAAAGTCTTATTGAGTTTGGCTTCAGATTACCTTCTGCTTACGATAACAGACCGCTGAAGTTTGATGAATTTTACGAAAGAGTCGGACAAAAAATCTTTGTCAGTGCAACACCTGCCGCCTTCGAAAGAGAAAAGAGTGAACAGATAGTTGAGCAAATTATCAGACCTACGGGTCTTCTTGATCCGCTGATTACAGTTAAGCCTACCGAAGGACAGATTGATGATATTGTCAGTCAGATAAATATACGTACTGAAAGAGGTGAGCGTGTTCTTATCACAACGCTCACTAAGAAAATGGCGGAGTCGCTTACAGATTATCTCAGTGACCTTGGTATTAAAGTAAGATATATGCACTACGATGTTGATACGATGGAGCGTATGGAGATAATCCGCGACCTGAGGCTTGGAGAATTCGACGTACTAGTCGGAATTAATCTTCTCAGAGAGGGTCTTGATATACCTGAGGTTTCGCTTGTTATCATTCTTGATGCCGACAAAGAAGGTTTTCTGCGTTCAGAAACCTCTCTCGTACAGACTATCGGGCGTGCGGCCAGAAACGCAAACGGCGAGGTTATTATGTACGCCGACAGTGTTACTCCGTCTATGGAAAGTGCAATAACCGAAACAGAGAGAAGAAGACGGATTCAGAATGAATATAACCTTGCACACGGTATAATCCCTGAAACTGTTAAGAAGCAGGTGAGAGATGTACTTGAAATATCGACAAAAACCGCAGATTCGGATAAAAATTTTAAGCGACTCTCAAAATTTGATAAAGAGAAGGTTATCAGACAGCTTACCGCTGAAATGAAGGATGCGGCTAAAATTCTTGAATTTGAGCATGCTGCATATCTGCGTGACAAGATTGAAAAACTAAAATCAATGATGTAATTTATAAAGAAAGGTGCTTTATGTCACAGAAATATATCACAATTAAAGGTGCAAGAGAGCACAACCTTAAAAATATTGACCTTACTATACCAAGGGATAAATTTGTAGTTTTTACAGGGTTATCCGGCTCGGGTAAATCTTCACTTGCTTTTGACACAATCTACGCCGAAGGTCAGCGGAGATATGTGGAATCGCTTTCTTCTTATGCTCGTCAGTTTCTCGGACAGATGGAAAAGCCTGATGTTGACTATATTGACGGGCTTTCTCCGGCTATTTCGATTGATCAGAAAACTACCTCTAAAAATCCACGCTCTACAGTCGGTACGATTACAGAGATATATGACTACTTCAGATTACTTTATGCAAGAATAGGTACACCGCACTGCACTGTATGCGGTAAGGAAATCAAGCAGCAGACAGTTGATCAGATAGTCGAAAAAATACTTCTGATGCCCGAAGGTACAAAAATACAGCTGCTTTCTCCTATTGTCAGGGGAAGAAAAGGCGAGTATGTCAAAGAACTTGAAAATGCACGTAAGAGTGGATTTGTACGAATAAGAATTGACTCTGTTGTGTATGATTTATCTGAAAAAATCAAGATTGACAAAAACAAAAAGCATAACATTGAAGTCATCGTTGACCGACTTGTTATTAAAGAAGGGATAAGCTCCCGCCTTGCCGATTCTATTGAAACCGCTACTAAGCTTTCTGAAGGATTACTTCTTGTCGATGTTATCGGATCAGATGAACTTACTTTTTCTCTTAATTACGCTTGTCCCGAACATGGTGTCAGCTTCGGCGAAATAACACCTAGAATGTTCTCTTTTAATAGCCCCTTCGGCTCTTGCAAAAAATGTTCAGGTCTCGGTGTGTTTATGGAGGTTTCTCCGTCAATGGTCATACCTGACCGTAAGCTTTCTATAAGCCAAGGTGCAATTAAAGCGAGCGGTTGGTCGGGAAGAGAGAATACAAGTATAAGCGGTATGTATTTCGATGCCCTCGGAAAGAAATACGGATTTGACTTTGATACACCTATTGAAGACTTATCTCTTGAAGCGTACAACGCTCTGCTTTACGGTACAAACGGCGAAAAGCTTAAGATGGAGAGAACAACCTCTTTCGGATCGGGTACCTATTTTGCGCCTTTTGAGGGTATAATCAACAATCTTCAGCGACGCTACACTGAGTCATCATCTGAAATTATGCGCCGTGAAATTGAGGCTATGATGTCAACAAACGAGTGTAAGGAATGTAATGGTGCAAGACTCAGCAAGGAAGCACTCAGTGTAACTGTTAACGGAAAAAATATCCATGAGGTTTGCTCGCTCTCAATCAGTGAATGTCTCTGGTTTGTAAAAGAAACTGAAAAACAACTTTCCGACCGCGAAAAAATTATCGCCAAGCTTATTATTAAGGAAATAGTTGAAAGACTATCTTTCCTTGAAAGTGTAGGTCTCAACTATCTTACCCTTACTCGTCAGTCAGGCTCTTTGTCGGGTGGTGAAAGTCAGAGAATCCGACTTGCAACACAGATAGGCTCATCACTTGTAGGGGTGCTTTATATACTCGATGAACCCAGTATAGGTCTTCATCAGCGTGATAACGATAAGCTTATTTCTACCCTTAAGCATCTGAGGGATATCGGTAATACTCTCGTTGTTGTTGAACACGACGAAGATACAATGCTCGAGGCCGACTATATCGTCGATGTGGGACCGGGAGCGGGTATTCACGGCGGTGAAATTGTTTGCTGCGGTACTGTTGATGACATAATGAATTGTGAGCAATCCTTAACGGGTCAGTATCTCAGTAGAAAAAAGGTGATTCCGATACCTGAAAAGCGTAGAGAGAGCAACGGGAAATGCCTTAAAATCTACAACGCCGTACAGAATAATCTTAAAGATATTGATGTAGAGATTCCTCTCGGAATGCTAGTGTGCGTTACAGGCGTTTCAGGATCAGGTAAATCTTCTCTTATTAATGAAATACTTTATAAGCATCTTTCGAATGAGCTTAACGGTTCGAAAAAGATACCGGGACAATTCAGAAAGATGACTGGTGTCGAACACCTCGATAAGGTAATTGATATTGACCAGTCACCGATCGGACGTACACCTCGCTCCAACCCTGCGACTTATACAGGGGTATTCAATGATATAAGAGAGCTTTTCGCAAATACAACCGATTCCAAGGCGAAGGGGTATAATGCCGGAAGATTTTCCTTCAATGTCAAAGGTGGTAGATGCGAAGCTTGCCAGGGCGATGGTATTGCAAAAATAGAGATGCATTTCCTTGCCGATGTTTACGTACCTTGCGATGTATGTAAGGGTAAGCGGTACAATAACGAGACCCTTTCCGTTAAGTTTAAAGGTAAAAGCATTCACGATGTACTCGAAATGACAATTGAAGAGGGGATGACGTTCTTTGAAAATCATCCGAAGATTTACAAGAAGCTGAAAACGCTTTATGATGTCGGCCTCGGATATGTTAAAATCGGTCAGCCTGCGACAACACTTTCGGGTGGTGAAGCACAGAGGGTCAAGCTTTCTACGGAACTTTCAAAAACATCAACAGGCAAGACGATTTATATTCTTGATGAGCCCACAACAGGCTTACACACCGCTGATGTACACAGACTTATAAATGTTTTGCAGACCCTTGTAGACAACGGAAACAGCGTTGTTGTTATTGAGCATAATCTCGACGTTATAAAGTGCGCTGACCATATTATTGACCTCGGACCTGAGGGCGGTGACGGCGGCGGTACAGTTGTTGCAACGGGCACACCTGAGGATATATGTTATAATGAAAATTCATATACAGGTCAATATCTTAAATCAATTTTAAACAAATAATCAAACAAAGCCGACGTCTACTGCAATAGGTGTCGGCTTTATGTATTAAATCTATGTAAATGTTGTTGAAATTTGTTATAAGCCCTTGTATTTTTTGTAGCATTATGATAAACTAACTCCTATGAATATTTATTTAGGAGGAGTTAATAAAAATGAACGCATTTTTACACAAACTGTTCGGCACTACACCCGGTAAAGGTGTACAGCCGAAAGAAGCTGTCGCTTATGGTGTTGCCGGTTTCGGTCAGAACTTCATCTGTACCATCATCGGTTCATACCTGACAGTATTTATGACCGACGCACTTCTTTTTGGTGGAGAGGGTGTTAAAGTCGGCGGTATGGAAGGTGCAATTGCAGTTGCATTCCTTATGTTAGGTACCCGTATTTTTGACGCATTCAACGATCCTATCATGGGCTCAGTTGTTGACAAGACAAGAACCAAGTGGGGTAAGTGCAGACCCTACCTCAAGTGGATGGCTATTCCCATCGGTATTATGACACTTCTTTGCTTCCTTCCTATTTACGAAGCAAAGGCAATGTGGACATTCGT
>JAFZFT010000088.1 GCA_017555765.1 Clostridia bacterium | reverse complement strand
GTGGCGCAAACTGATGAGAAGTCTTATCAATATTCTTGACCTTTCAGTTGAAGAAATTGACGGTCGTTTAAATGTTGCTGATGATATTATCGCAAACCCTGTAAAGTACAGTCAGGTTTGCCGCGGCAAGAAGCTTGCAACTCTTTTCTTTGAGCCTTCAACAAGAACAAGACTCAGCTTTGAGGCTGCTATGTATGAGCTCGGCGGTCACGTTCTCGGTTTCTCAGATGCAGGCTCATCATCCGCAACAAAGGGTGAAAGCGTTGCTGATACAACAAAGATGGTTAACTGCTACGCAGATATCATTGCAATGCGTCATCCCAAGGAGGGTGCTCCTCTTGTTGCTTCAATGCATTCAAAGATTCCTGTAATCAATGCAGGTGACGGCGGACACAACCATCCCACACAGACTCTTACCGACCTTCTTACAATCAGAAGAAAGAAGGGTAAGCTCAATAACTTTACAATCGGTTTCTGTGGCGACCTTAAGTTCGGCAGAACAGTACATTCACTCATTCAGGCTCTTTCAAGATATGAGAATGTTAAAATCGTACTTATCTCACCTGATGAGCTCAAGCTTCCCTCATACATAAAGAAGGACGTTCTTCTCAAGAACGGTATTGAGTATGTTCAGACAACAGACCTTGAAGAAGTACTCCCCGAACTTGATGTTCTCTATATGACAAGAGTTCAGAAGGAACGTTTCCTCAGCGAAGAAGAGTATATCCGTCTTCGTGACAGCTATATTCTTACAAGAGAAAAGCTTGTAAAGAACGCTAAGGAAGACCTTACAATTCTTCATCCGCTGCCCAGAGTTAACGAAATCTCCGTTGATGTTGACGATGACCCAAGAGCTTGTTATTTTGAGCAGGCACTCTGCGGTAAGTTTGTACGTATGGCTCTTATTATGGAGCTTCTCGGCTTAAAGGCAGACTGAAAGGAGAGAGAACAATGAATATAGATTCAATCAAAGACGGCATCGTTATCGACCATATAACAGCCGGTAACGCAATGAGAATATACAGACTTCTTGGATTTGACAAGCTTGAATGCAGCATTGCAATTATCAAGAATGTTAACAGTAAGAAGATGGGCAAGAAGGACATTATCAAGATTGACAGCAATATTGAAATCAATCTCGAAGCTCTCGGCTACATTGATCCTGATGTTACAATTGATGTTATCCGTGATAGCAAGCTTGTTGAAAAGAGAAGTGTAGATCTTCCTGAAAAGCTTCATGGTGTACTCAAATGCAAGAATCCCCGTTGTATCACATCCTGTGAGCAGGAGTTGGAGCAGATTTTCACACTTACAGATAAGGAAAACAGAGTTTACCGCTGTATGTACTGCGAAGCAAAGGCATAAACATACTGACCGTCCTTTTGGACGGTCTTTTTTTATTAAACAACTTGACAATACTGAATAAATCTGCTATTATACATAGGCACTTGAGGGTGTAGCTCAGTTGGTTAGAGTACTTGCTTGACATGCAAGGGGTCGGTGGTTCGAGCCCACTCATCCTCACCATAAAGAATGCTTGAAAACACAAGGGTTTTCAAGCATTCTTTCTTTTGTCAACAAATACTTTTAAAACTGAATACAACCTCAAAGTGTCAACAAAATGTCAACAAATTTATATTTTTTCATAAAAAATACTGATTTTGGGAGCGTTTCCAACCTTGTTTTTTATCTTTTTATCTGCTAAAATTGAGTTAAATAAGAAATTGATTTAGAAGGAGATTAAATTATGTTTTTTAAAGGTGATATAATTATTACTGACCCTATGTACATTATAAAATCCGATGAAGATTGGGAACGTTGTGAGTATGGACAAAATCTTGAATCTATTGGCATATCCACATACATTACCTCAATTAACGGAGATGAAATTGGCTCTGATGTTGTTTCTTTAGATGAATATAAAAAAATCGGCAAATTTTGTTCAGACTCCTGTGTAGTAACTGTTATGTTGCTTAATGAACTGCGAACATATAATTCTAATTTTGACAAAAAACTTGAGAAGCATTGCTATGCCATTGTAAAAAATTTCGAGGGAGAAATTGAATTGCTTGAGATGATAGAAGATGATGGTACTGATCAAAGGCTATATTTTTTAGGAAAAGGAAATATGAATTTCAGAACAGATTTCTTTAATAAATGATACTTATAAGCAAAGTGTCAACAACTTTACAAAAAATATAAAAAAATAATCATAATTGCATGTGATTTTAAGGTATTCTGTGTCAATTTCGCCGTCAGGCGGGCTTGACATGCAAGGGGTCGGTGGTTCGAGCCCACTCATCCTCACCAAAAATCCCGTTCTCTTCAGAGGACGGATTTTTTATTTTATAGATTTTTACATTGGCTGTCTTGTAAACCCCACCGTTATATGTTAAAATAACCTCAGAATAATAATTAGGTGTGATTCTGTGGCTGAAATATTCAGTTTTTCTTTTGATGCGGTTATGCCGATTCTGCTTCTTGCACTTGTCGGTTATCTGCTTAAGTGTCTCAAATTTGCTGATGATGCATTTTTTAAAAAGCTCAACAAAATGGTGTTCAGGGTTTTTCTACCCATTCTTTTATACTATAATATTTATGAAATCGAGTCTCTCGGACTTGTACGTTGGTCGGTCATCGGCTACTGTGTGGTTGCGATTCTGCTTATTTGCCTTTGCGGTTATGCCGTAACAAAGCTTTTCTTTAAGAAGAGGGAAAATATAGGTGTACTTACTCAATGCTCATTTCGCTCCAATTATGCGATTATAGGCATACCTCTTGCGGAAAGTCTCGGAGGTGCCGAGGCGGTTGCCTTTGCAAGTATCCTTTCTGCGGTGTCAATTCCGCTTTTTAATACTCTTGCTGTTGTGATTTTATCTCATTACAGCCCGGAAAATAAAAATTACAGTCTGAAGCATACTGTAAAAACTACTCTTACAAATCCGCTTATTATCGGTGTGCTTCTCGGCGTACTCACCGTAGCGGTAAGAGGTATTATTCCCATTGATGAGTTCGGAATACCCCTGTTTACTATAGAAAACAATTTGCCTTTTGTGTACGACGCTATTTCAAAGCTTGCAAAGGTTGCTTCTCCCGTTGCTCTTGTTGTACTCGGCGCGAGATTTGACTTCAAGGCAATCGGAGCTCTTCGTAAAGAGATTACATCAGGTGTAGTTATGCGGCTTATATTTGCGCCGTTGGTCGGTATAGGCTTTGCCGTACTTCTTAGTGAGTATACGACGATTATTAGTGTAACCTCGGTTGAATTTCCTGCACTTATGTCGTTGTTTTCAACACCGGTTGCAGTTTCAAGTGCAGTTATGACGGGCGAAATAGGTGGTAATGAGCAACTTGCAGGTCAGCTTGTTGTGTGGACAAGCATATTCTCGATGCTCAGTATGTTTATTATTATTTTTGTAATGAAAAATTTTGCATTTATATAAAGGAGAGTAAATATGAATAAGCTTATTAAAAACGCGGCTGTTACAGCCG
>JAFZFT010000087.1 GCA_017555765.1 Clostridia bacterium | reverse complement strand
CTGCATATCAGCCTCGGTTTTCATAGTAAGCACCTCTACAAGCTCATCCTCATTATTCTTAAGATAACCTGCAAGCTTTTTCAGCTCCATTGTGACTATCTGTTCAATAGCATCAGCTCTTACATAATGTCTGTGCTGACAACTGCCTCTGTAATCCTTTACATAATTGGAGCAACTGAAATAATGAATATTCTTATTTCGGGTGTTTACGTGATACCAAAGCTTGTGTCCGCACTCGGCACAGACAAGGAAATCACAGAAAATACTTTTGCTTCCGTTTTCCGCTAAGGGCTCACGTCGCTTGCAAAAGCCTACAAGCTTCTGCACCGATTCAAAGGTGTGTCGGTCAATAATCGGCTCGTGAACATCCTTGAAGATTTTCCAATTCTCTTCAGGATTCATAAGCCTTTTCTTATTCTTGAAGCTCTTGGAATAGGTTTTAAAGTTTACAACATCACCGCAATACTCCTGACGGATAAGAATCTGACGAATGGTAGAGCTTTTCCATTTATACGGATTAGGCTGCACCTTTTTACCGCCCCTGCCGATTCCTCTTTCCTGCCAATAGGCTGTGCAGTTTTTAATACCTTTGTCCTGAAGATGCCTTGCAATTTTATCCAGACCGTAACCTTCGAGATAAAGTCGGAAAATCTCTTTTACTACCTTTGCGGCTTCAGGTTCAACAACCCATCTTTTAGGATTCACAGGGTCTTTCATATAACCATATGGCGGCTGAGAAAGCGGCTCACCCATATTACCTCTGATTCTTTTGGCAGAGCGTACCTTATTTGAAATATCTCTTGCATACATCTCGTTCATAACATTTTTGAACGGGATTATTTCATTTTCACCGTCAGCACTGTCAACCAAATCTGTAACAGCGATAAATCTGATATCATGCTCAGGAAAATATGATTCGGTAAAAAGTCCAACCTCAACATAGTTTCTGCCGAATCGGGACATATCCTTGACAATGATTGTTTTGACATATCCTGCTTCAACATCCTCCATCATCCTTTTGAAATCGGGACGGTTAAAGTTTGTACCCGTATAGCCGTCATCCACATAAAACCTTGTGTTCTCAAAGCCCTTTTCCTTTGCATAGCGGGCAAGCATAAGCTTCTGATTTTCTATTGAGTTGCTCTCACAATCCTTACCGTCATCACGGGAGAGACGGCAGTAGAGAGCAGTAATGCCTGAATATTGTGACTGCATTAATCCTCCTTCCCGGCAGTCATGCATACACATTCTGTGTTAATTGTATTTATATCTTCGGCAGGTGTCAAATGTGCGAAATCGCTACCTAAAAATCT
Organism: Clostridia bacterium; assembly: GCA_017555765.1. Taxonomy (GTDB): domain Bacteria; phylum Bacillota; class Clostridia; order Oscillospirales; family Acutalibacteraceae; genus UBA6857. Next base: position 2,606 of record JAFZFT010000087.1, on the reverse strand, counting down.
TTTAATCTTATCAAGGAAAGTCATCGTTTCAGATTCAACGTGTTTAGCTGCAACAATATAACGGACTCCATTGATAACATATTCTTCGTGCTCCGGTTTATCAAGCTTACCCCATCTGCATTCTGCAACGGTACCGTCGAGCACCTTACGAAAATTTAATTTGCAATACTCCCAAAAGGATATTACTATTCCTGACAAATACATTCCTCCTTATCTTACATCCCGTGAATAAACACGGCTTCTGTTTTGTGTTTTATTTTTCTGTTGCTGTTCAATTTCAAGAATTGTGTCTATTTTGCTTTCAACATCAGGTTCTGATTTTTCAATTCTTTCGCAGGTGTTAATATCCTTACGAAGAATTTTCAGCCTTTCAGAAAACAGACTGATTTCACCTTTAAGCCTTCTGATTTCTGCTTCATCACCCTTACGGACAGCACATCTTAATTCGTTGCGACAAACTCTTCGTGCTTCGGTTACATCCGCTATTTCGTTTATGCATTCCTGTTTATATGCCTGCAGCTGCTCATCAGTTTCAATGTCGTTATGACATAAAAGATTCTGTTGCTCAATCAGACGGTCAAGCTTTATAATTTCTCTTTGCAAATATTTTTCAATATAGTAGTTTTCTTTAGGTCGGCTTTTTACCGCTTGAATCACCGTAACGAAATGAACATAAACCTCTCTGTAAGTTTTATGGAAATCATAAAGATAATCTTTCCATTCATCCTGCGGTGGTAAATCAATTCGATAACGTCGCCAATTAGCGAATGCTCTGTTACATATTCTTTCATAAGAATATTCATCACCGAGATCACATAACCATACCGGTCTTTTGTATGACGGATGATTAACCGTTATATGAGGCTTGGAAAAATCAAATTTATAACCGAGCTTCTGCATTTCATAAAGAAAATTTCTCTCACTGCCCGTACGAAGAATACACTCATCAATATCTTTTTTGAGAGTTGTGAATTTGTTATATTCACCGTCACGCTCTGCGATATACTGCGGATAGCATTGATGCTTTGACGGTTTTGGATTTTCAATAACAGACAATCCCTGCTCTCTGCAAAGTCTGTCAGAAACATTACGCATTTTATTCAGAAAAGTTTTGTTATCATTAAACTTTTTACCGTCAACAAATGAAACACTGTTCACAACAATATGGCAATGAAGATTATCAGTATTCTTATGAAGTGCAACAATTACTTCAAACTTGTCACCGAATAATTCTTCGGCAAGCCTGCAGCCGATTTCAAAAACCTGTTCATTGGTTCCTTCATTATCATCAAAGGATTGAATAATATGATAACCGACGTTACCCGTATTTTTGTTAAACCTGTTTTTTGTTTCCTGCATCTGTGCTTTTGCAAATTCGGGAGTACAGTTTATTCCTCTTACAAAAACTACTTCTTCGTTTTTCATACCGTCATTAAAAATTTTATCGGCAGTTGTTTTTGAAGGATTCATCGCATAATCAATCAGCTTTGAAAGTCCTGATTTTAACTTTTTAATTTTTGTTATCGCTATATTTTTCACCTACCTGTATCAAAATTTTCGAGCAATTGCTTTTCACAATCACGAAGTTCTGTAATTGCATTTCTGATTTCTTTATCAGTAACAAACGATTTTGAGTTCAATGCTCTTGCTATCTGATTAAGATTATTACCTATACGCCGAAGCTCCGGAACAACAGAACGGATTTCTTTGGGCGGGAATTTAATACATTGGTACATTATCAGGAGCCTGATAATCTCAGATACGCTCATACAGAATCTTTTTGTGAGACTTAAAAGCATTTCATTTTCTTCATCATCAAGATAAAATGCATATCGGTGTTGTCTTTTTCTTGGCAAATGTTTCACTCCTTTCTTCTGCTTCCGAGCGGATTTGTTGCAACAAATCCAATGCTCGCAAAGACAATACCACGTTTTTTATCGCTCCCACTGACGCTGTTTCTGAAGCAGCGCTGCATAGCGTGCAAGAGCTTTTTCTGTTATCTCTTCCATCTTTTTAGGCGGCATATCTTTCTTGAAATACTTCTTAAAAGTTTCAACCGGGATTTTTACATACTCCTTCTGATTGGCTTTTTGCTCCTGCATAATTTCAAAGATAGCATCCATTGTGAGTTTTTTCTCATCACTTAATTTATGCATACGCTGTGCCTGAGAGAGTGACGGAGTGCAATCTTCACTTTCAATAGTGGTGATTAAATTACATTGCTCTTCTTCAGTTAAATACGAAAGCTCAACCGCAGGAGTGAGAGAAATTCTTTTTTCATCAACCATATCAAGTAGAGGTTGCTGCAAAAAGTTAAGCCTGATATATCTTTGAATCTGCATTCGGGAATCGGGCATTGTTTCTGCGAGCTTTTCATCACTGCGAAACTTCGTCCCAACTTGTGGCGAAGTTAAATCAGTCCTTGCACCTTGCTTTTTCATTGCGTCGTGTTTCATTTTATATGCACGGGCTTTTTCACTCGGCAAGATTTTTTCTCGTGATAAATTACAATCAACAAAATTTATTACCGCCTCTTCCTTTGAAAAATCTCTCACATAAACGGGAACAGTTTCAAGCTTTAATTCTTTTGCGATTTGCCATCGTCT
>JAFZFT010000086.1 GCA_017555765.1 Clostridia bacterium | reverse complement strand
GTAGAATTTAATAATAGCTATCTTTCTCGACGGATATCACTGATGGCTCGCTTCCGCAGTTTGCTGTTGAAGGCGGACTACACATATATTTAAATATGCCGAGCCGTGTCTACAAAAAAGAGCGCTTTGCATTCTTTGTCGCTCCGGACAAAGAATGTGCCATAGCGGCATGAGCGATACCACGGCTGATATATCATTGAAACAGGAAGGTGAAAAAGAAGTGCCACACTCCCTCCGTCAAAATCTGCGATTTTGCCACCTCCCTCAATGAGGGAGGTCAGGTTTGCAATTGGGCGAGCGTAAGGATGTAGATTGCAATCGGTCGCCGTGGTTACGGCTTCGCCATTACCCCTTTGTCACTTAGTGACATTTTTTGCTCCGCAAACTGGCACACCCTCGTCACTTCGTGACACTCCCTCTAACAGAGGGAATTACCTAACAGGGGAATCTCATCGACCGCTACGGGATGTATTTTTATATAAATGAGGCGGTGAGAGTTAAAGTGACAGACCCTCCCGTCATCCTTGCGGATGCCACCCTCCCTTTCAAGGAGTGCAAGGAGATGAAGCATCTTATTTCCGCAGTAAAACACAGATAAAACCGAAGGCTTGTCCCCGCCAAGAAAGGTTGTATCTTATCTTAAAGAAAAACGGCTCAGAAAAATCCGAGCCGCTTCGTTTTAATTTGTATGACAGTATCAAGAGGCGGGAACGCCTTACCGACACTGAACTGTTGCCCGCGTACGGGAACAGAGAATCAATAGCCGTTAGGATTCTGGCTCTGCCATCTCCATGAGTCCTCGCACATTTCCTCGATGCCTCTTTCAGCCTTCCAGCCGAGCTCCTCGAGAGCCTTTGAGGGGTCTGAATAGCAGGTAGCAATATCACCGGGACGGCGGTCAACGATTTTGTAGTTAACCTTAACGCCGCTTGCCTTCTCGAATGCCTTTACAACATCAAGAACGCTGTAGCCTGTACCTGTGCCAAGGTTGTAGATGTCGAGACCTGTGCCGCCGAGCACCTTTTCAAGAGCCTTGATGTGGCCGAGTGCAAGGTCAACAACGTGGATGTAGTCTCTTACGCCTGTGCCGTCGGGTGTGTCGTAATCATCGCCGAATACGGAGAGACATTCACGCTTGCCGATAGCAACCTGTGTGATGAAGGGCATAAGGTTGTTGGGGATACCGTTGGGATCCTCACCGATTCTGCCGCTCTTATGTGCACCGATGGGGTTGAAATATCTGAGAAGGCTGATTGCCCACTCCTCGTCTGACTTGAAAAGGTCGGAGAGGATGATTTCAATCATATACTTTGTTGTGCCGTAGGGATTTGTTGTGCCACCGGTCTGCATTGTCTCCTTAAGAGGAGAAATGTTGTTGCTGCCGTATACTGTTGCTGATGATGAGAAAACGATTTTCTTACAGCCGTTCTTTCTCATAACGTCGCAAAGAGTGAGAGTACCGCCGATGTTGTTATCATAGTACTCAACGGGCTTCTGACAGGATTCGCCTACTGCCTTGAGACCCGCAAAGTGAATAACTGCATCAATCTTCTCATTCTTGAAGATTTTATCCATACCCTCAGCATCACGGATATCACATTCGTAGAATGCAAACTGCTTGCCGCTGAGCTCAGCGATTCTGTTAAGGGATTCCTTTTTACTGTTGTAGAAATTATCAACAACTACGATTTCATAGCCTGCATTGAGAAGCTCTATACAGGTGTGGGAGCCGATATATCCGGCACCACCGGTAACAAGAATTGACATTATACTTCACCTCGTTTATAATATGTGATATAATTATACAGATATTGAATTCAAAATGCAATACTTTTATGTCAGGAGATGTGACAAATGGAGAATTTATCCGATATCCGTACCGTCCGTACGGTCATGGAAAAGCACGGAGTGAGCTTTTCAAAGGCACTCGGCCAGAACTTTATTATCAACCCATCGGTATGCCCTAAAATGGCAGACCTCTGCGGTACCGACGAAAACACCGGAGTAATCGAAATCGGCGGCGGTGTGGGAGTACTCACAAACGAGCTTTGCAAGAGAAGTAAAAAGGTGGTCTGCGTTGAGCTTGATACCCGCCTTCTTCCCGTACTTGCCGATACCCTTTCCGAGTACGATAACTTTGAATGCGTCAATGCGGATATAATGAAAATAGATCTGCACGAGCTTATCAGAGAAAAGTTCGGAGATATGAGGGTAGTCGTCTGCGCTAATCTCCCCTACTATATCACAAGCCCCATTCTTACTATGCTTCTCGAGGGACACTACCCCATCGACAGCATCACTGTTATGGTGCAGAAGGAGGCAGCTGACAGACTCTGTACTCCGGTAGGCTCAAGAGACTCAGGTGCAATTACGGTCTGTACCAATTACTTCTCAACCGCAAAGCAGCTTTTCAACGTTTCAAGAGGCTCCTTTATGCCCGCTCCCAATGTTGACAGTACTGTAATAAAGCTGGATGTAAGAAAAGAGCCGGCGGTAAAGGTTGACGAGAAAAAGTTTTTCCGTATGGTAAGAGCCGCCTTCGCACAGAGAAGAAAGACCCTTGTGAATTCACTCAGCTCGGGACTCTCCCTTTCAAAGGATGAGCTTTATGCAATTCTCGACCAAGCGGGTATCGACAGAAACGTACGACCCGAAAAGCTCACTATGGAGGAGCTTGCGGCTATATGCAATCTTCTGCCGTAAGGTGATTTTTTGAAAAAAGAAGGAATAAAACCGGATTAAATATTCAGTCTGAAGGCGAAAAATCGACAAGTGATTAACCTTTACAGCAAAATTTATGCTGTAAAGGTTTTTTCTTACATATGTTGAAAATACGGTTGAAAAGGTTAAAAACTCCGACTTTTCCACAATTCCACAGGTCAGAAAGGGTTAAAAATGTAAAGTTTTCAACTTTACTAACAGAGTTTTCAACATATTTGTTAAAAAATCCTGTGAATTATTCATTATGCATTGAGTTTTGTATATACAGGGTTTATACAGCGGGATGTTTTTGCAAGCGGAAGATGTGTGGTAAAAGATTTACCCTCTCCGTGGGCTATTTCTTACTTTTTCATCCGCACCCAACCGCCCCTTAACATTTTCCGAAGGAAAATACTTCACCCACGCAGTGCGTGGATTTCACACCCCGAAGGCGTATTTCACATCTGCGAAGCAGATATTTCACTGCTGACGAAGTCAGCAACTATTACCTGTTTCCTAACAAAAAGCACCCTCACGGGTGCTTTTTTCAGTTGACTCTTATAAAGCTCTTTGCCTCAACGGTAACACCCGAAACGGTAACCGCCTCGTCAGAATAGTTGACGTAAATCTCGGTCTCGTTGTCGTACACGGTGAAGAAAACATTCTCTGCCGCTATGCCGTGGTCGGTGATTCTCGAATCCCTTAGGTCGCTGAGAGCCGCACCTGCCATTTCGTACTGCTGTCTTGCAGAGGAAAGAGAATTCATATAGTAATATCTGTCGCTGTTATCTTCAGCAGTGTTTTTGCCGTACCATTCATAGTAAGGCACTGCACCGTATTCAACGGCACGAAGGAATG
>JAFZFT010000011.1 GCA_017555765.1 Clostridia bacterium | reverse complement strand
TACTTGCATTATTCCTTTACCTCCTGTTTAAATTGCAATTGCTTACCAGCTTGCTTTCTTTACGCCGGGGATCTGACCTGCGTGTGCTAACTCTCTGAAGCAAATACGGCATACACCGTACTTACGGAGATAAGCGTGAGGTCTGCCGCAGATCTTACATCTGTTGTAAGCTCTGGTTGAGAACTTTGCAGCTCTCTGCTGTTTAACTTTCATAGAAGTCTTTGCCATTTCAACTTACCTCCTTAATTATTTCTCAAAGGGAGCGCCCATAAGTGTAAGGAGCTCTCTTGCTTCTTCGTCAGTATTAGCTGTTGTTACGAAACAGATGTCCATACCGCGAACCTTGTCGATCTTATCGTAGTCGATTTCAGGGAAAATAAGCTGTTCCTTGATACCAACTGAGTAGTTACCTCTGCCGTCGAATGCGTTGGGGTTGATGCCTCTGAAGTCACGAACTCTGGGGAGAGCGAGGTTGAAGAATCTGTCAACAAATTCATACATCTTTTCGCCTCTGAGTGTAACCTTAGCGCCGATAACCATGCCTTCACGGAGTTTGAAGTTAGCTACTGACTTCTTTGCCTTGCAAAGAACGGGCTGCTGACCTGTAATCTGTCTGAGATCGGACACTACAGCGTCAAGAACCTTTGAGTTAGCGATTGCTTCGCCGCAAGCTACGTTGATAACAACCTTATCAAGCTTAGGGATTTGCATAACGCTCTTATAACCGAACTTCTTCATCAACTGAGGAGCAACCTCATTGACGTAGGTTTCTTTTAATCTTGCCATTGTCATGTTCCTCCCTTATTATTCAAAATGAGCGCCGCAGCCTTCTTTTTTACATACGCGCATCTTCTTGCCGTTTTCAACTACGTGGCCGATTCTGGTCGGCTTACCGCACTTGGGACAAACGAGCTGAACCTTGCAAGCGTAAAGAGCTGCTTCTGCTTCGATGATGCCGCCCTGCTCACCCATCTTACGGGGCTTAACATGCTTCTTAACAACGTTAACCTTTTCAACGATAACCTTGCCTTCTGCGGGGCTGACTGCCATTACCTTACCTCTAGCGCCACGATCTTTACCGTTGATAACAACAACTGTGTCGCCAGTCTTAACATGAACTTTACTCATCGTGACACCTCCTTAAAGTACTTCGGGAGCAAGTGAGAGAATCTTAAGGAAATCCTTATCACGAAGTTCTCTTGCTACCGGACCAAAGATACGAGTACCCTTGGGATTTTTATCTTCCTTAACGATTACGGCTGCATTTTCGTCGAAACGGATATATGTGCCGTCTTCGCGGCGAACGCCTGAAGCAGTACGTACAACTACTGCCTTAACAACGTCGCCCTTCTTTACGATTCCGCCGGGTGCTGCTTTCTTAACAGAAGCAACAATGACGTCACCGATATTAGCATATCTTCTACCTGTGCCGCCGAGAACACGAATGCACATAATTTCCTTTGCACCTGTGTTGTCAGCAACTTTAAGATAAGTCTGCTGCTGAATCATTGTGTTTGGCCTCCTTTAGCTGCACCAATTATTTGGCTTTTTCGATAATTTCTACAACGCGCCATCTCTTATCCTTTGAAAGAGGGCGAGTTTCCATAATGAGAACGCGGTCGCCGATGCCACACTCGTTGTTTTCGTCGTGTGCCTTTACCTTAACAGTACGGTTAACGATCTTGTTGTAGAGGGGATGTCTTACCTTGTCCTTGATTGTAACAACTACAGTTTTGTCCATCTTATCGCTGGATACGATGCCTACCTGAGTCTTTCTGAGATTTCTTTCGCTCATTATTCAGTCCTCCATTTCTTAGGATTCTGCGCCGTGAAGTTCGATATCACGCTGAACAGTCTTAATTCTTGCGATATCCTTCTTAACAGCACTGATTCTCATGGGGTTGTCAAGCTGGTTAACAGCCTGCTGGAAGCGAAGGTTGAAAAGCTCCTTCTTGAGCTCAGCGAGCTTTGCGTCCATCTCTGCGGCGGACAGTTTTCTGATTTCACTTGCTTTCATTACTGTTCACCACCCTTTTCTGCTTCTTGTTCTGCTTTAGTAACGAATTTACACTTAACGGGGAGCTTCATAGCTGCAAGACGCATAGCCTCGCGAGCAACTTCCTCGTCAACGCCCTTGATTTCGAACATAACTCTGCCCGGCTTAACAACTGCTACCCAATATTCGGGTGAACCCTTACCTGAACCCATTCGAGTTTCAGCAGGCTTCTGAGTGATAGGCTTGTCGGGGAAAATCTTGATCCAAACCTGACCGCCACGCTTGATGTAACGAGTCATAGCGATACGGGCTGCTTCGATCTGTCTTGATGTGATCCATGAAGGCTCAAGAGCTACAAGACCGAAATCACCGTAGGTTACTGTGTTGCCCTTATGAGCTGCGCCCTTAAGACGGCCACGCTGAACCTTACGTCTTTTAACACGCTTGGGTAATAACATTATTTAGCTCCTCCTTCTCTGTTTTCCTTGCGGGGTCTGCGACGAGCGGGTCTTTCACGCTTCTCGTTGTTTGAAACCTGAAGAACTTCGCCTGTGTAGATCCATACCTTTACGC
>JAFZFT010000085.1 GCA_017555765.1 Clostridia bacterium | reverse complement strand
TCCGTAAGAGATTTCCCGCCTGAAAAAAGAAGACTACGAAGCGATTCGGTTGTGCTTTTACCGCACACCAAAGCTTCGACTTTTCTGACACCGCAGATGCCTGACGCTTGCGAAAGGTTGTACTTTTCAGTTAAAATCAGCCCGCCTTCGTCATCTTTTTTCATGGAGCGACCAACGAGGGTGATTTTACCCGTTTTTTCTCCCCTCATCGCGGACTACACCTTTCATCCTTCCACCCACGCTTTACCGCGTCGGCCCTTGGCCCTTGGCCCTTTCCTCTCGCTAATCCCTAATCCCTATTCCCTAGTCCCTTTTCCACACTCTTTCCACATTTTTGTGTGGAAAACTACCCTTTTTGAGATGTGGAAAACTGTTTTACCTTTTTTTAGATAGATTTTTTTGGCGCAGGCGCATTTTCATTTTCTTTTTCATTAACAGGAGCATTCACATTATCAGGTACATTGTCATTAACATTAACATTTACATTTACATTATCAGTATCGTTTGTATACAAGTGTATGCAATTGTATGTAAATGCATAAAAATCAGCTCATTTCCCGTTCTTTTTCCCACTTTTTATGAGCCGCCTTCCGTCTTTCGGCACGCATCAGCTCGTACTTCTCTCTGTTTCGCAGAAGACTGTCGGTTATACGCTTGTAGCTTGACTGCATCATTCTGTCGCTGAATTCTGTTACCTCACCCTGTGTTTCAAAGGCAAAAACAGCCTTGATGAGCTGACCCGCTTCCTCGTCTGTAAGAAAGGAAAACACCTCACCAAGGTCGTAATAAAGCACAAAGGAATTTTTCATAAAAATTAACATCCCTCCTTTAAAATCGGGTTTTTCATTTCTTCCTTTTTTTACCGTACTAATTAAATTTTAGGAGGATTTTTTGCCTTTGTCAACGGCTCGGATAAAAATAAAATTTATTTTATTTTTGGTTTTCGGCGAAAAGTGTTGCAAAGATAGACAAGTGTCTTTTATCTTAGTGAAAAACATCAATTTTTGATGGCTGAAAAGCAAAACTTTCCTTGCATATTTGTCTGATATCTATTGAAAAATTTGTCGGGATAGTATAAAATATATAAGTTAGGATATTTATCGGTCAGATTGACTTATATGTATTATATTTATTATTATATTAAGGGGTGCAGAGTCGGTGAAAAAGGGTAAGCTTTCCGCAAAGACCAAGAAGCTGATAATTAAAATAATTGCAGTTGTTCTCGTTGCTCTTATCGGTACTGCTGCCGCCCTTGTCGTAAAGGACAGAAAAACCGATTTCAACAGTGCACAGAAATATTCTGTTGCGATGAATACCGTCATCACTCAGAAGATATATGCTGATGTACCCGGTGTACACATTGAGCCCGTAAGAGCGATTATCAACTCCCTTGACGGATACATTTCCTGCAAGGATTCCGAGAGCGTACTTTCCCGACTTAACAGTGAGGGCACGCTCAATGACATACTCATTGCCGAGGCACTTAAGACCTGCCTTGAGGTGAGCGAAAAAAGCGGCGGAGCCTTTGATGTATCAATGGGTAAGCTTTCCGAAAGCTGGGCAATAGGTACGGAAAACGCAAGAGTACCCTCTGATGAGGAAATCTCGGAGCTTCTCTCACAGTGCGGGTACGAAAAAATCACTCTTGACGGCAGTAAAATCACCGTAGCCGAGGGAGTAAGCGTTGACCTTGGTGCAGTAGGCAAGGGAATTGCCTGCGATTACATTATGACCTATCTTAAATCGAAGACTGATATAAAGGGCGCGGTTGTGTCCGTGGGCGGAAGTATTCTTACCTACGGTCAGCACAACAAGGCGGGGGACGAGTGGAATGTCGGCATCCGCCACCCGAGAAACGAAAACGAATATCTCGGCATTATTCATATGACCGAGGGCTTTGTCTCCACATCGGGGGACTATGAAAGGTACTTCGAGCAGGACGGCGTCCGTTACCATCATATACTCGACGGTAACACGGGCAGACCCTCCGACAGCGGACTTATCAGCGTGACAGTTGTCTGCGACAGCGGTATACTCTCTGACGCACTTTCAACTGCCTGTCTCGTACTTGGTGCAGAAAAGGCAGAGGCACTTCTCAATGAGTACGGTGCAGCGGGTGTCTTCGTTGATAAGGATATGAACATTACCGTAGTGGGTGATATTGATTTTGAGTACTGATAAAAAGCTCACAAAAACACTTAAAAAGGGTGACCTTTTCATAATCGTCACCGTTATAGCTATAACCCTTGTCTGGTTTCTCGCTCCCTTTTCGGGCAGAGAGGATAATCTGAAGCTTGTCATTTATCTTGACGGTGAGGCAGTTGAAACTGCTCAGCTCAGTACTCTCACCGAGGGAAAAAGCTTTTATGTGGGCGGCTGTGAAATCTACGCTGACAGTGAGGGCGTGAAATTCGTCTCCTCGGTCTGCAGTGACAGTCTCTGCGTAAAAAGAGGTACTATGACAAGAGCGGGTGACACCATGGCGTGCGTACCCGAGCGGGTAGTTGTCAGCCTTAAGGGCGGCAGCAGTACCCATATAGAGACGTATTAAGGTGAAACTATGAAAAAAGAAAACAGTACCTACCGTGTTGCCTTTCTCGGGATAAACGGAGCCCTTGCTCTTGTGCTGGGCTTTCTCGAGCATATGCTCATCCCTGATATACCCTTTCTTCCGGTAGGAGCAAAGCCCGGACTTTCCAACATCGTGACAATGTACGTTACGGACAGCATGGGAGTCGGCGGGGGACTATGTATAACACTTATCAAAGCGGCATTTGCGCTTATAACAAGAGGTGCCACTGCTTCGGCAATGAGCCTTTGCGGCGGACTTCTCTCCACGGTTGCAGTTGCCATTCTTTTAAAGCACAGAGACAGACTTTTTTCCTTCGTGGGAATAGGCATTGTCGGTGCGCTGATGCACAATTTCGGTCAGCTTCTCGTTGCCTGCTTCATTTCGGGTACTCCCGCACTTATAAGCTACGGCAAGTACCTTATGATATTCGCACTTATAACCGGTACGGTAACGGGCGGAATGCTCACTCTGCTTATGCCGAGGGTTGAGAGGATCAATTCGCAATTCGCAATTCGCAATCGAGGGGAGACCGGATGAAATGCAAAATGCAGAATGCAGAATGCAAAATGAAGGGTCGCTTCGCTCCGAATAATCCGATTTTACGGTGATGAGGAAATAAACTTCTGCCCGCCGGACTTAAAAAGCAGACATTAAGGTTTGTTTTTATTATCAACACTTTCATTGTTTAATAAAAGTTTACTTACGCAGGTGTAACCTGTCAGTATATACAAGGTCGGTTGTGACCACAATTTTGCATTTTGCATTTTGCATTCTGCATTAAAAAGTTAAAAAACAAACTTAACATAAAAATTCATAAAGGAGATGAAAAGATGAGTAAAAAAACTCCCGGAGTTCTTACCGCGGTCAGAAAAGGTCGCGGAGGAGTTAAAGTGACTCACCACAAAAACACTGCTGAAATGGCTATCGAAAGAATGCCCGTTCCTCAGAAGGTTGTTCTTCCCATGCAGCAGCACATCGGTGTACCCTGTACACCCATCGTAAAGGTCGGCGACACAGTTGCAGTCGGTCAGAAAATCGGTGACAGCGATAAGTTTATCTCTGCACCTATTCACGCAAGTATTTCGGGTACTGTTACCGCAGTAGGCGATGTAAAGCTTGCAAACGGTATCATCACAAAGGGTGTCACTATTGAAAGTGACGGCGAAATGCGTCTTTACGAGGGTATCAAGCCTCCTGTTGTAACAAACAAGGCAGAGCTTTGTGCCGCAGTAAGAGAGTCAGGACTTGTAGGTCTCGGCGGTGCGGGCTTCCCTGCACACGTAAAGCTCAACATCCCCGATGATAAGGATATTGATACCCTTATCATCAATGCGGCTGAATGTGAGCCCTATATTACCGTTGACTACCGTGAATGCATCGAAAACGCAGAAAACATCCTCAAGGGTGTTGAAATACTCAAGGATATTCTCGGCTTCAAGCAGGTTATCATCGCTATTGAGGATAACAAGCCCAAGGTATTCGAGATTATGAAGGAGATTGCAGACCGTGACAACGATAAGGACGATGCAATCAAGCTTATGACTCTTCGCTCAAGATATCCCCAGGGTGCTGAAAAGATGATGGTGCTTTCCGCTACCGGCAGAAAGGTACCTCCCGGAAAGCTTCCTTCAGATATAGGCTGTGTTGTTATGAATGTAACCTCAACCGCCTTCATTGCAAGATACATTGAAACAGGTAAGCCCCTCGTTTCACGTTCAATCACTGTTGACGGCGGTGCAATCGCAGAGCCCAAGAATATCCGTGTACCCATCGGTACAAACATTCAGGATATCATCGACTTCTGCGGCGGCTTCAAGTCCGAGCCCAGAAAGCTCATCTTCGGCGGCCCCATGATGGGTCTTGCAATCTGCGGTACCGATGCACCTATCTGTAAGCAGAACAATGCAATTCTCGCCTTTGATGAAAGTAAGGACCTCGTCAAGAAGGAAAGAGCCTGTATCCGTTGCGGCAGATGTGTTGATGTATGTCCCATGAGCCTTACACCTACACTTATCGAAAGATATTCAAGAACAAAGGATGCTGAAAAGCTCAAGGCTATAAATGTAACTACCTGTATGGAGTGCGGCTCCTGTGCATTCGCCTGTCCCTCGGGCAGACCCCTTGTGCAGTATATCCGCCTTGCAAAGCAGGTACTCAGAGAGGAGAGTGGCAAATAATGGCTAAAAGACTTACCGTAAGCGCATCACCCCATATGCGCTCAGCAGACACAACCACGGGCATTATGCTTGATGTTATCATTGCCCTCGTACCCGCTCTTGTAATGAGTGCCGTTTATTTCGGCTCAAGAGCTCTTGTACTTACCGCAGTAACCGTTGCGTCCTGCGTTTTAAGTGAATTCGTATGCCGTAAGGTTATGAAAAGGGATAATACCCTCGGTGACCTTTCAGCAATTGTTACAGGCATAATTCTTGCCTTCAACCTTCCCGCAACCCTTCCCTTATGGATGGCTGCAATCGGCGGTATTATCGCAATCGTTGTTGTAAAGCAGATGTTCGGCGGTATCGGTCAGAACTTCGTTAACCCCGCAATGACCGCAAGAATCATCCTTATGGTATCCTTCCCCACAGCAATGGCAAAGTGGATTGTAACAGGTCAGAACGCATGGAGCGTTGATGCAGTTACATCAGCAACTCCCATGGCACAGCTTGCTTCTGCAAAGGGCGGCGACCTTTCTCTTGTAGAGGATCTTCCCTCAATAGCTGAAATGCTTCTCGGCAAGCACGGCGGCTCAATGGGTGAGGTTTGCTCTATCGCTCTTATCTGCGGCGGCTTCTACCTTCTTCTCAGAAAGGTTATCTCTCCCGTAATTCCCTTCTTCTTCATCGGTACTGTTGCCGTGTTTATGTTCTTTGCAGGCGGCGGCAATATTGAATTTGTAATCTATCAGCTTCTCGGCGGCGGTCTTATGCTCGGTGCATTCTTTATGGCAACCGACTATGCTACCTCTCCCATCACAAAGAAGGGTAAGATTATCTTCGCAATCGGCTGCGGACTTATCACCTCGGTTATCCGTATCTTCGGTTCACTTCCCGAGGGCGTATCCTTCTCAATCATCCTTATGAATATACTTGTTCCTCATATTGAAAACTTCACTCTTTCAAAGCCCTTCGGCTTTGTTAAGGAAAAGAAGGCGAAGAAGGAGGTAAAGGCATGAAAAAGATAAATGTCAAGGACATCCTTGTCCCCGCAATTGCTCTTCTTCTCTTCTGTCTTGTTGCTACCGCACTTCTCGCAGGTACCAATATGATAACAAGAGATAAGATTGCAGCAAATGCAGTACAGACCGAAATCGCAAGCCGTGAAAAGGTACTTCCCGCAGGTAAGTCCTACGGCGAGGTTATAACAGCTGATAACGGTGTCAGCTACTGTGTCGGCTACGATGCAGACGGTAAGGAAATCGGCTATGTGTTCACCTCAGGTGCAAAGGGCTACGGCGGAACAGTTTCCGTTATGGTCGGTATTGATGCAGAGGGTACAATCACAGGCATCGAAATTCTTTCACACAGTGAGACTCCGGGTCTCGGCGCAAATGCCACAAAGGACGACTTCAAGGGTCGCTTCGTTGGCAAGAGCGGTATTCTTTCAGTAAACAAAAACTCAAATGAGGGTCAGGATGTTCAGGCTATAACCGCCGCAACAATTACTTCAAATGCAGTTGTAAATGCGGTTAACCTTGCAACAGAGACCTATAATCAGATAGCAGGAGGTGAGAACAATGGCTGAAAAGAAAAAACTCGGTAAGGAGCTTACCAAAGGTCTTATAGCGGAAAACCCGGTGCTCCGTCTTGTTCTCGGTACCTGTCCCACCCTTGCAACAACCACATCTGTTGAAAGTGCAGTTGGTATGGGCCTTGCGGCGTCAGTCGTACTTGTATGCTCAAACGTTGTTATTTCCGCCCTTCGTAAGGTAATTCCCGATAAGGTGCGTATCCCCGCATATATCGTTATTATCGCTTCATTCGTTACAATAGTACAGATGGCAGTAAAGGCATTCCTTCCCGCTCTTGACGAGCAGCTCGGTGTGTACCTTCCTCTTATTGTTGTTAACTGCATCATCCTCGGCAGAGCTGAGGCATTCGCTAACAAGAATCCCGTACTCGCATCAGCCGTTGACGGTCTCGGTATGGGTATAGGCTTCACCGCAGCACTCTTCATTATGGGTGCGGCAAGAGAAATCCTCGGTGCGGGCTCCTTCTACGGAATCAGCATTCCCTTCCTTGCAGAAAACCCGATGCTCGTATTCATCCTTCCTCCCGGAGGCTTCTTCGTTTACGGTATCACAATGGCAGTAGCCAACAGAATTGCAGAAAGCAAGGGCAAGCCCAGAGCAGAGCTTCGCGGCTGTGAGGGTTGTCCCATGGCACAGAACTGTGCTCTCAACAAAGATAACAAGAAGGAGGAGGCATCAGCATGACAAAGGAATTATTCTCAATTCTTCTCACAGCTATTCTTACCCAGAACTTCGTTCTCGCAAAGTTCCTCGGTATCTGTCCCTTCCTCGGTGTTTCAAAGAAGCTTAATACCGCAGTAGGTATGAGTGCGGCAGTTATATTCGTTATGGCTCTCGCAACTGCAGTATGCTTCCCCATCAACAAGTACCTTCTTGTAGCAAACGGACTCGAGTACCTTCAGACAATCGTATTCATCCTTGTTATTGCGGCTCTTGTTCAGCTCGTTGAAATCATCCTCAAGAAGTATATCCCCGCTCTTTACAGTGCGCTCGGTATATACCTTCCCCTTATCACAACAAACTGTGCCGTTCTCGGTGTAGTTATCCTTAACGTTGATAACGGCTACGGCTTTGCACAGTCAATGTTCAATTCAGTCGGTGCAGGTCTCGGCTTTATGGTTGCGATGGTATTGTTTGCAGGCGTACGTGAGAGACTTGAAAGCTGTCAGATCCCCAAGTTTATGCAGGGACTTCCCATCACACTCGTTGCGGCTTCACTTGTATCCGTGTCATTCCTCGGCTTCACAGGTGTAGTTGAAAACATCTTTGCTTAAGGAGGTAGAAGAATGGATATTTTACTTCCCGTAATTATTGTTGCGGCTATCGGTCTTATTGCAGGTCTCGGACTTGCTTTTGCCTCCGCCTTCTTTGCAGTACCCGTTGACGAAACCACCGAAAAGGTACGTGAATGTCTGCCCGGTGCAAACTGCGGTGCCTGCGGATACACCGGTTGTGACGGTTATGCAGACGCACTCGGTAAGGGTGAAACAAAGGAATGTAATCTTTGTACTCCCGGCGGTAACGATGCAGCTCAGGCTATTGCTTCCGTACTCGGACTTGAGGCGGGCGCAGTTACTCCTATGGTAGCGGCAGTTATGTGTCAGGGTAACAAGCAGAATGTTGAAGAAAAGCTCGACTACAGCGGCGTACAGTCATGTAAGATTGCTACTCAGCTTTTCGGCGGCCCCAAGAACTGTGTTCACGGTTGTATCGGCTTCGGCGACTGTATTGAGGTTTGTCCCTACGATGCTATTTTCCTTTGCGACGGTGTTGCAAGAATCAATCCCGACAAGTGCCGTGCATGTAAGAAGTGCATCAAGACCTGTCCCCGTCAGCTTATCGACCTCTTCCCCCTTGATACTGTTAAGGCGGCGGTTCTTTGTAAGAATCACGCAAAGGGTGCAGAGACAAGAAAGCAGTGTAAGGCAGGCTGTATCGGCTGTATGAAGTGTGTTAAGGCTTGTCCCAACGAGGCAGTTAAGGTTGAAAACTTCTGTGCAGTTGTTGATTATGACAAGTGTAGTGGCTGTGGTGAATGCAGTAAGGTATGTCCCGTAGGCTGTATTGATATTTACAAAATCAAAAAGCACTTCTGAAAATAAGAAAAGTTCTTTGGTTACTTTCTTTCAAGAAAGTAACGGCTGTCCGCCGAGGACACAATAAGAAAGCATATATAATGTATGTGTAAAGAAAAGAGCAATCCGATGAAGTTGGATTGCTCTTGTTGTTTTGTTTGAGGGAGGGATAATAGGGGAGTTACTCCCTCAGTCAAGCCTGCGTCTTGACAGCTCCCTCAGGGAGGGAGCTTATGATAACCTTCCTCTTTGAGGAAGGTGGCAACCGAAGGTTGACGGATGGAGTTCTTACTTTGCGAACAAAGAAATTCTCTTTTTTACAGTCTTGTCTATTTCTTCACATACACTTTCAAAGTTGGTGTTAACATCATAATTTGAAAAGCGTATTACCTCCAGGTTGAATTCTTTAAGTATGGCAGTCCGTTCTTTGTCATAGGCTAAGCCCTGTTCTGTGTAGTGTTGTGAGCCGTCGACTTCAATTATAAGTTTAGCTTTATGACAGTAAAAGTCGGCTATGAAGGATTTTATAACTTTTTGTCTTTGGAATCTTACAGGATACATTTTAAGATATTGATACCATAGCATCTTTTCCTGAGGTGTCATATTTTTTCTTAATTCTTTTGCTGTGTAAATTAATTCTTGATTATAAGGCAAGGACATATAAATCACCTTCTGATAAAATACTGTAAAAATGATACATTAGAAAGCGATAAAAATCAATAGTGATTATTGTTGAACTCCCTCAGCCAAGACTTCGTCTTGACAGCTCCCTCAGGGAGGGAGCTTATGATAACCTTCCTCTTTGAGGAAGGTGGCAACCGAAGGTTGACGGATGGAGTAAGCGGCTCCTTTTATCCGTTTTTCCCTCTCCGCCCAACCTTAAAAATCGCCACCTCTGTAATTTTCTCAAAAACGCCCCTAAAATCCGCTTTTGATAAAAATCTGTATAAACTCACGGAAAAGTCGCAAAACGCCCTGAAAACCCCTTTAAATCAAAAACCGACGGATAAGCCTTTGAGCTGTCCGTCGGTTTGATGTTTTTTATTGATTATGCACCCTTGAAGCTCTTTGCATCGGAGCAATTGCTGAATACAAGAGAGCCGTTGCTGCACTCAACATATGAGCGTACAACTATCTTGTAGCTTTCGCCCTTCTGGAGTGATTTAACGGTGTATTCGGTGGTCTTGGGACCGAGAGTAGCAACCTTTTTGTAGCCACCCTTACCTGTTGCAAGGTACACCTGATAGCCGTCTGCACCCTTTACGGAATCCCAGTCAATTGAAGCACTTCCGCTCTTTTTGCTGAAATCTGAGATTTCGGGTACCTTGGTCTCTGTTGCAGTAACGAGAGTAGCTGAAGCCGAGTTCATATAGGTTTTGCCGTCGTGCTCGGTAACAGCCTTGACGCAGAAACGGTACTCGGTAGCTTCCTCGAGACCTCTGTAAAGGTAGGTGAGATCCTTGTCTGCTGAAACGGTGCCGACAAGATTCCATTCACCGTTGTTTCTGATATATACACGGTAGGCTGTTGCATGGTCTGTAGCCTCCCAACGGATTCTGATTCCGTTGTGTGCTGCTGCGGTAACGTAGGGCTTGCTGGTCTTTGTTTCCTTGAAGTCCTCAACTGTTACTACGGGGAGAGTCTCTTTCTTGACCTTGCCGCACTTTTCACAGGTTGAAACCTGAGTACCTGTCTTTTTGAAGGTAGGCTCCTTGGTAACAACTGTTGTGTAGTCGTGCTCGAGACAGCTTACAGTGAAGTAAACATACTTACTGTTTTTGTATTCGCCTGTAGAAGTGTTGTATGCACGTACGAGTACGGCATATTCGGTATCAAGCTCCAGTGAGAAGGCGGGGATTTCGTAGCTTGTAGCAGTTGTTGTTACAGTACGCATCTCGCTTGCATCGTAGGTCTTTTCGTCAAAGCCCTTCTGCTTGATAAATACCTTGTAAAGGTCGCACGCACCGCCTGCAGATGTCCAGTTTACTGTAACGTCTGATGTGATGTCGTACTTTGTAGTCTTTTCTGCAAGGGAGAGTACGGGAGTCTTGGGTGAGGTTTCACCGTAAACGGGCCAATAATCGTTCTGTGCGATTGTAGCTCTCTGCTTAGCTCTTGTAGCTCTGTTTGCAGGTACTTCAAAGTAGTAGCACCAGTAGTGAGCGGCATTGTAAGCGCCTGAAGCGTTATTGCTAACGTTCTTGAGATAATTGTAGATGTGCTTGTAGGAGGACTTCTGAAGCTCGTAGTTGAGATAGCTGAGCTGTCCTTCGATGGTAAGGTAGTCGTAACCGTTGTTGTTGCAGTAATTTTTCAGATTCTTGAATCTGCCGCCGTTCCACTGGCAGATACCGCCACTGGGAAGACCGTTACTGTCTCTGATTACTAACTTGGGGTTAAAATCTGATTCTCTTTCGATGTTTGCCAGAATTCCGCATGCTGCTGCTGAATTGAAGCCTAATTCGTCTGTGAGGAAGTTGTAGATTTTCTTTACGTTGCTGGTACTTGCATTAGCGGAGATTGGCATGACGGTGGCGAGTGTAACAATGGTCATTACAATGAGAATAGCCTTTGTTATAGCCTTTTTCATTTTATCACCTCTGATAGATTTTGGGCTGTCACGGTTGATACAAATAATTCAGATTTTAAGATAAGTTAGTGTGACAGCAACAAGCATGATTGAATGACTTTCTCTCGTATTTTGTATTTGCATAAACATAAATCAGACGGTAAAGAAGCTGAAAGAATTTCGTTGCGATGTTAGTTTTCTTTACACTGTTGTCCGGTTTTGTTCTGACCCAGCAGATACGAGCATTGGCAATACTGATGCTTGTTTGAGCCTTGTAGTGGGGCTCAATGGTTGTTTTCATATCGGCAACAGGGGGTATTATAATGATTTATGACAGAATTGTCAAATTTTATGCATCAGAGGGGCAAAAATCCTTAAAAATCAAGAAAAAATCGCCCCTGAAAAAGAGGCGATTTTAGTATTATTTATATAGAATATTCAAAATCTCACACTGTTCTTTGTGCAAGTCGCTGAAAATGCCCAAAAATGGGTGTTTTTTGCAAATGTTAAAAAATATTCACAATTTAAAATCGGGGAGAAAATTAATAAGCCTTGCCCCAATATACAAGATGTTGTGCTTTTTTGCCACAGCATACGCAAGTATCTGCGATTGCTTCCTGCTCGAGAGGCATACATCTTGAGCCTGCGCCGGTCATTTCTTTAACCTTATCCTCGCATTCTTCGTCTCCGCACCACATTGCTTTGATGAATCCGTCGCCCTTTTCGGTAAGAGCAGCGTTGATTTCGTCAATAGTTGTGCAGGTGTATGTCTTGTTTTCGCGGTTTTCGAGAGCCTTCTGATAGATACCCTCGTTAACCTCTACGAGCTTAGCCTTGATTGTCTCTGCAAGATTATCAAGAGAAACAAAGGTCTTCTCTCTGTTGTGGCGGGTTACGATAACGCACTGATTGTTTTCGATATCACGGGGGCCGAGCTCAATACGTACGGGAACACCCTTCATCTCGTATTCAGCATACTTCCAGCCTGCGGAGTTGTTGCTGTCGTCGAGCTTTACACGGATACCCGCAGCCTTGAGGGAGTTCATAACCTCCTCGCTCTTTTCGAGTACGCCTTCCTTATGCTGTGCAACGGGAATAATAACTGCCTGAATGGGAGCAACAGCGGGGGGGAGTACGAGACCGTTGTTATCACCGTGAGTCATAATGATAGCACCGATGAGTCTTGTTGTCATACCCCATGAAGTCTGGTGGGGGTATTCGAGCTTGTTTTCCTTGCTCTGGTACTGAATGCCGAATGCCTTTGCAAAGCCGTCACCGAAGTAATGTGATGTACCTGCCTGAAGAGCCTTACCGTCGTGCATAAGAGCCTCAATAGCGTAGGTTGAAACTGCACCTGCGAACTTGTCGCTTTCAGTCTTCTTACCCTTTACAACGGGGATAGCAAGGTACTTCTCGCAGAAGTCTGCATAAACATTGAGCATCTTCTCTGTTTCGATGATTGCTTCCTCAGCAGTAGCGTGGATTGTGTGACCCTCCTGCCAGAGGAATTCTCTTGAACGAAGGAAGGGACGGGTTGTCTTTTCCCAGCGTACAACGCTTACCCACTGATTATAGAGCTTGGGAAGGTCTCTGTGTGAATGAATGATGTTTGCATAGTGCTCACAGAAAAGAGTTTCTGATGTGGGGCGTACGCAAAGCTTTTCCTCGAGCTTTTCGCTGCCGCCGTGAGTTACCCAAGCAACCTCGGGAGCGAAGCCTTCAACGTGATCCTTTTCCTTCTGAAGAAGTGATTCGGGTATGAACATAGGCATGCAAACATTCTCGTGACCTGTTTCCTTAAACATACCGTCGAGGATTCTCTGGATGTTTTCCCAGATTGCGTAACCGTAGGGGCGGATAACCATACAGCCCTTTACGCTTGTGTATTCTATAAGCTCAGCTTTTTTAACAATGTCGGTATACCACTTGGCAAAATCTTCTTCCATGGAAGTGATATCTTCGACCATTTTCTTATCGTTAGCCATAGTAATTTTCCTTTCATTTTACTCGCGAAAAAATACATATATATAATAGTATACGAAAAAATGCAGAATGCAGAATGCAAAATGCAAAATTGAGGTCGCGGGATAATAAGTTTAATAATAAACATTCATCCCGCGAAAAAGAGTTTTTCTTAAAGGTAAAATATGTATTTATATTTTCCGGACAATATAGTCGGGCGGAATAAAGCTATATCCGATATAACAAATGAACGGATATAAATCGGAGCGAAGCGACCCTTCATTCTGCATTTTGCATTTTGCATTTTGCATTCGAAGGGCAACGCCCTGAGTTATGCTTTCTTAACTGCGATAGCAACGTTCTTGTCAGCGATTACAACATCCTTCTTGAGGTCTGCATCGATGTCGCCGCAGATGATTACATCGTCAGCAAGAAGCTCGTCACACATGTAAGCCTTGTTAGCTTCAAGTACTGACTTAACGAGTGCATCCTCAGTTGAGATAGCCATAACAACTCTCTGGTCAACCTCGTAGCCTGCTTCCTTACGGACAAGCTGACACTGACGGATGATATCACGGAGAGTACCCTCTGCGATAAGCTCATCGGTAAGAACAACGTCAAGAGCAATGATAGCGCCCTGCTGACATTCAGCTGAAACGATGCCCTCCTTGGTCTTTGTCATCACGTTGAAGATTGAGCCGTCATAAGCTTCGTCGAAGCCTTCAACGAGTACTGCTTCGCCTGCCTTAACCTTAGCGGTGTATTCAGCCATCTTCTCTGCTGAAGCTGCTTCAAGAGCCTGCTTCATCTTGTTTACATTCTGCTTGAGCACTGCACCTGCAACCTTGAAGTTAACGGTGAGGTAGCTGTCCTCGAGTACTGAAGAATCGTTGATATATTCGATAGCCTTGATGTTAAGCTCGTCAAGGATGTTCTTCTCGAATACCTTGATGTCGTCGCCTACATTACCCTCGCAGCATACATAAAGCTTTGAAAGGGGCTGACGTACCTTGATCTGATGCTCGTTACGAAGTCTCATAGCAACAGCGATGATGTCACGTGCGAAAGCGGTCTTTTCAATGATTGATTCATCCTCAAATCCTTCGATAACTGTGGGCCAGTCTGAAAGGTGAACTGAAAGCTCAACTGAAGGCATTACACGGCGGATAAGATTCTGCCAGATGCTTTCTGTCATAAAGGGGATGATGGGAGCCATTGTCTTAACACAAGCGTTGAGAGCTGTGAAGAGAGTCCAGTAAGCAATCATCTTGTCGCTTTCGTCGCCTGTCTTCCAGAAGCGGCGGCGGTTTGTTCTGATGTACCAGTTAGAGATATCATCAACGAAGATTTCGAATTCCTTAACAGCGTTGTAGCTCTTGTAATCCTCCATCTGAGCGGTTACTTTTCTGATGTAATCGTTAGTTCTGCAGATGAGCCACTTATCTGTAACTGTCATAGCGTTCTTGTCGGGAGTATATCCGTCGAAGTTGGGCTTATCGAGCTTTGCATAGGTCTCGAAGAAGGTGTAGATGTTCCAGAAGCCGAGAAGCTTTCTTCTTGCCTCGTCACCGAGGTTGAAGCCGAAGCGTACATCGTTGGCAACGGGGCCGCCTGCATAGAGGTAACGTACGGTATCAGCACCGATCTTTTCAGCAGCCTCATCAAAGCGGATCATATAACCTGTCTTTGAGAATTTCTGACCGTTTTCCTGAATAACACTTGAGTGGCAGAGAACTCTCTGATAGGGAGCTCTGTCTTCAAGAACAGTACTCATAAAGAGAAGTGAATAGAACCAGAGACGAACCTGCTCGCGCATTTCAACAACCCATTCTGCGGGGAAGTTCTTTCTCCATTCTTCCTTGTCGGTAAAGTAGCCTGTTGTTGAGAAGGGTACGATACCTGCGTCAAGCCAAACGTCACCAACGTCGGTGATACTCTTAACATTCTTGCCGCACTTGGGACACTTGATTTCAACCTCATCGATCCAGGGTCTGTGAAGCTCGGGAAGAGCGTCAACCTTAGCGGGATCAACAGCGAGGCTCTTGAGCTCATCGATTGAGCCTTCAACGTGTACGTTGCCGCAATCCTCACATACATAGAAGGGGAGGG
>JAFZFT010000084.1 GCA_017555765.1 Clostridia bacterium | reverse complement strand
TTATAGCGGTAATTGTTTGTCTTGCGGCATTTTTCCTTATGCCTGAGCCCGAAAAAAACAATCCGACAGAGTCTGAAAATAATACAACTGTCAGTTCACAGAATAATGATGCTACTGTAACTCAGCAGAATAATACAACCTCACAGCCAGGTGCAACAGATAATACTGTACCTTCAGGTGATGCATCAGCAGATCAGACACCTGAGCAGACACCTGTTCAGACACCCGAGCAGAATGTACCCGTAGACGAAACAGCGGAGATTCTCAAGGTTGTTTCCGATTCTGTTAATCTTCTCAAATCCGACAAGGCCAACTTTACAGGTCACAAGGTACAGAGCATTGATATGAAGCTTGTAGACAGCAGCGTACCCTCAATGAACGGTGTTGCAAACAAAATTATCGGCCTTTTCATAAAGGATGAGGTTTACGATTATGATTTCACCAACGGTGTATCGTCCGACCCTGAAGAAGGTGGTACTATCAGAAGCATCGATGCCTTCCCTCCGGGGGACAAGCCTTTTGAGCTTACAAGAGAGGGTGTTGCAAGTGCAACCAAGACAATGAGCGGAGAAAATACCGTTTACACAGTTGTTATAGTCCGTGAGACAAGCACTCTCGAGAATCCCAGACCCCCTCATCACAATGCAGGTGCAGACACTCTCGACCTTTCGGATGTTGATATCCCTATAGTTACAATAAACAGAGTTGATTTTGATTATCCCGGTGCGGAGATATCTGTAACAATCTCACCCGACGGAAAAATTGTCGGCTACCACGAGCATCTTAAAATGAGTGGTACAGGTGAGGTAAGCGGTCTCGGTATGACAGGCTACGGCACAATAGAAGGCTACATAGACGAAAAGTGGGATGTTCAGTGGAAATAATTCCCGCTCTTCATAAAAAACATTAAGCTCCCTTCCGAGGGAGCTTTTTTATCTTTTTGTAGCGGTTGATGCCCACAGCGACAATAAGTCGCTTGACAGACGAGCAAGCAAAAGATATAATTAAATTGTACTCAGGTTGCTCAAATGCAACAGGGTTTCAGGCTTTGACCAAGTCAGAGCAGGAAAGGAATATACAGATTTTCAGCGACAAAGGTCTGTCGATAAGACAGATAGTGAGATTAAGCGGAATAAGCAAGGGATTGGTTGAAAAATGGTTAAGATAATCAAGACACAGAACCGTCCTCTGTCTTCAATAGTTGTATCTAATTTAGCAGCAGCTACGAGTATCAATGTTAAATCATTGCTGACTCCTATATTATATGTTGCATACAAATCTTTTAGTTGATTTTTAAGGTTACAGGTGAAACAAATGAAAAAGAAAAAGGTTTTCAGTATTATTACAGTTTTATTAATAAAGCTGATAAAAAATCACATTTTCATATATGGTTTGGTGCGAAACTAACATATTGATTGGGGAGATTAAATTGCTTGATATTAATGAAATTAAGTTTTACGGAATTTGGGACAGTGAAGAGGAAAGAGAATATGAGTTTTGGTGGTGGTATTCAACTATTGACCAAGAGGTATATAGTGTTGAACAATTGTTAGAGAACTTTTCATTTGAAAATTATAATTCGATTTTAAATTCTTATGATTATATACCATTATGGAAAACCGATGAACGAAGACTAATTCATGATTTTATTGTAAATGAATTAAAAGATAAAACTTTTTATTCTTTTTTGAGCGATCCGCAAAAAAGTTTTTACCATTATTGTTCTAGTAATGATAACTATATTACTAGATGGTGGGATGAATATGAAGATGCAGCCCTTTTAAATGACGCAATAAAGTGGTGTAAAATGTATGGTATACCCTATAGGTGAATGAACACCAATCAGGGGACGGTACTATGATTGACAAAAAGTAAAAGTTAAATTTACCCCACTCGGCGGTGCTAACCCCACCGCCGAGACTCCCTCAGTCCTTACGGACAGCTCCCTCAATGAGGGAGCTTTTAGTTTTTTCATATCATAATGTTTTCTTGACAAGCAAAAAATGAGGTGGTAATATATGTTTGAAAGCAACAGGTTGATGGTTAGAAGCAAAGACATAGAACCGTCCTCTGTCTTTTAGAGAAAAAAACGGATAAACGATTTTGTATGCTACGGAGTTCCTATGCATCATGATCATAGTCTTAATTGGGATTGGGTGTGTTAAGCATGAATGGAATAACAAATATTTTAATAGAAATTGAAAAAAGACCGTTCTTATTTTTTAGAGAAAAAGATTTAAGGTTGTTGTATTGTTTTATAGATGGATATATGACATGCGAATATGTTAATAATCAAAGGGAAGCATATATGTTTTTTCAATCATTTCAAAAGTATTTTCAAGGTATTTATGGCCTTAGTACTCGTGGGTGGTGTTCTATTCTTCGTCAGAAATCACAATCGGAAGAAGAAGCTTTTGACAAATTTTTCGAATTGTTCAATGCTTTTTTGAATACGAAAGAGAATGTTAACACAATTGACGGTCAATCAGGGGATGGTACTGTGTGTTCAGATGAAAAGTAAATACATCAGCACCTCGCTTTTCGGCGGGGCGCTTTGCTTTTATAAGCACTCTCTGTCCCGCGTACGGAAAAACTCACCCTTTCTCTCTTGCCGCATACAATGTTAACGGTAGTTATGTACTACAATATCAAAAAAGGGGAGAAACCTATGAATAATAATTCCTGCGGTTATCCTTTGCAGCGTCAGACGGGCAGAATGTGCTGTGAGTGCGAATGCGGCAGTACCATTTCCGAATTTCCCGAATGTACGGCTCTCGCTATGGCATATGTACCCTTTCAGGGCAGAGCAGACGATGTTTACACCTGCGACAAGGCTCTTATGAGAGGTACTCTTTTCCCGTGTCTTGACAAGCCCTTTTTAATGGGGTGCTACAAATGATAAACACGAAAAATCTTAAGCACAGACTTATGGCAGTACGCTTTGCACTGTGGGATCTTCATCTTTACACCGATACCCACGGCTGCGACTGTGAAACAAGAAAGCTTACGGAAACCTTACGCAGACAGTGCGATGAGCTGCTTAAGGAGTACGAATGCAAGTACGGCCCTCTTACCTCAATGAACGATGAGGATTGCACATGGGCAGAAACGCCCTTCCCCTGGGTAAACTGCGGAGGTGACTTCTGATGTTCCAATATGAAAAAATACTTCAGTACCCTGTAAATATCAAAAAGTGCAATCCGATTTATGCGAAAATCATAATTTCCCAATACGGCGGCCCCGATGGCGAGTTAGGTGCATCACTCCGCTATCTCAGTCAGCGTTATTCAATGCCCGACCCGAAATTGCAGGGCTTACTCACCGATATCGGTATAGAGGAATAAAAATGGTTATCTTAATGAAGGGAATTTATATAATATAATAACGCTAAAGTAAAAGCTAAACGATCTAGGATGGATTATGATGTTGATAAAAGGTTAATGTAATTTACTTAGAAATTACAAGATTTTGGTTACATATTTTTTTGCTTGGTATATTTATATTGTAAATTTATGATAATCTTATATAATAGAAAATACAGAAAAGTCATCCTAAACAAAATAGAAAAAACAAACACAACATAAAACTCCGCTCTGAAAAGGGCGGAGTTATTACTATTTATTGCAAATCGTATGTTTGGTGAAACAGAAAAAAGTTTTCCTTAAATGTTTTGTAAATATTTGCTTTTTGTGTGTTACTTTTTTTGATTTTAATAACTTATATAAAGGAAAAGGAAATTTTTGTGTAAAAGGGGGATAAATATGTAATCTGTAAAAAATATAGAAATTAAAATATTAAAAGGAGGAAAAAATAATGTCTATTTCAAAGAAAGTGATATCAATAATTCTGACAATCATTATGCTTGTTACAACTTGTTCTGCAGCGTTTCCTGTGTTAGCTACAGATAATTCGGATGATGATTTTTTCGATGAACTATTTGTTCCTCAGGAAGAAAACAGCGAAGCATACATTGTTTCTGAAGCTGTTGAAAAGCGTGAGGAAAACGCTAAGCATTTCCGAATGTCCGACGGTTCATATGTTGTCGCTCAGTATAATACTCCTGTACATTACCTTGATGAAAACGGTGAATGGGTTGATATTGACAACACAATATCCGAAGCGGAGGCAACAACAGAGCAAACAGAACTTTTCGGTACAGATGAGCTTTATTCAACTGCAAACGGAGCTGAAAATGTAGTTTTCGCTGAAAAATCAAATTCAAATACTATTGTTTCTTATGAGGCGAAAGATTATCCGATTTCATTCAACTATCAGAGTGCCAAAAACAGTCAGATAAACGTCATTGAAAAGACTGAAACGCATAGCGGTGACGAAGCTTTCCTTACACTTCAGGATATTACTCAGGAAGTTATCTATGAAGACGTATTCACTGATGTTGATCTTCAGTATATTGTAAGCCCTACAGGACTTAAAGAAAATATCATTCTTAAAAGTAAAAGTGCTCAGAATAGCTTTGCGGTTAATTACAACATCGGTGAGCTTACTGCAATGGTTGTTGGTAGTAATACAATTAACCTTATGTCAGGTGATGAGGTTGTTTACACTATTTCTGCACCCTATATGACTGATGCCAATGGTGAACGAAGTGAGGCGGTTACTCTTACTGTTGAAAAGAACAAAAACGGTAAGCTCTGCCTCGTGATAAGCGCCGACGAAAGCTGGCTAAGTGCAGAAGACAGAGCTTACCCTGTTGTGGTTGATCCGATAATAACTACAACAAACTATAACGAGCTCAAGGCAATGTATATTTCATCTGTTGAAAATTCACCTGAAGATAGAAATCTGTCTGAATTGCATATAAAAAAGACGACGTCCGGTGAGGAAACGCAGGCTTTGATTAAGCTTGACAGTATAGGTAACAGTTTGTATACAGATCGTATTGTTACGGCGGAACTAAATTTGCCGCTGATTTCATCAGTAACGACAAATACAAATGTATTTCTTTATGAAATAGGTTCTATGTGGGATGTAGAAAATGTAAGCTGGAATTCGGAAATCAAAATAAGTGATACTGTTGTGGATTATTGTACTCTCACGAATACGAGTACTGCCCTTCGTTTTGATATCACAGATCTTTACTATAAAATAGTTGAAGATAATCTGGATTGTAACGGAGTGTTGCTGAAACTTGATGAGCCGGGTGCTGTCGATTTCAGAGTAAAGAACAATAGCTCTCCTGTGTTGATTCTTAAATACCTTTCAACTGTAGGTCTTGATGAAGATTATTCCTACAGTCAGTTTGATATGAATACAGCAGGAACAGTATATATCAATAACTTTACCGGAAATCTTATAATAACCCGTGATGAAGCTGCTACAACTGGTAAGGTTAATCCTTACTATTTTACAAGCACGTACAATAGCTTCTCAACTATAGAGGCAATGGAACCCTCATGGTTTAGGAGTTACGAATTCGGCTTTAGAAATGAAACTCAGTTTGTTAATGAAAACGGAACCGGCGAAAACATTACTCTTGCAGAAATTGCTGATGAACCGGGCTCTTACAGTATTTCCGATAATTCATCAGACTTTGAAAAAATAAGACCCAACTATGATGCTGCAACAGGTGAGCTTATCAGTGTAGATGCCTGGCGTGACGGTGATGACACAAGATATAATTTTGACCTTAAAAAAGGTCTTGTCGGAATTTTTTCGGACGATTCCGAAGTGGCTTTATTTTCAAGAGAAGTTATCTATAATGAGGATGGAACAGAGGTTTTATATCTTGTTGACGGCGACGGACACAAACTTGAAATTACGGAAACTTCAGAAGCATACACAGTTAAACAGATTGATACGGATAAAAACTTGCTCGGTGATACTGTTGTTTACACTAAGGATGCAAGCGGCAACGTTACGCAGATAACCTTAAACGGTAATATTCAGGCTGTATTTACTTATGATGAACTTAACCGTATGACATCTGTTACTAATGATATAGGATACAAACTTACATTTGGCTACGATGGCGAAAGTAAGATAGTTACATCTGTCAGTGAAAGTAAGAATGGCACCTCAGGTCAACATATATCTTTCGAAAGAACATACAACAGCACTGAAATCCGCTCTGCAGGTACTGATGGTGTTTTCGGAAACGATGATGATGTTCTTACTAATTATAGATTCAATAAGAATGCTCAGCTTACACAGGTTTTTAACACTACAGTATCAGGTGAAGACCTTGGTGCGGTTGCTTACGCTTATAATGAAGAAGACAACACCGCTGACTTTGGCGAGCTTACAACCGTATCCGCTGTCGGTAAAAATGTTGTGAATCTCCTGGAAAATCATAATCTTGAATCAACCGATAGTTGGTCAGTAGTAAAAATTGCTGACAGTTCAAGTTCATACACTGCAGTTCATACAACTGAAAAATCTTATTCAGGTCTTGGCTCATTAAAAATCACAACAGAGGACTTCACAAGAAGCGGTTCAGTAACTTATACCCAGACAATAACTCCTAATATGGGTGTACTTGAAGAGGGTAAATCTTATGCCGCATCTGTATTTGTGAATGCAGATTCCTTGATAAAGGATGCAGATATAGATTCCTCAAGAGGCTATGGTGCAGGTATCATTGTCAGAGTAACTGCTGACAAAACGGATTATATCTACTCTGATAGCATAATTGAAACTTCAGAATCGGTAAACAACGGTTGGGAAAGAACCTTCGCAACCTTTACCGTTCCCGAAAATTATAAAAAGGTCGAGATTATGCTTGTGTTGCGAAATGCAATCGGTACAGCTTATTTCGATTCTGTTCAGCTTGAAGAAGGCAATACGCCCAATGAATACAATATTCTCGAAAATAACGGTTTTACACGTGTGAATTCAGCTTCCTTCCCTGAAAGCTGGGAGGGCTATAATACTACGAGCGACGATGTTGTTGAAAACGGTCGGATGAAAATAATCGGTGACCCTGATACACGCAAAGGTGTTTATCAGGATGTTTATCTTGCAAATGCCGAGCAGAGTGATTCATATACCTTCAGTGCGTGGGCTGAAGCTGATGCCGTACCCTATACATCGGGTAAGTTTTTCATCATTTATCCCTTCGTAGAGTATGAGGATGCACAGGGTAACACAAGCTGGGAGCACAAATCCTTTTATCACTTTGACTATTTTGATAACGAAAAACAGTACGTGACAGGCAGCTTTAATCTTAAGCATCCTGAAGACAGTTCCTTAAAACCCGTTGCAGTTAGACTTCTTTTGTGTTATTATAATCAGTGTAATAATGCATATTTTGATAATGTTGCCTTGTACCCCTCGGAAACAGTTTACGACCTCACAACTGAGAAGCCTATAACCACAACTGATGGAGCGGGTAGAATAACAAGCTGTATTTACTCCGACGGCACAATGTGCGAATACACCTATCACGGTGAGACGAAAACTATTGCAACGGAAAAGATAATCGAAATCGTTACCGGTGATGACGGGGAGCCGACAACAGAAACCACAATTTATGCTTACAACACCTCGGAGCAGCTTGTATCGCTCACTGAACCTGACGGCACGGTGTATACTTACACTTATGACAATAACGGAAATCTTTTGTCGAAGCTTACTGCTGATGGTATCGGTGACGAATACACCTATCATGGTGAAACGGATGTCATTGCAACAGAAAAGATAACAGAGGTTGTTACAGCTGATGATGGTACCATAACAACAGAAACAATAATTTATGCTTACAACACTTCAAAGCAGCTCATATCGCTCACTGAGCCTGACGGCACTGTATATTATTATCAATACGACGATAACGGTAATCTGCTTTCAAGGCTTACTGCTGACGATGTAGGTGACAGATATACCTATAACGACGATGGTTATATTACTGAAGAACTTTACGAGGACGGCTCAAGTTGTACTTATACATATCATGAAAATGGAGAACTTAGCACCGAAACTGTAACTGAAGAAGGTATAACAACAATATATACTTATGATATCTTCAACAATCTTCTTTCTGTAAGCAAGAACAATGCCGTACTTGAAAGCTATACCTACGCTTACTTTGACACAAACAATGACGATATTGATGATAAATCTGCTGTTGCAACTGAAAATCTCGAAGACGGCACGCAGAATGTTTATGATTATTATTCATATAACAAGCTGAAAACCCATACTGTGACAAAAAACAACACAAGCATTACATTTCATTATGATATTGAGGGTCAGCTTACGAAGGTTGACCATAACGGCTTCAGCTATGTTTATGAGTACGGTGCCTTTGGCAATCAAACCAATGTTAAAGTGTATGCAGAGAAAACCGACGGTGATAATGTTGTTATATTTGAGCAGAGCCTTATAAGCTATGACTATCAGCCCGATAACAGTAAGGTGAATTCCGTAACCTATGGCAACGGCTCTCAGCTTAATTTTGCCTATGACGTTTACGGCAATGTTGTATCAAAATCAGGCTCAATCGGCAATTATACCGCTAAATACGATGCCTTTGGCAAGCTCATTTATAAAAATGACGGAATGTCAGGCAGAAAGACCTATTATAAATACGATGAGCTCGGCAATCTTTACGGTGAAAAGGTTGCGGACACAAGCGTGGGTAATTCGGGTAACAGTTTCCTTTATTCAAGCTATAACAGCCTTGATGAAAACGGAAATGTGACCAAAAACACCCTTACAATCGGTGAAAGAACGCTGACAACCGGTTATTCATATACTGAAAGCGGCTTGCCCTTGCAGACCGTAATCGCAAGCTCACGAAAGGTCAATTTTGCCTATGATGAGGATGAGATTTTAACCTCAAGAACTCTCACAACAAACACACCTGTTGTTGAAAGCTTTACTTATAATGATGAGGGTTATATCTCAACCCACACTGTTACTCACGGTGAAGATAATGATGTTTATTCCTATACTTATGACGCTAACGGTAACATAACTGAAATTAAAAAAGATGGTGTTGTTCAGCAAAGCTATGAGTATGATGCTCTCAATCAGCTCTTAAGAGAAAACAATCTTGACACAGGCAAAACAATAGTATATGATTATGATGGTTTCGGTAATATAGAATCTAAAACTGAGTATGCTTTTACAACTGATAGTTTAGAGAATAAAGTATCAACCGACACAGTCAATTATACTTATGACGAGATTTGGAAAGACAAGCTCACAAGCTATGACGGACAGAGCATAACCTATGATGCCATAGGCAACCCAATGAATTATATGGGTGCAACCATGTCATGGTATGCAAGGCAGATGCAGTCATACAGTAAGGGTAACACAAATATAACTTACAAATATGACAGCAACGGTTTAAGAACTGAAAAAACTGTTAACGGCATTAAGCATGAATATTATTATGTTGACGGTCAGCTTCGTTATGAAAGAAACGGCGGCAGCTATGAGATATATTATAACTATGATGCTGACGGAAGACCCACCCGTGCATACAAAAAAGACCTTGTAACAGGAACAAATTATTCATATTATCTCATAACAAACACCCGTGGTGACGTTATTGAAACCCGTGACGGCGATGGAAATGTAAATGCTAAATTTGTCTATGACTCATGGGGCAAGCTTATTTCTGTAACTGACGGTAACGGCAATGAGCTTGGCACTGACAGCTTTGCTTATCAGATAAGTCTTAAATATCGTGGTTATGTTTATGACAGCGAAACAGGACTTTATTATCTGCAGAGCCGTTATTATGACCCTGATATCGGTAGGTTTATTAATTCCGATGATGTTAGTTTTATTGGTTTAACGACATCAGAGATTTCTTACAACCCCTTTGCTTATTGTGAAAACAATCCAGTAAATGATGCTGATCCCACTGGACACTTATCGCAAAACTCCTTAAAACAGGCATTAGAAAAAGCGATTAATACTATAAAAAAATGGGCATCAACAATATGGAGTAAAATAAAAACTGAAGTAAAAGGATTCTTACAGATAATAAAATATAAAAAAGGAGAATTGAGTATATCTACAACAGCTGCAGCTCTTGCTTTTGACGCAGTAATAACCGCTTGCTCAAAAACAACCGCATCTGCTATGTCAGCTTTCGGTTTTTCATTAAACATTGCCAAAAAGTTTGCTAAAGATAAATTGGAAAATTTCTTCAAAAAACAGATGGTTCCATATATAACACGAGGATATGTAAATACCTTTTTAACAAGTGTCAGAAAAATACTTTGGACATTTGTTTCCAAGTCAACAAATGTAGCGTTAGAATATGCGACAGCATATACAACCGACAAAATTTATAGTAGATTTGATGTGTATGATATTGTTTCAATGTTCAGCTCATGGGGCAGTTTTATAAGTGTAATGCTTGATGTAATTGATGGCGAGGAAAACAAATACATCACTATAAGGAGGGCATAAATTTGAAAAAAGTTATAGTTAATAATACAACCGATAGTTTGTTAGTGATGGAAGGTTCAGAAAAACATTATGAAATTGCACCTAATAGTAAGCAAGGTATAGAAATAGAAAATGTTAATGAGTTTCGTGTTTTTAAAAGGCTTTCTCCTTCATCTAAATTCTGTATAGGACAGTTTTTGTCAAAAGAAACGTTGAGAAATATTTGGATATTTGGACCGACAATTATAATAAATCTTGATTCAAATGTCAAAATATATAATGGAATAAAGCAAATTAATGTAACAGAAAAGAAATACCATTTTTTCTTGTTTGCTATATTTAGTGTGTTATTATTTAATGATGAGTTGGCTGATTTTAATGATTATCATAAAAAAGCAGATAAAAATAAATTGCTTATATTTGCTCTTATTTGTATGATTCCTTTATTCATCATAAGTCTTATTTTGTTAATTGGTTGTGTGTTTGGAATTACAAATGATTTTTCAATTGAATCCATATTTATTTGTTTTTTTTGCATAATACCAACAAGTATTTTTTTATGGTTGCTGAAATCTATTTATAATCTAATTTGGATTGATAACAAATTAAAAAATATTTCAGATAATTCAAAACTAATAAAGATTTATGCAGATTATGCATATGAATAATCCGCCAATTTCTGAAAAACCGCGTATCATCATATAAAACATAGTAGGTATTGCA
>JAFZFT010000083.1 GCA_017555765.1 Clostridia bacterium | reverse complement strand
TCCTCTGCGTTCATAAGTGAGTATACTCTCTTTATGCTTTCGTGGGCCTTTTTGGAGGCTTCAATGGGGAAGAGCTTATCCTTTTCGCCTGACTCAATGAAAAGGTTTTTAGGGGCAAGAGCCGAGGCAAAATCGTAAATCTCACCCACCTCGAGTATACGCGGGATATAATTATCGGGGCAATGCCAACGGGCAAAAATACTGTCCCTGAAGGTATTTACATAGCCGCAGATAACGGTTTTGTAAATGCTGTCATCAAGCACCGATGCATAAAGTGCCGTAAGACCACCGCCGGAAATACCCATAAGAGAAACCTTGCTTTCATCAACGAGCTCCATTTCACGAAGCACCTTTGCACACATAAGTGCCTGGGCAACCCTTACACTTGCAGTTGTAAGACCATAGGGGAGCAGATGATGTGAAAGCTCATCGCAGGAGCTGATGTAAAAGGGCTTCCATAAATCGTGGGAAAGTCTTGCCTCACCGAAGCCGAAAAGCTCGGGTGCAATAACAACGTTTCCTCTTTTTGCAAGCTCAACGGCAAAGTTATTCTGATAATTATCGAAATAATTGAAATGCTTTTTGTTGCCTTTTTTGGAAATATTTAGTATCTGCCTTACACCGTAGCCGTGACCGCAGAGAGCAACAACCCCCTTTGCCTTTCCCGAAAGTCTTTTAGGTATAAGGATAAACACGGGGGAGATTAAGCCCTCACATATTTTGAGCTCGTACTTCTTAAGTGTGTACTCAGGGTAATCGAGTACCTTTCCTGTTTCGGTAAGCTCAGCCTTTTTTGTGAAATCGCAGATTTTACCGATCGCGAAAAGCTCTTCAGCTTCCGCTCGGATTTTCTTCGACACCTTGAGTGCCTCCTCGTAGGTGGAAGCATTCTTATAAGGCTCAGCCTTGAATTTTTCGTAAAGTGAGGACATAAATTCATCGGGTGAGTATATGTTCTTTTTCATAATTCTACCTCACCCTCAGAAGGTCACCTTGCCGACAGCGGTTACGTTTTTACTGTCAGTACCGATATAAACTGTGTAGCTTTCGTCAAACACCCAATCACCCTTCTCGGGACAGTAGAAGCGGATATCTTCAAGGTCAAGCTTTACCTCTGTGCCGAGGGTTTCTCCGGGGTTTACGCTCACACGTCTGAAGCCCTTAAGAACCTTGACGGGTCTGTCTGCATCCTTACTGTCACTGCCGATGTACGCCTGAATAACCTCGTCACCCTTGCGCTCACCCTTGTTTGTAACCTTAAGGCTTATTGTGATACTGCTTTCATCCTTTGAAAGTGCCGCATCGCTCAGCTCAAACTCTGTATATGAAAGACCGAAGCCGAAGGGGAAGTGAGGATTTTTACCCTCCTTGTCGAAAAGAGTATAGCCGTGATAATAGCCGTATTCTATATTCTTATCCTTTGCGCCGAGATGAAGGAAGGGAGGATAATCCTCTGCCTTTTCTGCTATTGTAAAGGGCAATTTACCGCCGGGATTAACGTCGCCGCTTAAGATATCAGCAAGAGCGTTACCGCCCTCAAGACCTGAATAAAATGACATAATAACACTGTCGGCACAGTCAATCCAATCCTTTATAACGTACGCGCTGCCGCCCATAATATTGACGATGAGCTTTTTATCTAAGGTTGAAAGAGCCCTGATGAGAGTTACATCCTCCTCGGGGATATGAAGGTCGGCTCTGTCACCGCCCGAGCCCTTGGGCTTTTTCTTTACGTTGCCGAGATTAACGAGGAATTCACCCTCCTGAAGCCAGTCACTTCCTACACAGACAACAATATAGTCGCTGTCTTTTGAAGCAAGCATAGCATCTGAAGCCTTGCAGCCGTTATAAAGAGAAACATTATCCTTGCCGAAGCGGCTTGCAATACCCTCATAGGGAGTAATTGCATAGGGGCTGAAAACATTACTGCTTCCGTGGTCGCCTGTGTTTCTCTTGTTTGCATATCTTCCCACAACGGCAATCTTACTGCTCTCAGGAATGGGAAGGTTGTTGTTTTCATTTTTAAGAAGCACCATACCCTTGGTTGCGGCTTCTCTTGCAAGAGCGATATGCTCCTTTGAGAGAATGACGGACTTATCCTGTTTTTGGTGCTTCGGGAGTGTGGATATGAGTGCACGGAGTACTCTTGCCGCCGCAGTATCGATATCAGCCTCGGTGATATCACCCTTTTTAAGGCTTATGCCTAGAGTAGCATAGCGGAAAAGATATGGCATTTCCACATCCATACCTGCTTTAAGGCTTCTTGCACCATCATAAATGCCGTAAAAAAAGTCGGAAAGTGAGAATCCGTCAAAGCCCCACTTGTCGTGGAGAATATCCGTAAGAAGCTCCTTGTTTTCGCAGGCATAGGTGCCGTTGACTCTGTTATATGCGCCCATTATGGACATAGCACCCGCATCAATACACTTTTTGAAATGGGGAAGATAAACCTCGTGAAGGGTTCTTTCATCCGCTATGGCGTTAGCGGAAAATCGCAGATCCTCAATGCTGTTGAGAGCGTAGTGCTTGGGACAGGCTATAATGCCGTTATCCTGCATAGCTCTTGTAAGAGCCGCACCCATTCTTCCTAAAAGGTAAGGATCCTCACCGTAGGTTTCCTGTGCTCTTCCCCACATAGGATTACGCAGAAGATTTATACAGACACCCGCAAAAAGGTTGGCGTCAAGAGCTGATGCCTCCTTTGCAAAAACCTCGCCTATACGGTACTCGAGCTCGTCATCAAATGCGGCACCTCTGAGCATTGAAACGGGGAAGCAGGTACATTTTTTCATAACTATACCACGTGGGCCGTCAGTGAAAAGTACGGGAGGAATGCCGAGTCTTTTACAGCCGCCTGCGGGATAAGCCTCTCCGTTATAGAAGCGACCGCTTTTTAGAAAGTTTTTAGCCGTAACACCGAGAGCGTGTCCCTGAAGAGTGCGGATTTTCTCCTTTAAGGTCATTTCCTTTAAAAGGAGGTCAGCAACCTCGTAAAGCTTTTCTCTTGTGGGTTCATTCTTATAAAGCTCAAGAGCTTTTTCAAAATTCATCATATTTTCACCTCAATAGCTTTTCAGCTTCTCAATATCCTTGTAAAAACGCTTTTCACTGCCGTAGGAAACGAATTCAACCATAACTATACCGTCAAAATTCTTTTCCTTAAGCTTTTTCAGAAGAGTATCAAGGTAGTTTTTATCCTTTTTTCTTAAAAGCTGCTCTCTTTTAAGATCACGGTAGGAAACGTGAACATCTCTGATATAGTTATAGGTTCTGTCGATTCTGTCAAGGTCATAAGCCATACGGAAATATCTTGACTGAAAATAGGTTCTGAAATTGCCTCTTTTAAGCTCTTTGCTAAAGCGTAAAAAGGCAGAGGTGTTGTCGTTAAACGTGTTCCTGTGACATTCGGGGCAGACGAGAAGTCCGTACTCCGATGCGATGTCACACATCTTTTTTGTGTTTCGGAGTATGAGTATATATTCATCCCGGGATGTGTACAGGCTACTTTTTTTACCCAGCCATATTCTCACGGAAGCGGCACCCATTTCCCTTGCAATTTCGCAGGTGTTAATCCATTTTTCTTCGTTGTACTCAGCACTGTTGCAATAGCTGCCGTAGGAGCTGATTTTTATACCCGCTTTGTCGCAGAGTGCTTTTACCTTTTTTGCATCCTCAATGCTTTTTACGTGGACGTCGCCGCCCCATTCGATATAGCTGATGTCTGCTTTTTTTGCAATATCAACTATTTGTTCTGCAGTCTTTTTTCTGAAGGTCACACTGCAAAGACCAAGCTTAAAGTAATTCATAATTTATGCCTCTGCTGCCTCGGAAAGCTCTTTCTCAAGGGCTTCTTCCTTGGCCTTTCTGTATTCGTTGAGCTGATCTTCAATAGCGTTTTCATCAAATTTGAAGAAGAGCATAGGAATTGCCTGAGCGATAAGTGCAATTGAGCCTAAAGCAGTAAGCATAAAGAATATACCATTGAGAAGAGCGGTATAATCAACACCGTCGATTATATTAGCCTGAAGTGTGGATGTGATAAGTGGGATTCTTGCGCCGTCGGTGAGAGCCTCCATTTTTGCGGCATCGTAGCCGAGACCGTTGATTATGTTAAGCACAACAACATTGAAAACTGCGGCTGAAATCTTGAAGAGAAGACCCTTGAAGGAGTAAACTGTAGCCTCGATTCTTTCACCTGATTCCATTTCAATACTGTCGGTAACGTCTGCAATAATAGATGTAAGAAGCACAAGGCTCATACCTACGGGGAAGTTTGTAAAGAAGCGGAGTACTGCGTAGATAACAAAGCCTGCAGTTGTGTTATATGGTACGAGATAAATGCCGATTACGTAAACGATGATGTTTGCAACCGCACCCACAAAGGACATAAGTATCCAGAGGGTTTTCTTGTTCATCTTCTTGAGAAGGGGAGGGACAAGAAGCATTGAAAGCATATAGGAAATACCGCTTGAAACTGAAAGAAGAGTGGGGAGAATAGCAACTGCGTCAATGTTGGGGTTCTTACCTACAATGCCTTCGATAAAGCTGTTGATTTTATCCATGGGAAGAATGCCTATGCAGTTCCATCTTGCAAAATATGAAAGGAACATCGCACCGAGGTTGATAATACCGTTGAAGAAGGCGGCAACAAGAAGAGCGAGGATACGCTTATCCTTGAGCATTCTTTTGATGTTGGCTGATGATTTTGTCTTTTTGGGAGGAATATATACCTTTTCCTTGATGCCGAAGAAGGAACCCATCATAATAGCGGCACCCATAAGTGCAAAGATAGCGGCGGACCAGAAATAGCCCATATCGGTCATATCCTTTTTACCGTTGCCTAAAAGACCTGCCATTGTCCAGATAAGAACAGAGGGGAGAATAGTACCGAGGGAGCCTACTGTGTTTGAGATTGAAACTGCCTTAACTCTTAAATCCTTCTGAGGGAAAACAAGGGGAGTAAGGCTGTTGCGGGGAATTTCCATAGCGGTATATGCGGTGATGTAAACCATATACATAATGAGCATATATACGAAGTTACCCGCATTACCGAGGTTTGTGCCGTCTGCAGTGATAATATTCCAGCTTTCGGGGAATTTTACAGGCAGAAACAGAAGAGCCGTGGTAATTGCAAAGGGAATGGATACCCAGATAAGATAGGGTCTGCATTTACCCCATTTGGTTCTTGTTCTTTCAACAATCTGTCCCATAATGGGGTCATTGATTGCGTCCCAAGCCTTTGTGCCGAGGAGTATGATTGAAACAAGACCCATACTCAGCTTGAGTACGTCGGTCATATAGAAGTTGATTACGGTGTAAACCGTACAGTCAATAAAGAAAAATCCGAGGGGTAAAAGTGAGAAGGCAAGTATTTCCTTGCTCGTTGCGTTTTTCAGATTAAGTCTTTTTCCGGGCATAATATTCTCTCCTTAAATTTTATTTTCGTCTATTTTGCTCAGGTAATGCTCAAAGGGCTTTTGTCCGTAGGGTACGGGAGAAACTCTTTTATATTCTGCTGTACCGTTTTTTGTAAGGGTGAGATAATCTCTGTAATATGTGTTTTCTTCTTTGATTTTGCCGCCATCAATGAAGATTGCACCGCCTCTGCTTCCCGTTTCGGGACACTCTGAGACGATAGCCTCTAAAAGAGCTTTCATTGCTATGAGCATATCCCTGTCACGATAGTATTCGGAAAGGCTTCTGTGCTTTTTTGGATAACTTTCAAGCACTTTGTTTATTTCTCCGAGTAATTCGGTGCATGCCTCATAATCTCTTCTGAAAGAAGCGGCATTACTCATTCTTTTTCTGAAAGTGGAGTAGTCAACGCTTTCATCACGTATGAAGTCCGTCATACTGTCTTCGGTAGAGGGCACTTCAATGCTTTGCACCTTTTTATCGGCTATATGCCTTGCGGCAACGTAACCGCCTACCTGGGTATCGTTCAGAGCAGAGCCGCCGGGTCTTGTAAGTCCGAAGGAGCCTGCCGCTTCACCGATAACATAAAGTCCCTTTATATCCGATTCAAAATTGTTGTCGGTATATACGCCGCCGTTGTTGTGCTGGGCACATACGGCAATACGAAGCATATCAGTGTGAAGGTCAATTCCTTGACGCAGATAAACATCGATAGCCTTACTGTTGAGCTTTTCAAGTCTTTCAATAGGTGTATCTGCCATACACTGAGTTGCGTTTATGTACTCTTTAGCCTCATCCGAAAGCATTTCAAAGTCAAAGCCCGCAGGATTTTTTCTGTAGTCGAGATAAACCCTTCTGCCCTTGCTTGTTTCACTGTGTACCGCAAGGTCAACAAGGGAGCTTTCCTTTGCTCTTCCGTATGAGAAGGGCCACTGATAGCCCTTGAGAAAAACGAAGCTGTAGGCCATGTTTATATCATCGAAGTACTCGGATAAGAATTCACACTCGTTACCATCTTCGTCGATACTTACAAAACGGGGAATAACCTGCATAAAGCTGCCCGAAACATTCCAACGGAAATCAACTGAAGCCATTCCGTACTGCCATTGGGTGAAATTGCACATTCTGACTCCCGCTTCTATAAGCACACCTGTCATTCCGTGCTGGGATTCGGGGTAAACGCTTTCCTCATAAATGCAGGCGGGAGCACCTGTAGCACAGATAATATTTTCAGCGTAAATACATTCCTCTTTTTCGCTTTCAAGGTCAAGAATCTTTACTCCGTAGGCTCTTTTGCCGTCGGTGAGTATTTTTATAACCTGCTTACTGTCAAGAAGCGGAGTGTTGTTTTCCTCGAGTACGACTCTTTCAAGCTTTTCGGTCATAGCCTTTGAGGTGAGAGGACCTACCGAGGTGGCTCTTACAGTATCATCGTGGTCGGTTTTATAGCCGGGGTAGCCTCCGAAGCTGTCCGTCGGAAAGGGTACGCCGTAATTGCACAGCCTTAAAAAGCATTTCTGACTGTGAAGAGCCTCGAGATACATCTTTTCACCGTCACAGCTTCCGCCCGAAAACATATCGGAAGCCATTTTATAGGGACTGTCGGCGGTGAAGCCGTCCATTGATATTTTATAGTAGGTCTGCTTGTCACTGCCCGTGTTTCTTGATGTACCCGAAAGGCGGTTTTCAGTAACAATGGCAATATCCTTTACACCCTCCTTGTATAGAGAGTCCGCCGCACCGTATGCCGCCGCGCCGCTGCCTATAATAATAGCCTTGTAAATTTTCATCATAAGCGCCTCACATTGAATCCGCCGTCACAGTCAATTACCGTGCCCGTGCAGAAATCAAAATTACCCTCTGCTATGGAAGCAACACATTTTGCCACATCGTCGGGCTTGCCCATTCTGTTTATGGGGGTGATACCCTCTGCTATAAGCTTTTCATATTTTTCCTTGACCTTTGAAGTCATATCTGTTTCGATAATGCCGGGTCTTATTTCGATAACACTGCAACCGTATTCGGCAAGTCTT
>JAFZFT010000010.1 GCA_017555765.1 Clostridia bacterium | reverse complement strand
TACTGACGTGCATCAAGTACGCCGTCGATGCGTCTTATAGCATCGGAGTGACCCTGGCTTACGCCCTTACCCCAGAAGGTATAATCATTACCGTCGGGGAGGATAGCTGAAGCATAAAGTCTGTTAAGAGAAAACATACCCGGGTCCCAGCCACAGGAGATAAGAGCTACCTTGCCGCTCTTTTCAGCCTTTTCGTCTACGTTCTTGTAATGAACGCTTATCTGTGAATGGTTATCGTAGGAATCGACAACGTTGAACTTTTCGGCTAAAGCGGGAGTCATTTCGGGCAAATCCGTAGCACTGCCGCCGCAGATAATCATAACGTCGATTTTATCTGTCCATTCGTCAATATCGTCTGTATGGACTACGGGAACATTTTCCGTTGCGATTTTAAGTGAAGCGGGGTCGCGTCTTGTAAAGACAGCGGCAAGCTCCATATCACTGTTTCTTTTAACGGAATCCTCAACGCCTCTGCCGAGGTTACCGTAGCCGTATATACCAATTTTCATTTGTATCACCTTTTCTGTAGGGTGTTAAGCAAGAATATCATCCATATTGTAGTAGCCTGCATCCTTGCTTACAAGGAATTCGGCGGCGGTTATTGAGCCCTCTGCGAAAAGACCTCTGTTTTCAGCCTCGTGCTTGAGAGTGATAACCTGACTGTTTGTAGCAAAAATAACCTCGTGAGTACCGACCTCGTTACCCATTCTTACTGCGTGGATACCGATTTCGTTTTTGGTTCTCTTGCCGTACTCGTGTCTGCCGATGTTGTACTCACATTCATCCTTGACGCTCTTTATTGAGTCGGCAAGAAGAAGAGCGGTACCGCTGGGAGCATCGAGCTTTCTGTTGTGATGCTTTTCGATAATTTCGATGTCACAGTCGGGCATAGCCTTTGCAACAATTTTAGCAAGACAGGAAAGAATAGCCACACCGAAGGACATATTCGCACTGCAGAAGAGAGGAATGCTTTCGCTTGCGCTCTTAATCATAGCCTTTTCCTCATCGGTCTGACCTGTGGTTGCGATAACAAGAGGCATATTTCTCTTCACTGCGTACTCTGTTACGTCTGCAGTTGCACTGTGGTGAGAGAAGTCGATAATGCAATCAGCTTCTCCCTCATATTCTTTGATGCTCTGATAGATTTTATTCTCTTTATCGGTTGTGAATTCCATACTGCAGAAGGCAACGGCTTCGTGCTTTTCACTGTTTGCGATGATTTCGCAAAGCACCTTACCCATAGCGCCGCCTGCACCGTTAACTATAATTTTCATTTCTGTACCTTCTTATACATCAAGGCCGAGTTTTCTCATTTCAGCGAGAAGAACTGCCTTTGTGTCTTCTTCCATAACTGTGAGAGGAGATCTTACATAGTCCTCGCAGAAGCCCATAGCTGCCATAGCTGCCTTTGCGGGGATGGGGTTAACCTCGCTGAAGAGAGCCTTTACGAGGGGGAAGAACTTGAACTGCATTTCAGCAGCGCCCTT
Source organism: Clostridia bacterium (assembly GCA_017555765.1). Classification (GTDB taxonomy): domain Bacteria; phylum Bacillota; class Clostridia; order Oscillospirales; family Acutalibacteraceae; genus UBA6857. Next base: position 12,691 of record JAFZFT010000010.1, on the reverse strand, counting down.
CACGTCGCCGTCGAGGAACTTATGTACCATCTGTGAGGTTTCCTTGGGAAGTACGTTTGAAAGTACGGAGATAACACCCTTACCGCCTACTGAAAGAAGGGGTACGATCTGATCGTCGTTACCTGAGTATACGTCGAGCTTGTCGCCAACAAGGGACATAGTCTCAACGATCTTGTCGATAGCGCCGTTAGCTTCCTTGATACCCTGAATCATGGGATGCTCAGCGAGTACTGCATAGGTCTTGGGCTCGATGTTTACGCCTGTTCTTGAGGGTACGTTGTAAAGGATGATGGGCTTTGTACTTGCGTCTGCAATTTCAGTGAACATCTTGATAAGACCCTTCTGGGTTGCCTTGTTGTAGTAGGGAGTAACAACAAGCATAGCGTCACAGCCAACCTCACAAGCGTACTTTGTAAGGTCAATAGCATAAGCGGTGTCGTTTGAGCCTGTACCTGCGATAACGGGTACTCTGCCTGCAACAACCTCAACTGAGAAACGGAGTACCTCTCTGTGCTCCTCGTCAGTAAGGGTTGAGCCTTCGCCTGATGTACCTGCGATTACGAGAGCATCAATGCCCTCCTCGATCTGCCATTCGATAAGCTTCTTAAAAGCGGGATAGTCAACGCCGTTTTCGTTCATCGGTGTTACGAGAGCTGATGCAGCTCCTTCAAAAATAGGTTTTCTGTTCATGGTTTTTTACTCCTTTTATTAGATTACCGATAATCATCATTTATATGCCATAAAAAAACACCCGATGAAAATACCGAGTGTCAATATATATGCAAAATCACAGTATACTACTGCTTTTACAGTTATAATAGCACTCCGCAAATGCGACAGTCGGTCAAATCTTATTTCAACCGCCCAGGTAGTCTTTCGCCTGACTCCTTCGGCGACCAACCCTTTCTTAAACGGCAGGACCTGCGCCGTCCCTTAAGCCGAGAAATACTGATGCTGAATCGCGCCTCTATCATAAATGAAATATTCGGTTTTTCCTATATATAATAGGTATAGAGATTTTAGCACTTTTATGTGCGAATGTCAATAGGTTTTTTCGAAAAAAGCGGTTTGTTTTGTACGCGGGCAATATGGTGCTGACAGTACAGTATCCGCCGCCAAATATACGGCAACTAGTCCCTATTCCCTAATCCCTATTCCCTAGTTCCTATTATCAAATTCCACAAAAGAATTAGTCATTTTGTTCAATTAACTCCGAAGACGGCATTTTCTTTGGAAATCAGTGGATTTTTTTGGATGAATGTGTTATCATTCAGTAGTATGGATTATTATGAGTTATTATGTAAAAACGCAGCTCATATCTTACAAAACTTATACGGAAAAACCGTTAAAGGAGGATAAAAGTCAATGCTTAAGAAAATCAGCACAATCCCGTTCAAAGACACCGCTGAACAGGCAGCAAAGCTTGATGCAGTTATCGCTGAATGCACACCTGACGTGAGTAAGCTTATGCACGTTATGCAGGAAGCTCAGGGTATCTACGGCTACCTTCCCTTTGAGGTTCAGCAGAAAATTGCCGACGGAATGAAGGTACCCCTTGAAAAGGTATACGGTGTAGCAACCTTCTACGCTCAGTTTGCTCTTTCACCCAAGGGTCAGTACGCTATCTCAGTTTGTCTCGGTACTGCTTGCTATGTTAAGGGCGCTCAGGAAATTCTTGACGAGCTTTCAGCTCAGCTCGGTATCGGTGCAGAGGAATGTACCGCTGACGGCAGATTCTCACTCACAGCATGCCGTTGTATCGGTGCTTGCGGTCTTGCTCCCGTTATGACAGTCAATGATGACGTTTACGGCAAAATTACCGCAGCTGATGTTGCAGGCATTCTTGCAAAATACAAGGACTGATGAGAGAGCTTTCACTCAATGTGCTTGACATAGCCCAGAATTCCATCTCGGCAAAGGCCTCGTTAATTGAAATTGAGGTAAGTCAGAGCACTGCGGATAATGAGCTTCTTATCGGTATTTATGACAACGGCAAGGGGATGACACAGGAGCAGGTACAGTCGGTTATCGACCCCTTCTTCACTACCCGTACCACGAGAAAGGTCGGGCTGGGTATTCCTCTTTTCAAGATGGCGGCGGAAATGACAGGCGGCTCACTTGAAATTGAAAGCGAGGTCGGAGTCGGTACGAGGGTGCGTGCCACCTTTAAAACAGACCATGTGGATTTTACTCCCATAGGCGACCTTACATCAACTGTTGTTATTCTTATCACGATGAATTTGCATACGGACTTTCTTTACAGAAGAAGGCTTGACGAAAGGGAATTCACCGTGGACACAAGACAGCTTAAGGAAATTCTCGGTGACGTACCTCTTAACGAGCCGAGTATAGTAAGCTGGCTTACGGATTTTATAAAAGAAAACACTAAACAACTCACGGAGGTGTAAATACAAATGAAATCACTTGAAGAACTTATGGCTCTCAGAGATGCTGCAAAGCTCAATATGACAACACGTGACGGCTCAACAGAGGCTACAAGAATCGTTGTAGGTATGGCTACCTGCGGTATCGCAGCAGGCGCAAGACCCGTTATGAATAAGTTTGTTGAAGAAATCACAAAGCGTAACATTCAGCACGTTACCGTTGCACAGACCGGCTGTATCGGTATGTGCCAGTATGAGCCCATCGCAGAGGTAATGGTACCCGGTAAGGAAAAGGTTACCTATATTCAGCTCACAGAGGAAAAGGTTGCAAAGATTATCGTTGACCACATCGTTAACGGCAATCCCGTTGCCGAATACACAATCGGTGCTATTAAGGAATAAGGAGGAAACATAATGTATCGTTCACACGTGCTTGTTTGCGGCGGTACCGGCTGTACCTCCTCAAACTCACAGAAAATTATCGAAACAATGGAAGCTGAGCTCAAGGCAAAGGGTCTTGAAAATGAAGTACAGGTAATCCGTACAGGCTGCTTCGGTCTTTGCGCACTCGGCCCCATTATGATTGTATATCCCGAAGGCTGCTTCTATTCAGAGGTTAAGGTTGAGGACGTACCCGAAATTGTTGAGGAGCATCTTCTCAAGGGTCGTATGGTTAAGCGTCTTCTTTACACCGAAACAGTTACTCCCACAGAAATCAAGGGTCTTAACGACACCAATTTCTACAAGACTCAGAACAGAGTTGCTCTTAAGAACTGCGGTGTTATCAATCCCGAGGATATCAATGAATATATCGCATATGACGGCTATCAGGCTCTTGCAAAGTGTCTTACTGAGCTCACTCCTGAGCAGGTAATTCAGATTGTCAAGGATTCAGGTCTTCGCGGACGTGGCGGCGGCGGCTTCCCCACAGGTCTCAAGTGGAGCTTCACTGCTGCTAACAAGGCTGACCAGAAGTATGTTGTATGTAACGCTGACGAAGGTGACCCGGGTGCATTCATGGACCGTTCAGTGCTTGAAGGTGACCCCCACTGTATCATCGAGGCTATGGCTATCTGCGGCTATGCTACAGGTGCTACAGAAGGTTATGTTTACGTTCGTGCTGAGTACCCCATCGCTGTTGCACGTCTTCAGATTGCTATCAATCAGGCTAAGGAGCTCGGTCTTCTCGGTAAGAACATCTTCAATTCAGGCTTCGACTTCGACCTTCACATCAAGCTCGGTGCAGGTGCATTCGTTTGCGGTGAGGAAACTGCTCTTATGACCTCAATCGAAGGTAACCGCGGTGAGCCCAGACCCCGTCCTCCCTATCCCGCAGTAAAGGGTCTTTTCGGCAAGCCCACAACAGAAAACAACGTTGAAACCTTCGCTAACATTCCCGCTATCATCCGCAAGGGTGCTGACTGGTTCGCTTCAATGGGTACCGAAAAGTCAAAGGGTACAAAGGTATTCGCACTCGGCGGTAAGATCAAGAATACAGGTCTTGTTGAGGTACCTATGGGTACTACTCTTCGTGACGTTATCTACGAAATCGGCGGTGGTATTCCCGGCGGCAAGGCATTCAAGGCTGCTCAGACAGGCGGTCCCTCAGGCGGCTGTATCCCTGCTTCACTTATGGATACTCCCATTGACTACGACAACCTTACTGCTATCGGCTGTATGATGGGCTCAGGCGGTCTCATCGTTATGGACGAGGACAACTGTATGGTTGACATCGCAAAGTTCTTCCTCGACTTCACAGTTGACGAATCCTGCGGTAAGTGTACTCCCTGCCGTATCGGTACAAAGCGTCTTCTCGAAATGCTTGACAAGATTACAGAGGGTAAGGCTACTCTTGAGGATCTTGACAAGCTCGAAGAGCTCTGCCATTACATCAAGGAAAATTCACTCTGCGGTCTCGGTCAGACAGCTCCCAACCCCGTACTTGCAACTCTTAAGTTCTTCCGTGAGGAATATGTTGCTCACGTTGTTGATAAGAAGTGTCCTGCAGGCGTATGTAAGAAGCTTCTCTCATTCTCAATCGAGGCTGACAAGTGTAAGGGCTGTACTCTCTGTGCAAGAAAGTGCCCCGTAGGTGCTATCTCAGGTGCAGTTAAGCAGGCTCACTCAATCGATACAAGCAAGTGTATCAAGTGCGGCGTATGTATTGATTCATGTAAGTTCGGCGCTATTATCAAGAAATAAGGAGGTACGTAAAAATGGAAAAAATGCTCAACATTAAAATTAATAATATTCCTTGCAGCGTACCTTACGGTACAAAAATCATCGATGCAGCAAGAATGGTAGGTATTGAAATCCCCACTCTCTGCTATCTTAAGGAAATGAACGAAATCGGTGCCTGCCGCTTCTGCGTTGTAGAGGTTGTAGGTGCAAGAAGCCTTGTTGCCGCTTGTGTATTCCCCATCGAAAGAGACGGAACAGAAATCTTCACAAACAGCGAGAAGGTACGTAAGTCAAGAAGAACAACTCTTGAGCTTATCCTTTCAACTCACGAAAGAAAGTGCCTTACATGTGTAAGAAGCGGCAACTGTGAGCTTCAGAGACTCTGTAAGGAATACAATGTGGTTGAAGATGACAAGTACGACGGCAGTAAGCCCGTTTACGAGCTTGACTATTCAGCTGCTCATATGGTAAGAGATAACAACAAGTGTATCCTCTGCCGCCGCTGTGTTGCTGCCTGTGACAATCAGGGCATCAGCGTTATCGGTGCAAACGCAAGAGGTATCGACACTCACATTGCATCACCCTTCGAGCTTCCTCTCGGCTCAACCTCATGCATCTCCTGCGGTCAGTGTATTGTTAACTGCCCCGTTGGTGCTATCTATGAAAAGGATGATACAGAAAAGGTATTCTCAGCTATCAGCGATCCTACAAAGCACGTTGTTGTTCAGGCTGCTCCCGCAGTACGTGCAACTCTCGGTGAATGCTTCGATATGCCCATCGGTACAGACGTAACCGGCAAGATGTTTGCCGCACTTCGTCGCCTCGGCTTCGACAAGGTATTTGATACCAACTTCGCTGCTGACCTTACAATTATGGAGGAAGCAACCGAGCTTCTCGACAGAGTTAAGAACGGCGGAGTTCTTCCCATGATTACATCCTGCTCACCCGGCTGGATCAAGTACTGTGAGCACTACTATCCCACAGAGCTTGACCACCTTTCAAGCTGTAAGTCACCCATGCAGATGCAGGGCGCTATCATCAAGAGCTACTACGCTGAAAAGAACGGCATTGACCCCAAGGATATCGTTTCCGTTGCTATTATGCCCTGTACCGCTAAGAAGTTCGAATGCGGCAGAGCAGACGAAGCAGGTGCAGGCTATCCCGATATTGACTATGTACTCACAACAAGAGAGCTCGGCAGAATGATTGATGCCGCAGGTATCAAGTTTGCATATCTTCCCGACGAGGATTGCGACGCTCCTCTCGGTCAGGGTACAGGTGCCGCAGTTATCTTCGGTGCTACCGGCGGTGTTATGGAGGCAGCTCTCCGTACTGCTGCTGAGGTTATCACAGGCAAGAGCCTTGACAATCCCGAATTCCACGATGTACGCGGTATGGAAGGTGTTAAGGAGGCTAAGTACGACCTCGACGGTACTGAAATCAAGGTTGCTATCGCTTCAGGTACAAAGAACGCAAAGGTACTCATGGATAAGGTTAAGGACGGCACTGCTGACTACACCTTCATCGAAATCATGGGATGCCCCGGCGGTTGTATCAACGGTGGCGGTCAGCCTGTTCAGCCCGCTTCAGTACGTAACACAGTTGACCTCAAGGCTCTCAGAGCAAAGGCACTTTACGAGAACGATGCAAACCGTCCTCAGAGAAAGAGCCACGAAAACGAGGATGTTAAGACTGTTTACGCTGAATATCTCGGCGAGCCCAACAGCCACAAGGCACACGAGCTTCTTCACACAAGCTACGTTGCAAGACCTATGTTTGACAGATAATCTCGAGAAAGCCACCTTCGGGTGGCTTTTTTAATGCAGAATGCAAAATGCAAAAGGCAGAATTGCGCCCGACAGTGTGTTGAACGGTAACAGTCACCCGCCCCGCCAGATAGATGTTGAAAAAATGTTGATTCCACAAGCTTTTCTACATCTTTTCCACGTTTTTATGTGGAAAACTACCCTTTTTGAGGTGTGGAAAACTGTTTTACCTTTTTTTAGATAGATTTTTTTGGCGCAAGCGCATTTTCATTTTCTTTTTCATTAACAGGAGCATTTACATTATCAGGTACATTGTCATTAACATTAACATTAACATTTACATTTACATTATCAGTATCGTTTGTATACAAGTGTATGCAATTGTATGCAAATGCATAAAAATCAGCTCATTTCCCACTCTTTTTCCAATCTTTTATGAGCCGCCTTCCGTCTTTCCTCGCTTATCAGATCATACTCCGTCTCGTTTCTCGTGGGTATACTTTCACAATTGACAAAAAACGGAGATTTTGGTATATTTAATATACATTTGAGTTCAAGGAGGCTGAATTTTATGGCGGCACAGACCGGTGCAGAAATTATTGATGCTGAAGAAGAGTGTAAGGCAGAACAGAAACGTACATCTAAGAAGCCAATCAGACGTGGTACTGTTGCTTTAATACTTGTTATTTGTGTAATCGCGGCTCTTGTAATTATTCTGACGAACAACAAAGAGGCAGCTGATCCTATTGAGGACGGAAAAAATGCTGAAACAACAGTTGTATTGACGGAGCCTGAAGATTGTGAAGCCAGTACAGAGAAGGTAAACGAATCTGATTATTTGTCAGCACAGGCACTTCTTGATGAAGGTAAGATTGCTGAAGCGGCTATTGCTTTCGGTAAGTGCGGTGACTACAAGGATGCAAAAGAAAAGAGCCTTGAGCTTTGGGATGAAATATCTGTAAGAGAAACTGTTTCGGCAGGTGTCAGCTACACTTTAGGACTTAAAACTGACGGTACTGTTGTTGCTGTCGGTTATAACGAATACGGTGAGTGCAATGTGGAAGGTTGGACAGATATCGTTGCTGTTTCAGCAGGTAACTTCCACAGCGTAGCTCTTAAATCCGATGGCACCGTTGTTGCTGTTGGTGATAACCATAAGGAACAGTGCAATGTGGAAGATTGGACAGATATTGTTGCAATTTCAGCGGGTGATATCCATACTTTAGGCCTCAGATCCGATGGTACTGTTGTTGCCGCCGGTTATAACTATAAGGAACTGTGTGAAGTGAACAACTGGACAGATATCATTGCTGTTTCAGCAGGGGATTGTCACAGCGCAGGTCTTAAATCTGACGGTACTGTTGTTGCTGTCGGTGATAACAGTTTAGAAGCGTGTAATGTGGAAGACTGGACAGATATCGTTGCAATTTCAGCGGGTGACAGATATACCGTCGGAATTAAATCTGATGGTACAGTTGTTTCGGTCGGTTGCAACACTCACGGTCAGGGTGATGTAAAAGGATGGACGGATATCGTTGCAGCTTCGCCGTTGCGGAATCATACCGTAGGACTTAAATCCGACGGTACCGTTGTTGTGGCAGGTAGTAACAGTTATGGTCAGTGTGATGTCGGAGCCTGGACGGATATCATTGCAGTTTCCACAGCGTCCGACCACACTGTAGGCCTTAAGTCTGACGGTACAGTTGTTGTGGTTGGCAGTAACACTTATGGTCAGTGTGACGCAGAAGGCTGGACGGATATAAAGCTTCCGTAATATATGCGAAAAGCAGAGGTGTGATACCCTCTGCTTTTTTGTTGTACACTTTCTTACAGTCTGTCTTCACGGGGTAGGAAGGAGGCAGTATCTCACCCTGAGCGCAGTGTCGCCGTACTGTAATCTGAATTATATAAAAAATATATATCCATATCCTAAAAAAATATGCTGTCACTATTGAAAGTAGGAAAAAAATTTGTTATTATATTAAGCGGTAAAATACAAAACCAATAATATATTCCGAAAGGAGCAATTGAACAACATGAATTATTCACATGAAGTTGAACAGATGTGTACGGTCAAAAAAGGACCGAACCACGGCCCCGCACCCATTCCTCAGGAAGGCTTATGGACAAAGGCTTACGAAATCAAGGATATCTCCGCTTTCACACACGGTGTAGGCTGGTGTGCACCTCAGCAGGGCGCATGTAAGCTTTCACTCAACGTTAAGAACGGTATCATTGAGGAAGCTCTTGTTGAAACAATCGGCTGCTCAGGTATGACTCACTCAGCTGCTATGGCTAGTGATATCCTTCCCGGCAAGACAATCCTTGAGGCTCTCAATACAGACCTTGTTTGTGACGCTATCAACACCGCTATGCGTGAACTCTTCCTTCAGATCGTTTACGGCAGAAGCCAGTCAGCATTCTCAGAGGACGGTCTTCTTATCGGCGCAGGTCTCGAAGACCTTGGTAAGGGCCTCCGTTCACAGGTTGGTACAATGTACGGCACAAAGGTTAAGGGCGTTCGTTACCTTGAAATGGCAGAAGGCTATGTAACAAGAATGGCTCTTGACGAAGATGATCAGGTTATCGGCTATGAATTCGTTTCACTCGGCAAGATGACAGACTTCATCAAGAAGGGCGACGATCCCACAACAGCTTATAACAAGGCTATGGGTACTTACGGCAGATTCGCTGATGCTGCTAAGTATATCGATCCCCGTAAGGAATAAGGAGGTAAACGAACATGGCATTATTTGAAAACTATGCAAGAAGAATCGACAAGATTCTTGCTGTTCTTAATGAATACGGCATTTCTTCAGTTGAAGAATGTAAAGACATCTGCGCAGCTAAGGGCATTGATCCTTACAAGATCGTAGAAGAAACTCAGCCCATCGCTTTCGAAAACGCAAAGTGGGCATACACAGTTGGTTGTGCAATCGCAATCAAGAAGGGCTGCACAAAGGCTGCTGATGCTGCTGCAGCTATCGGTATCGGTCTTCAGAGCTTCTGTATCCCCGGTTCAGTTGCTGACAACCGTCAGGTTGGTCTCGGCCACGGTAACCTCGGTAAGATGCTTCTTTCAGAAGAAACAGAATGCTTCTGCTTCCTTGCAGGTCACGAAAGCTTTGCTGCTGCTGAAGGCGCAATCAAAATTGCTCTTAACGCTAACAAGGTTAGAACTCAGCCTCTCCGCGTTATCCTCAACGGTCTCGGCAAGGACGCTGCAATGATCATCTCAAGAATCAACGGCTTCACATATGTTCAGACTGAATTCGATCCCTACTCAGAAACTGTTAAGGTTGTAAACGAAATCGCTTACTCAAACGGTGACAGAGCTAAGGTTAAGTGCTACGGTTCAGACAACGTTCCCGAAGGCGTAGCTATTATGAAGCTTGAAAACGTTGGTGTTTCCATCACAGGTAACTCAACCAACCCCACTCGCTTCCAGCATCCCGTTGCAGGCACATACAAGAAGTGGTGTGTTGAAAACGGCGTAAGCTACTTCTCAGTTGCATCAGGCGGCGGTACAGGCCGTACCCTTCATCCCGACAACATGGCAGCAGGTCCTGCTTCCTACGGTATGACAGACACAATGGGCAGAATGCACTCAGACGCTCAGTTCGCAGGTTCTTCATCAGTTCCCGCTCATGTAGAAATGATGGGCCTTATGGGCGCAGGTAACAACCCCATGGTTGGTATGACTGTTGCATGTGCAGTTGCTATTGAAGAAGCTTCAAAGTAATAGATAAATAAAGGGTTTTCAGCCTTTTAGATGAATCACCTGTTCAGCGATGAACAGGTGATTTTTTGCCGTTTTGGGGCCAAAAACTTTACAAAACTTTACAAGAAATCGAGTTGTAAAAAAATAAGGCCTCAAACCACCCATTTTCGAGTGGTTTGAGGCTGATTTTGTAAAGTTCATATTACAGAGCTAAAACTCCGCTTGTTGTATTAAAAAGAGAAGTTTCCAGAAGCTTTTTCTAACAGCTTTCTTTTTTCGACGATTTTCTCTGAAACCGTCTGAAATCTTTTGAAGTATTTTTCTTCTTCTTTTGAGATTATCATTCTTAAATAGACAAGCTCCAATCTTTCCTGAAGCGTTGAAAGTCTCTTGAAGTCATATGAAATTATTTTTTTGAGAGAAGCAAAAATTTCCATATCTTCACCTTCACAGGGATGAACAGCTTTATCGAAATCAAAAAATCTTTCAAAAAGTTTATCGTGTGTACTTACAATAAGTTCGAAATTTTCAAAGTCATTTTCCAACTGGGCAACTTTGTCGTGAAGGGGTTCAAAATGATTACTATTTACCATGGTATTTAATTCCTTTCTTTAATTATTAATAATATTTTTAATAGCGTTTAATTTTTCTTCTGACAGGTCAGCTTTTAGCAGCAATTCTGTCAGTGCATTGGTCTTTGTGGTGTCGGTTGTAAATCTTGACATTGTGTAGCTGAACTCATCATCTGTCAGGTGCATATATGTTTTTGTTTCCTTGGGAGATTTGTGTCCCATAAGCTCCTGAATGATGTGTTCGGGATAATTCCGGGCTCTGAGGTTAGATGAGAAAGTATGCCTGAGGGAGTGGATATTGAAATCCTCATATATAGCAGCTTCGTTTTCCTTGCCTCTTACGATTCTGCTAAGGTGTTGTGTAACCGAATCTGTAATAAGCTCTCCGTCAGGCCTTCTGTTTACGAAGTCAATCGGATAACCGATGCCGAGAGTGTTTATGATGCCGTTTTCGTAATCGTTATCATTTTTTCCTTCGTTAAAGCTTTTGTAGTCTGTTATTTTTACTGGCTCGGTACTTTTCGTGTAATAATACTGTATGTACTTTTTACCAAGCATTTTTCTGTAAAAATCCTGCTTTTCTTTTTCTCTGAGAAGAATTTCTTCAAGCTCAGGTACCATTGGTACAACTCTTTTTGATTCATACTTCGGATTTGTTGTGTACCAATGAAAACCATCAAGCTCCGGATGTTGAGCGACAACTTCTTTTTCTCTTGGCATAAGCTCCTGAGACGGTGTTTTTCGCTGAAGCTGTCTTCTGACATAGATGCAATGATTGTTGAAGTCTATATCAGTCCAAGCTAAAGAAAATGCCTCACCACGTCTTAAGCCTGCCAGAATACAAAGCTTCATAGGTATGTATGTTGCGGTACCCTCAGGGAATCTTTCGAGTATTTTTTGAATTACGTCGTCAGGGATAGCATCTCTTTTTTGCTTGTTCTTTTTTACCGATGACTCAACTCTTGTGTTGGGTCTGGTTACATTTGCCATGGGATTAGCTGTAAGATGCTTGTTGTTAACTGCATGTCCGAAGATCTGTGATAAGAGATATCGCAGATTCTGTATTGTTTCCAATGATAAAGCCGTTTCAAAATAAAGAGTATCAAAAAACTTTTGCAGCATTTCGTGATCTATAAGACCGAGCGGGGTATTGCCGAGTGTCGGGAAAATGTGGCTTTTAAGCTTCTTTTTGTAGCCCTCTTTTGTCGTAGCCTTCCATGCTTTATCTTTGGTAGTGAGCCAGTGATTATTTACATAACACTCAAACTGCATTCTTCTGAACTTTGATTCCTTACTTTTTTCAGGGTCAGGAATAATGCCGTATTCGATGTTGAAAGCCTTACGTCCGGCTTCCGTGGCTTCGGTTTTTGTTTTAAAACCCTGCCTATAGGCGATATCACGTGTTCCGTTGGGCTTCGGCTTTTTTCTTTCAAATCTGTAAGCCCAGGAGGCTACCTCATTGGTAGCCTTCCCGTCCTGCTTCTTATATACCTTAAATACGGATATATCTTTCATTGTTTTCTCCTTCCTTATGACGCCTTCACGATGTTATACGGGTCTGTGTAATTGTAGCCTTCGGCCTTTTTCAAGAAATCAGCAAGTGCATCGTGACGAATCTTTTTGTTTCCTATCTGTACGCAGGGGAGGATACCTGCGTTGATGAGCTGGTATACATATCCTCGGTTGGTTTTGAGTATTTTTGCTACTTCTGATACTGTGTAAAGAATTACGGTATCGGGGATGGGTGTTATATTATTATTCATTTAATTATTCTCCTTATCTGTTAATTTTAGTTTTGTTATTTTACTATATCAATGATGTAGAGGTTGTGGTAAGAGTGAACCTCCACATCTGTAGTTTTCAAATTTAGTTGTTTATGTCAACGCATCTTAATCAGATGCAGATTAGCTAATAATGTGTTTCTGTTTACTTCAATTTGAATTTGTTTAAAGTGAGAAGACCTTTTTCAAATTTTTGGATTTCTGGAATTTCTTATATGATTCCGGTTTCTGTTAAAAATGAGATTACTTGCTTGAATCTTGCTATTTGATAGGGTTCGGCTTTTTC
>JAFZFT010000082.1 GCA_017555765.1 Clostridia bacterium | reverse complement strand
AAGCACGTGCGTATAAAATGAAACACGATGCAATTAAAAAGCAAGGTGCAAGGTCTGATTTAACTTCGTCACAAGTTGGGACGAAGTTTCGCAGTGATGAAAAGCTCGCAGAAACAATGCCTGATTCCCGAATGCAGATTCAGAGGTATATCCGATTGAATTATTTACAACCGACTCTTCTTGATATGGTTGATGAAAAAAGAATTTCTCTCACTCCTGCGGTTGAGCTTTCCTATTTAACCGAAGAGGAACAATGCAATTTAATCACCACTATTGAAAGTGAAGATTGCATTCCGTCGCTCTCTCAGGCACAGCGTATGCATAAGTTAAGTGATGAGAAAAAACTCACTATGGATGTAATCTTTGAAATAATGCAGGAGCAAAAAGCTAATCAAAAAGAGTATGTAAAAATCCCGATTGAAACTTTCAAAAAATATTTTAAGAAAGATATGCCACCGAAAAAGATGGAAGAGATAACTGAAAAGGCTCTTGCCCGTTATGCAATGGTGCTTCAAAAACAGCGTCAGTGGGAGCGTTAAATGTCGTGGCATTAGTCTTAACAAGCACTGAATTTGAGTCCACACAATTGCTTGCTACGACTTTTTTGCCACAGCAAAGTCTTAACAAGCATTGAATTTGTACGGACACAAATTCCGCTTGTTAAGGGTTTAACCCCTAACACCCCGATAGAAATAAAAAATAAGGAGATGTTTATTATTAGAATTACAGAAGTTATAAAGAAAATAAAAGAGTACTATGAAATTATAAAAGCAGATTTTATAAGAACTTTAAGCGGCACAAAAGCAGAATGCACACTGCCTATAGATACCTATGCCCTTGAAAATTTCGTGCGTTGTGTCTGGTATGATATTACAGAGTTTTTCTCAAAAGAGGAAAATGTAATTAACTGCAGACAGCAAAAACCTGAAAATGCAGATACTGCACCTTTGACAGAAGAAGATGTTTAATCAGATAATAGGGGTGTAAAAAAATTGCACCCCTAAAAAATAAGGAGGAATAAAAATTATGACAGCAGTAATTTATGCACGATATTCAAGTGATAATCAAAAAGAAGAGTCTATTGATGGTCAGCTCAGAGAGTGTAAATCTTATGCCGAAAGAAACGGTATTAAGATTATAAATTCGTATATTGACAGAGCACTATCCGCAAAAACAGATAACAGACCTCAATTTCAAAAAATGATTCATGACAGCTCACGCAAATTATTTGATATAATCCTTGTGTGGAAGCTTGACCGTTTTGCTCGTAACCGTTATGACTCTGCTCATTACAAAAATGTGCTTAACAAAAATTCAGTCAAGGTCGTTTCTGTAACTGAAACAATATCCCGCGGAGCAGAAGGAATACTTCTTGAATCCATGCTTGAAGGCATGGCTGAATATTATTCAGCAGAATTAAGTGAAAAGATAACAAGAGGTCTTACAGAAAATGCTCTTAAATGCAAATTTAATGGTGGTACAAAAACCATAGGTTATCTTATAAATTCTGAGCAAATGTATGAAATAGACCCACAAGCTGCACCTATTGTTCTTGAGGCTTTCAAACTTTATGTTTCAGGAAAGACGATGAAAGAAGTTACAGAAATTGTTAACGAAATGGGATTGCGTACCGCCCGAGGTCACAAATTAAATTTAAGTGCAACACAACGTATGCTTCAGAACCGTAAATATTTGGGTGAATATAGATACAGTAATCATGTTACAGAGTGTGGTATTCCACAGATAATTCCTACAGACTTATTTGAAAGAGTTCAAAAAACATTAGAGAAAAACAAAAAAGCTCCTGCAAGTCATAAGGCAGTCGATGATTATCTGCTAACAACAAAACTATTCTGCGGTGACTGTGGTTCAATTATGGTAGGTGAAATCGGCAGAGGCAGAAACAATCAACAGTATCGTTATTATAAGTGTATAAGTGCAAAACGCAAAAAAGGATGCGACAGCAGAAAGGGTATTAAAAAGGATATTCTTGAAAATCTTGTTCTTACACACATAATGAAAACCATTATGGACGATGATACCGTTGAACAAATAATTGATATCGCTATGCAAGAACAGGAAAAAGATAATGTGGCTCTTCCTGCTTTGAAGAAACAATTGAGTGATGTTAAACGAGGCATTGAAAATATGCTTAATGCCATTCAGAACGGCATTTACAATTCGTCAACAAAAGAGCGTTTGGATAAACTGGAAAAGAGCAAAGAGGAATTGGAAATACTCATTGCAAAGGAACAACTTCACAAACCTCTTGTTCCGAGAGAATGTATAAGATATTGGTTGTATGAGCTTCGTAAATTCAAAATTGACAGCCTTGAAGCACGTAAGTGCTTAGTAAACACATTTCTCAATTCAGTTGTAGTTTATAAAGATAAAATAGAATTAGTTTTCAACTATCGTGAGGGGACAGAAACTGTCCCCTTCGACAGATTGATTAGCGTTTCGGATACATATATTGATACTCCACCAAAAAGACAATCTGAGCTTTACTGAAAGGCAGAGCTTGGGTTGTTTTCTTTTTTTATGTGCGGTATCGAAACCGCAACCGTCCATCTTTTGCGTGAGCAAAAGGGACAAACAATGCGGAAGGTTGCGAAGCAACGAAGGTCGCGTGAGCTTCGATTACCGCCATCTCCACCAAAAAGAAAAATCCGAAGCTGTTGCCAATCGGCGGTTGCTTCGGATTTTTTTGATTTATTGTTATGCAATTTCAAGAAGTTTTTTGCTTACTCTCGCCTGCACATCGATATAGTAAGCTGTTTCTGCGGCGTTCATTTCGTCATCGTCCCATTCTTCAAAGTCTTCAACGAAATTCGAATATTTGCTCATATAATCTGCGTAATCCGCAAGAAGACTTATGTCGCCGGGGTTGTCCGTATACTTTTTCATGAAATCAACATATTCATTCATGAAGCTTTCGTAGCTGTCCATTGCGGCTTTGAATTCGGAACGTATACCGTCGGAAGAATCCTCAATTTTTTCTGTTGTGACAGGCTCTGTCACTTCTTCGGTATCCTCATCGGGTACTGTGTCCGAGGCTAATCTTTTTACGGTCAGCTCGATTTCTTCGATACTCTGAGATTCCACAAGAGAGCTGTAGCCGACTCCGCTGCTTGACTTGTAGAAGGTCAGGGTAAACTCTGTATCAGGTGCAAGACTTTGCTCTGTTACTACATAGTTCTTTAATGTTTCTTTGTCTTCGGGGTCAACAAATGAGCCGTCATCAGTTACGAGGATGAGGTCAATTGTTCCTGCACCGTATCTGTCCATACGCTTTCCGTTTACTGCGGTATATCCGATTGATGCGCAGTTTTTGCCCACATAGTTTTTTATGTACTGTGTCTGCTCTTTGGGCGAGGTGTTGCCTGTATCCTCTGCGGGTTGATTGCCGCTCAAAGAAGCTAAGGCTAAAATCAGGACGATTCCCAGTAGAATCACCAATAGCTTTTTCCTTGACTTTCGTCCGTTTCTTTCTGTTTTGTTTTTCATTTGTCTGTCCTCCTGATGCTTTTATTTTTGATAATACGCCATATACTCCTTTCGGAGTAATTGTATTTCTGTGCCAACTGTGATACGTTTTTGCCGTTGTACTCGTTAAGTATGGCCTGGTGCGTATATTCCTTTGAAAAAAGTCTGTTGGGGAATGAAATCTGTGTGCCGTGAAACAGCTTGAATATTATCAGCGTGTTTTCCAGACCTATTTCATCGGCTATATCTCTGTAAACCTCGTTCAGTCCCTCAAGGTCAGTTGTCAAAGGTACTACCTCCTGATTGTCAGATAAGATGTTATCTACCGACATAATATCACCTCCGTTAAGACAAAACAAATGACTTTTTCATTGCTTTTGTCAGTGAGATGATGATTGCTCATCCTTGCTTCGGTTGACATTTTCATTAATAAGCTCCTTTCCGAACAGTGAATACGTGTTCAGTAAAGAGCTTGTAAATTTCGCGAGGCGTACCTCTCTTTTATCTCGGTACGGAATGACCTCAACCGGTTACGATTTTGTAACGAATTCTCCGCTGTTTCCCGCTATATAATTCAGATATAACACAATTCATCACAAAAAAAGCGGCTGTGTGGGTGTTAATTTGTTGACCTTTCCGATTAAGGGGTCGAAAAAGTTACAAATCTGTCAAATTTCTTTATTTGCCGTTAGCTTTGTGGTATTATACACGGGTGTTATAATAAAAACGGAGGCATTTTGCTATGGATAAAATCAAATCGTGGATTGACAAGCATGTAATTGCAAACGGAATTACCGTTTTCGAATACATTGTCTGGTGGATTATGAGAATTGCACTTCTCAGTGTACTCGCCTATATTTTCAAAATAAAGTTTATAGACGAAGGTAACTTCAGCATCAGAATTGTGCAGATCGCAGGTTGTTTCCTTGCTACCTTTACAGTACCTATCGTGAGAAAGCTTTTCTTCTTTATCAAGCCCATAAAGAATATGACACTCAGAATGCAGACATGGATAAATTTGACTGCTTTTGTAGCATCCTTCTTCGGTCAGGGCCTTGACTTTTATCACGAGATTCCTACTTGGGATAAGATTGTACACCTTTTCACAGGCGGTATTGTTGTTCTTATCGGTAATGAGCTTGTTAACAGCTTCTCAAAAAAGAACGAAAGAATTTCTCCCTTCAACAGAACCCTGGCATCTGCAGGCTTCTCCTGCTTTGTTATCGTTATCTGGGAAAACTACGAATTCCTCTGCGACTACTTCTGGGAGGGCTCAGCTCTTCAGCGCTATGAGCCCGGTGATGACTATGATCACCTTGAGACACTCTTTGTTAAGTTTTTCGGCGAAAGCGTAAACAACAACAGAATCGAATATGCAGACGACGGCAGTATAGAAGCAGTGGTTACAAACTGGCAGCTTTTCGATACAAACGTTGATATGCTTTATGCTATGATTTGCTGTATTGTAACTGCAATCGCCCTCTTTACCTTCTATACAGTTAAGGAAAAGAAGGAAAGAAAGGCAGCACGTCTTACAGAAGAGGATCTCGAGAAAATAGCAGCTTAAACAATTTTTGCGGAGTATAAAAATACTCCGCTCTTTTTTATGTCCGTACTTTTCTACTTTAAAGTACAAATCTGTTGACATTGTATTTTCGAAGTGATATAATATCATCCGTATATTTGTTTTTTAGTATAGGGATATTATCCCGACGGGGAAATTGACAGAATTTCCCGTAAAAAGGAGTTTTAAAATGAAGCTTACAGGTTCACAGATTGTAACCGAGTGCCTTATAGAGCAGGGTGTTACCGATGTTTTCGGTTATCCCGGCGGTCAGGTGCTTAACATATATGACGCTCTTTACAAGGCAGGGGACAGAATTAATCATATCCTCACCGCTCACGAGCAGGGAGCCGCCCACGCGGCTGACGGCTATGCGAGAGCTACGGGTAAGGTAGGCGTTGTTATTGCTACCTCGGGACCCGGTGCGACAAACCTTGTTACGGGTATTGCAAATGCAATGCTTGACTCGGTCGCTATGGTTGCAATCACGGGTAACGTACCCACTCATCTTATCGGTAAGGATAGCTTCCAGGAAATTGATATTACGGGTGTTACCCTTCCCATCACAAAGCATAACTACTTCGTTAAGGATATAAACGACCTTGCACCTTGCCTTCGTGAGGCATTTCAGCTTGCAAAGTCAGGCAGACCCGGTCCCGTACTCGTTGACATTCCCAAGGATGTTCAGCTTGCTGTTACGGAGTTTACTCCCGAGGGTGTCGTGCCCCGTCTTCCTGAAAGAAAGTCGAGAGACAAGAGGGTTGAGGAAGCGGTTAAGCTTATCAACGAATGCGAAAGACCGTATATATATGTAGGCGGTGGTGCAGGCAGCAGAGATATGGCAGAGGATGTCAAGGCTCTTTGCGAAAAGATTGATGGCTGCATAGGCTCATCCTTTATGGGACTTTCACTTATCGACAGTGACTATGAGTCATTCCTCGGTATGCAGGGAATGCACGGTCATTACGCTTCATCAATGGCAAACAAGAGTGCAGACCTTATAATTGGCATCGGCGTACGCTTCAGTGACAGAGCTACGGGTAACACCGCGAAGTACTGTAAGGGTGCAAAGATAATTCAGCTTGATGTTGACAGAGCGGAAATCAATAAGAATATTATGGTTGACGTTGCACTTGTGGGTGATCTTAAGGATTCTCTTTCAAGAATTCTCAATGCAGTGGAGAAAAAGGAAAGACCCGAATGGAAGGCTGAAATTGAAGAGCTCAAAAAAGAGGAGTCTCTTATTGAAAAGGAAAACCTCGGAAATGCAAGGGGACTTCATCCCAAATACATTTTCGATGCTATAAACAAGCACAAGAGTGCAGATACGGTAGTTGCTACAGACGTTGGTCAGCATCAGATGTGGGCGGCACAGTTCACCCGCTTCGAAAAGAGCAGAAAGTTCATCTCCTCGGGTGGTCTAGGTACTATGGGCTACGGTATGGGCGCGGCTATCGGCTCCGCAATCGGTACAGGCGAAAGAACAGTGCTTATAACCGGTGACGGCTCCTTCGGAATGAATCTCAACGAGCTTGCTACCGCAGTTACTTATAACGTACCGCTTACAATAGTACTTCTCAACAACGGAGTGCTCGGTATGGTACATCAGTGGCAGAATCTCTTCTTCGGTAAGAGATACTCCAATTCCGTGCTTGACAGAAGGACTGACTTCGTAAAGCTCGCAGAGGCCTTCGGCGCAAAGGGAGTACGGACAGACAACGCGGAAGACTTCGAAAAGCTTTTCAGTGAGTCAATGAAGTCAGAGGGTGTTACCCTTATCGAGGTACTCATAAACGAGGATGAATTCGTTCTTCCCATGCTTCCCCCCGGCGGTTCAATAGATGACATCATCGTCAGTATCCCAAAGGAGGATAACTAATGAGCAGAAGATATGTTATAGCGGTTTATGTTGATAATAAGCCGGGCGTACTTACAAGAGTTTCGAGTATGTTCACCCGCAGAGCCTTCAACATTGATACTCTCACCGTTGGCGAAATTGAAAATCCTGCTTATTCGAGAATTACAATTTCACTTTCAGGTGACGAATACACAAAGAATCAGATAGTCGCACAGCTCAATAAATTACATAACGTTCAGAAGGTCAAGGTGCTCGCTGACGAAAGTGCCATAAGACGTGAGCTTATGATAATCAAGATGAAGAATAATCCCCACAACAGAGCGGAGATTATGGCTGCTGCTGAGGTTTATAAGGGTAAAATCATCGACTACTCCGTTGAAACAATCAGCGTTGAGGTAACGGGTGAGCCTGTTAAGATCGATGCCTTCATCGAGCTTATGAAGCCCCTCGGTATTCTTGAAATGTGCCGTACGGGTATTGTTGCAATTGAGCGCGGCTCAGAGACAATGTTCAGTCAGGAAATCTGATCGGATTTATAAAGTAAATAAAACTCGGCCCTCGGGCCCTGTAATAAAAAATATATCTTTTAAATAAAAGGAGTAATTAACTATGCAGAACATTTACTATCAGCAGGACTGTAATCTTGCAAAGCTCAGCGGCAAGACAGTTGCTATCATCGGCTACGGCTCACAGGGTCACGCTCACGCACTCAACCTCAAGGATTCAGGCGTTGACGTTATCGTTGGTCTTTACAAGGGCAGCAAAAGCTGGGCAAAGGCTGAAGCTCAGGGCGTAACAGTTATGACAGCTGCTGAAGCTGCTGCTAAGGCAGATATGATTATGATTCTTATCAACGACGAGAAGCAGGCAAAGCTTTACAAGGAAAGCATTGAGCCCAACCTTACAGAGGGCAAGACTCTTGCATTTGCACACGGCTTCAACATTCACTACGGCTGCATCAAGCCCCCCAAGAATGTAAACGTTGTTATGATCGCTCCCAAGGGCCCCGGCCACACAGTAAGAAGCGAATATCAGCTCGGTAAGGGTGTTCCCTGTCTTGTAGCTGTTGAGCAGGATGCAACAGGTGACGCACTTGAAATCGCACTCGCTTACGCTCTCGGTATCGGCGGCGCACGTGCAGGCGTTCTTGAAACAACCTTCAGAACAGAAACAGAAACAGACCTCTTCGGTGAGCAGGCTGTTCTTTGCGGCGGTGTTTGCGCACTTATGCAGGCAGGCTTCGAAACTCTCGTTGAAGCAGGCTACGACGAAAGAAACGCTTACTTTGAGTGTATCCACGAAATGAAGCTCATCGTTGACCTTATTTATCAGAGCGGCTTCGAGGGTATGAGATATTCAATCTCCAATACTGCTGAATACGGCGACTACATCACAGGTCCCAAGATCATCACAGATGAAACCAAGA
Organism: Clostridia bacterium; assembly: GCA_017555765.1. GTDB lineage: Bacteria > Bacillota > Clostridia > Oscillospirales > Acutalibacteraceae > UBA6857. Next base: position 1,982 of record JAFZFT010000082.1, on the reverse strand, counting down.
AGGCTATGAAGAAGGTTCTTAAGGATATTCAGGACGGCACCTTCGCTAAGGACTTCCTTCTTGATATGTCAGATGCAGGCTCACAGGTACACTTCGGCGCTATGCGCAAGATTGCTGCTGAGCATCCCGCAGAGGTTGTAGGTAAGGAAATCAGAAAGCTTTACTCATGGAGCGACGAGGATAAGCTTATTAACAACTAATAGTTTATACAAAGGTCTGTTGAGCATAGGCACAACAGACCTTTAATGAATTATCCGAGGATAATTCAATTCATTGAGCATAAGCGAAAATTCATGGCGAAGCAAATTCATGCCGAAGGCAATTCATTTTGCCCTTTTTTGAGCAAGAGGTAATCTATGAAAGATAATCCGTTAGTTTCTTTATCCAAAGAATTTGCAGTGGAGATTATAGCTTTATGCACAGAGCTTAAGGAAAACAAAAAAAGCAGCATACTTATCAATCAGCTGCTGCGAAGCGGAACAAGTATCGGTGCTAATATTCACGAAGGTAATTATGCCTCAAGTAAGGCAGATTTTATAAATAAGTTTCAGATATCCTTAAAAGAATGCTATGAAACGGAATATTGGCTTGATATTTTCAAAAGTTCGGGTATAATTACAGTTGAACAGTATAATAAGCTGTTTGCTGACTGTTCAAGGCTCAGAAAAATGCTTTCTGCATCTGTAAATACTGCAAAACAAAACAGTGCAGAAGGAAAAGAATGATTATGATGAATTGCCTATGGCATGAATTGCACTATTGTGCATGAATTGACCTGACGGTCATGAATTGTGCCTTTCGGCACATTGAAAGGAGAATTACAAATGATTAAAGATACAATCGTTGAGGGTTTCCACAATGCCCCTCACAGAAGCCTTTATCACGCTCTCGGTCTTACCGATGAGGAGCAGAGAAGACCTCTTATCGGTATCGTTTCGTCACACAATGAAATCGTACCCGGTCACGTAAATCTTGATAAAATTGCCGATGCCGTAAAATTAGGTGTTGCTATGGCAGGCGGTACTCCCATAATGTTCCCCGCAATTACTGTCTGCGACGGTATTGCTATGGGTCACGTGGGTATGAAGTACTCACTGGTAACAAGAGATCTTATTGCTGACTCAACAGAGGCTATGGTTATGGCTCACGGCTTCGACGGTCTTGTTATGATTCCCAACTGCGACAAGAATGTGCCCGGTCTACTTATGGCTGCGGCAAGACTTAATATCCCCACAATTTTCGTTTCAGGCGGTCCTATGCTTGCGGGCAGAATGCACGGTAAGAAGACAAGTCTTTCAAGTATGTTTGAGGCTGTAGGTGCATACAAGGCGGGTAAAATTGACACCGCAGAGCTTACAAAGTGGGAGGAAAACACCTGTCCCACATGCGGCTCCTGTTCAGGTATGTATACTGCTAACTCAATGAACTGTCTTACAGAGGTGCTCGGTATGGGCCTTCAGGGCAACGGTACTATTCCCGCAGTTTATTCAAAGAGAATAGAGCTTGCAAAGCACGCCGGTATGAAGATTATGGAGCTTGTTGAAAAGAATATCCGTCCCCGTGATATTATGACTCCCGCCGCCATAAAGAATGCACTTACTGCTGATATGGCTCTCGGCTGCAGCACAAACAGTATGCTTCATCTTCCCGCTATTGCAAATGAGCTCGGTATAGAATTCAACCTTGATATGGCAAATGCAGTCAGCGAGGTTACTCCCAACCTCTGCCACCTCGCACCGGCAGGCCCCACATATATGGAGGACCTCAATGAAGCGGGCGGTGTTTATGCTGTACTCAAGGAGCTTACAAAGCTCGGACTTCTCGATACTTCTGTTATGACCTGCACAGGCAAGACAATGGGCGAGAATATCGAAAATGCATTCAACCGTGACGAAACTGTTATCCGTACTGTTGAAAACCCCTTCTCAAAGACAGGCGGTATTGCAGTACTCAGAGGTAACCTTGCAGTTGACGGATGTGTT
>JAFZFT010000081.1 GCA_017555765.1 Clostridia bacterium | reverse complement strand
CCCGCAACTGTGGCGCAGAAAAGACCGATAATAACAGACGAGAATGCATATTTCATGGGCATAGCAGTCCGGATGTCAAGGTGGAATATGGTTGAGCTTATTCCTGCAAGGGGACAGAGGAAACGCATAACCTCAGTACTTATGAGAGCACTTACCGCCGAAGACATAAAGAGCATGGGATTAAGTCTGCCGTGGGCTTCCTCAAAGGAGAAAATTATGCCGGTCAGAGGTGCGCCTGTTGCCGCTGCGAAGCCTGCCGATGCGCCTGAGGTCATAATGTATCTGTCCCAGGCGAGGCGTTTTTTTGCAAATATTCTTACCGTACCTCTTCCGACGGCTGTACCCATCTGTACGGCGGGACCTTCAGTGCCGAGGGGGACACCGCCGAGGTAGGTTATTATTGCTGAAGGGAAAAGAAGGAAAATACTTTTCAGCCAGTTGAAATCAGCAAGTCCGTGGAGAATGATAAGCGATGTGGGAATACCGCCGCCCTTACAGTTGGGCGCGAAATGCAGTATTGCGGAGGAAATAAGACCGAGCACTACTGCACCGATAAGAAGCAGCGGAAGAAAGGCGATATTTTCTCTTGCAAGGGAGTAGATATATCCCGAAAGGGGGACAATTTTTGAAGCTGTAAGCTTGAAAAGAAAGATAAGTCCACCGGTGAAAAGACCTGTCAGTGCGGGATACACAAGGCAGGGGAGAATAATGTGCCTTATATAGGAAATGGAGGATTTTTTCATTTTTTCACCTCATAGATACAAGGCAGATACAGTGTATCTGCCTTCAGGTTTTTGCTTGAGCTGGCGGATTATACTCGCCGGCTTAATTTTTCTTGAACTGCTTCTTCATTCTCAGCTCTTTTGAAAGTATTGCCTTTCTGAGTCTGAGTGATACGGGAGTAACCTCAAGAAGCTCATCATCCTTGATGAATTCCATACACTGTTCAAGTGAGAGATTGGTGGGAGGTACGAGACGGAGAGCATCGTCTGAGCCTGATGCACGTGTGTTTGTAAGATGCTTTGTCTTACATACGTTACATACAACGTCCTCGCTCTTTGCACATTCGCCGACAATCATACCCTCGTAAACGGGTACGCCTGCACCAATGAAGAGACGGCCTCTGTCCTGAGTGTTGAAAAGACCGTAAGCGGAGCTTTCGCCTGTTTCGTGAACTACGATTGAGCCTCTTTCTCTTGTCTGAATATCACCCTTGTAGGGCTCGTAGCCCGCAAAGAGCTGATTCATAATACCGTTGCCGTTGGTATCGGTCATAAACTCACTGCGGTAGCCGATAAGTCCTCTTGCGGGGATTCTGAACTCGAGGTGAGTACTGCCGCCGTCACGGGTACCCATATTTTCGAGCTCGCCCTTTCTTGAGCATACCTTCTCGATAACTGCACCTGCGTACTGATCGGGTACTTCAACGATAAGAAGCTCGATAGGCTCAAGAGTGACACCGTTTTCCTCCTTGAGGATAACCTTGGGACGTGAAACCTGGAATTCGTAGCCCTGACGTCTCATAGTCTCGATGAGGATTGAAAGATGTAATTCACCTCTGCCGCTGACCTTGAAGGAGTCGGTTGTATCTGTTTCCTCAACGCGCATACTTACGTTGGTTTCAACCTCCTTGAAGAGTCTGTCACGGATATTTCTTGATGTAACGAACTTACCCTCCTTACCTGCGAAGGGGCTGTTGTTAACGATGAAGTTCATTGAAATTGTGGGCTCGTCAATCTTGACGAAGGGGAGAGCCTCAACGTGCTCGGGGTCACAAGCGGTGTCACCGATGTTGAGCTCAGCGATACCTGAAACGCAGATAAGGTCGCCCATTGTAGCGTTCTGTACCTCAACTCTCTTGAGTCCCTCGAACTGATAGAGCTTTGAAACACGTACGTTTCTTGTGTCGCCGTTATTGTTGCAGAGTACTACCTGCTGACCCTGCTTTACTGAACCTCTTTCAACTCTGCCGATACCGATTCTGCCTACGTAATCGTCATAGTCAAGTGAGGAGAAAAGAATCTGAGTGGGGCCGTTAAGATCGCCCTTGGGAGGCTCGATGTGTTCAACGATAGCGTCGAGAAGAGGTCTCATATCACCCTCACGTACACTGTCGTCAAGTGAGGAGTAGCCTTCTCTTGCGGAAGCGTAAACAACGGGGAATTCAAGCTGATCATCGTCAGCGCCGAGCTCGATGAAAAGGTCGAGCACCTCGTCGATAACCTCGGCGGGTCTTGCGCCGGGACGGTCAATCTTGTTTACAACAACGAGAACCTTTTTCTTAAGACCGAGAGCCTTCTTGAGCACGAAGCGGGTCTGGGGCATACAGCCCTCAAAGGCGTCAACGAGCAAAAGTACGCCGTCAACCATCATAAGGATACGCTCAACCTCACCGCCGAAGTCAGCGTGACCCGGGGTGTCAACTATGTTTATTTTCATATCACCGTAGTGAATAGCGGTGTTTTTTGAAAGGATTGTGATGCCTCTTTCTCTTTCGAGGTCGTTTGAGTCCATGACACGGTCAGCAACCTGCTCATTTGCACGGAAGGTGCCTGCCTGCTTGAGCATTTCGTCAACCATAGTAGTCTTGCCGTGGTCAACGTGAGCGATGATTGCAACATTTCTGACTTCATTTCTGATATCCATTGTATCACCTGATTTTAACAAAATTTTCAACCTTATTATTTTACCACGGTTTTTCGGTTTTAGCAAGTTGAAATTGTATAATCGGAGGGGGAGATTTTTGTGAAAAAGTGACAATTGGAGGGAATAGGGATTAGGGAATAGGGATTGGTAGGGTACGCCCTGTGTGGCGTACCTTTTTAAACAGCACAGGGCGTTCGTTTTCGTACGCGGGTAGGGGAGTGCTGAGAAGGAAAGGTAGATGCCGCCGAGGGAAACATTGACCTCTCCGACGGCTACGCCACCACCTCTCCTTTCAGGAGAGGCAAGAAAACTTGCAGAAAGAAAAAAGCCTCTCCTGAAAGGAGAGGTGGATTTGCCGAAGGCAAAGACGGAGAGGTACAAAAAAGCAGAGGGGTTAACCTCTGCTTTAAAAGTAATCTGAATTATCAGCCTATGCATTTGTCGCAGGCGTTGTAGCCTTTTGCGATGGCATCCTTGTAGCTGATTTCTATTTTTGATTTGCTCAGTGAAGAGCATCCGTCAACATGGTACTTCGTGCCTGTTTTGGTTACATAGTAGCTTGAAGACAATGTTACACTCTTCACCTCACTCCAGGCTGAATATACATAGCCGCTGTCGGTTGTGATGTATGTTCTTACCTTGAAGTAGTATGTCTTGCCGCTTGTGAGACCTGTTACGGTGCCGCTCTTTGAGTTTGCGGCAAAGTTAGCGTACTTCTTGAAGCCGCTGTCCTTGTTTGTTGAGTAGTAAACCTGATAGCCTGTTTCTCCGTCGACAGCTGACCATGTGAGTGTTGCCTT
>JAFZFT010000080.1 GCA_017555765.1 Clostridia bacterium | reverse complement strand
TTTTTGCTTAATCAGATACCAAGGGTTTCATTCCATTTCTTGTAATCGAATTTCTCATATTCCTTTTCAAGAGTACGGAAATCGTTTTTGCCTGAACCTGTAAGAGGAACCTTATCAATTGGTACAATAGCAACGGGTCTGCCACGTTCTTCAAGAAGAGCCTGACATTCGTTATAGATCTTTTTGCAGAACTCATTTTTATCTTCTACGAAATCGTCGAACTCTACGAATACTACGGGGTAATGTCCTTGTGTACGGTCCATATCAGAAACGCCGACAGCTGAACAGTTTTTAACTTCTTTATGACGTGCAACAAGGCTTTCGATATTAACGGGGAATACTTTATGTCCGTCAAAACGGGTAATCATTCTCTTGATTCTGCCTATGATAAAGAGGAAGCCATCTTCGTCGATATAGCCGAGATCACCGGTGTGAAGCCATGTCAGACCGTCATCCTCGTGCTTACGAAGAACGTTTTCGGTTTCTTCCTTGCGTTTGTAGTAGCCCTTCATAAGCGAGGAGCCTGTGATGCAAACCTCACCGATTTCGTTATAGCTGAGCTCTTCACCTGTTTCTTCATCAAATACACCTGCTGTAATTGTAAGTGACGGAATACCAACACTACCTGTTTTGCAAACGTTGTTTATGCCGAATGTTACCGCAGCAGATGCTTCTGAAAGACCGTAGCCCTGAGTGATGGGATAACGCATACCGTGAGATTTCATAAACTCGTTAAGCTTCTTTTCAAGACCAAGATTCATTGTATCGCCGCCTGAGCCAAGAAGCTTAATAAACGAAAGATCCATATTTTTTACTTCTTTGCTATGCATAAGGGATTCATAGAAAGCGGGCGTACTTACTGAATGATTAGGCTTGAATGTTTTGTAAAGCTTACCGTACTGACTGAGGTCAAACTTAGGGATAGGAATGAGTACGAGACCTAACGTCAGGGGCATATGCATACCGCAGCACATACCATATGATGTGAATACAGGGATAATATCAAGAAATGAATCGCCTTTTTCATAGTCGAGACCGGCATGTACAAAATTAAAAGCAGTTGAATTGATACCGTCATTTGTTATCATAACGCCCTTTGCAAATCCGGTTGTTCCTCCTGTGTAAGGAATGGAGAATGTTGCATCGCCTTTATAAGGTGCTTCAACTGCTGTTGTACCCTTACCATTTTCAAGGAATGTATTGTAAGTAACAAGGGTGTCGCTGTAGGGAAGGTTTGTCTTAACCTTGAGATTCATTGCTATTCTCTTGATAAATGGGAGTGACTGTGAAGCTGAGACAGCAATAATGAGATCCTGCTTGAGTTCGTCAACAATGCCTGCAATCTTTTCATAAACAACGTTCATTACAACGAAAATCTTTGATTCTGATTCTACAACAGCACGACGGATACTTTCGATATCCATACGGGGATCGATTGTGTTAGCAGTAGCACCGAGCTTGTTAAGAGCATATATGCAGTATATTGTTTCCGGAGTGGCAACTGAAAGGAATGATACAATGTCACCCTCTTTTACTCCTGCTGCTGTAAAAGCATCAGCTGTGGCATCTATATTCTTTTTGAGTTCGGCATGTGTTATTTTTCTGCCGTAATAGTTGATTGCAACCTCATTGAGACGGTTTGCGTTGGATTCAGTCATATAACGGTAAGCCGTGGTTTTGGGACTTGGTAAATCTCTTACAGCCTCAGAATAGTGCTTCATCCAAGGCTTTTCAACAGAGATTCTTTTTTTTACTATTGATTGATTCATTTTTTGACTCCTTTTTTACTTCGTTCTGTTAATTGTATAGAAAACAATCTTTTAAAGTTTGTGCTAATAATATCAGGGTTTGCGAATGCTCAGGTTGAGACCGAGAGCTGCCACTGAAAGAACAAGCAGCATCGCAAAAGGTGCAACATATGAGTTTGTTGATAAAAACAGGTTGCTGCTTAATGTTGCGATAAACGCAGCTCCTAAAAGGTTAAAGTTTGTTATGCTGAAGTTTGAGGGAAAATGCTTCTGACCATAGAAAGCTGCTGTGAATGCAGAACATACTGTTGGGCATGAACCGTAGGACAGGCCTGTAAGACATAGACCGGTAATACACAGTGGCAGAGAGCCGATTGTTACAGCAATAAGGGTTACGCCTGCGGCAAAAATTGTAATAATATTAGCTGCAAGCATTGTTGCACGGCGTCCTTTCATATCGAAAAGTGCTCCTGCAAAAATTCTGCCAAGGCCGTTGCATATAGAAAGCACACCAACGAGAGTTGTTGCAAGAGAGGCTTCGGCACCTACTGAAATTACAAGATCACGGGCGAAACTGATAACTGAATTGCCGACGGCTGTAAGGAAAACAAGACAGATAAGTGCTCTCCAAAAGGAAAAACGTCTAACCATTTCAGCAGTGGAATAGTCACGGGCTTCAAAACATTCCTTGATGGCTTTTTTTCTGATCTTTTCCACAGGGAAAACCACTTCATTTGAGGGCGTTTTTAAAATAAGACCCGTGAAGATAAGCACAAAAGCAAGTGTAACACCGAAAATCATAAAGGTTTTTTGCCATCCGACGGCTTTTGCTGCAAAAAGTGTTTCGATAACCTTGCCAAGTATAAGGGTACTTGCACCGAATGCCATCATAAGCATACCTGAGCAGAAGCCTTTTTTATCAGGGAACCATGCACTTACGGTTGAAAGAATAACATTATAGGCAATACCGATGCCGAGTCCTGCAAAAGCGGCATAGAAAATATATAGCAATACTACGGTGTTTGCTATAAGTCCGGTACAGAAGAATCCGATACCAACAAGAATACCGGCTAAAATAATTGTCCGCTTTGTACCTATAATTTTAAAAAGTCTGCCACCGAGAAAAGCTCCTATACAGAAAAAGCACATTGTAAGAGTGAAATTAAAGGCCAGTGAGGAGTCACTGAAACCGAAGTCTGTCTTAAAGGGTACTTTAAGAATTGACCAGGCATAAAGTATACCCGAAAACAACATTGCAAAAACACCTGTTGCAAGGACTCCGTTGCGACTTGAAAGTTTATTATCAGGAAACATAAAACCCCTCAATTCTGTCAGTATCAATAGGATGAAAAAATTCCTTTTTCATATCCAATGCCTATTTTACATTCCCTTTAATTATAATTACTTAAGAGAAAAAATGAACAACACAATTAAAGAAATGTGTTGTTTTATAAATGGTTCAAATTTTCTTTGGTTAATTTATTATGTTGT
>JAFZFT010000079.1 GCA_017555765.1 Clostridia bacterium | reverse complement strand
CTTAACTTCACCATTTTCTGCTTTAAAGGTATAAGGATTTATCATTTCAGCAATGTATATACTCTGATTAGCAACATTATTATAACCCGAGAAAACATAATAAAGCTTACCATCCTTCTGAAGGTATGTGCCATCAATGTTGTTAAGTCCACCCGGAGTGAGAATAGATTTGAAGGTATACTCACCGAAAATATCCTCTGTTTTGCTTTCAAGTACGAAACCATATCTGTAATAATCGTTATTTCCGTCGTATTCCTTTGCATGAGGCATCAGACCTCTGTCAACTACATTACTGTCAAACATAGCGGATGCAATAATATACCATCTGTCACCTATTTTGTGTATTTCAGGTGCCCATATATCACTAACCGTACCATTCTCTCCGCACCGGAACACAGTTTTTCTGTCCGTAACATTAATTTTTTCGATACTGTCAGTTTTGAAAATATCAATACCGCCTCCGGTAGTAAAGGTATAATAGTAATCCCCTTCATATTCAGCTATAAACGGATCTCCGCCGTTTATATCATCAAACGGTACTGCTTCACCGACAGCTGTATAAGAGCTTATAAATGCCGTTAAGGCTGTAATAATTGCAATTATCAACTTAATGATTAACATAATGTTTCCTCCACATAAGTTCATATCAGAATTATATCACAATCCGTAAAAAAATACAAGAGGAGCTAAAAAATACTCCTCTTGTATAGGTTTTATCAGTCAATGAATTTATGTTCATTTTCTGTGAAGAAATCTTTGTAGACCCGAACGCAGTCAAGCTCTGTCCATTTGCTCACTTTTACGGGATTCGAATCAATATCGTATATCTTCGCTCCTTTAAGTGAAAGCAAAAATGGTGAATGTGTAGAAATAATAAACTGACAACCGTGATATCTGACGCAATCTTCAATAAAATATTTCAGCTCTAACTGATTCGCAGGAGAAAGACTGTTTTCGGGCTCATCGAGCAAATACAAGGCATCGTCTGCTATACTGTCAACGAACAATGCAAGTGAACTTTCTCCATTTGAACGCTCTTGTACATTTCTCATCAAGCGGGAGCGTATAAACTGTGATTGAGTTTTATTTTTATTTCTTGCATCAGAAACTCTTTTCCATCTTTCATAATCATCAAGCCCGTGCAGATTAGCATCTGCATCAGAGCTGTTACTATCAAGCCACTCGCGAAGTAAATCCTCTCTTTTTGAGTCAATACCATTATTAACGCGGCGAATATCAAGTACACGGTCAAAAACGTCATCGCTTGTAATAACACAGCTGTTGCAAGAGAGCATTCTGTCAAGAGTAAAATCACAAAGCTCAACATAATCCTCAAAAAAATCACTTCTGTTAAAGGGTGAATTGCGCTTCAGGTTAAGCTTTTCAGCTATTACATTCAGGATGGTGCTTTTACCGCTTCCGTTGTTTCCGCAGATTATTGTGATATCACTGAATTCAAAATCGTCAGGAAGTCCCCTGTCGCGAAACATCATAAAAGGATATTTTGTAGTATAAATATTTCGCATATTCTTAGCATTTCCCGGAGTGAAGAAGTAGCTTTCATCCTCATCCCGTGAAGGCAGATGAAACGTTGACAAGTATATCATAATACACCTCAGAATCAAGATTGTAACATTACCCGATAACCTCACCCACAAGGTCACAATCGTCAACACCGATAATCTTAATCTTTACAAGCTGACCTGCAAAGAGCTCATCCTCGGTGGAAATTATAACACTAGTATCAATTTCAGGGGCATCCATATATGTTCTACCCATATAAAGCATGTTTTCATCGTCGAAGCCGTCAACTATTGCAGTCATAACTGTACCAATTCTGCTTTCCTGCTTTGCTTCAAAAATACGGTACTGCTGCTCCATTATAATTTCTGCACGGCGGTTTTTAACCTCCTGCTCAATCTGATTATCCATCTTTGCAGCAAAGGTACCCTCCTCGGGCGAATACGCAAAGCATCCGAGACGGTCAAAGCCGATATTTTTAACAAATCGTGACAAAACCTCAAAGCTTTCCTCGGTTTCACCCGGGAAGCCTGTAATAAAGGTAGTGCGGATTACAATATCTGGAATTCTGCTTCTTATTTTTGCAATAAGCGAGGTAAGGCTTTCTTCATCACCGCTACGGTTCATTTTCTTTAGTATAGCTCCGTCAGCGTGCTGTAAGGGAAGATCGATATACTTACAGATTTTATCCTCTGAAGCAAGAACATCTATAAGCTCATCGGTCATACACTCGGGATAGCAATAAAGAATTCTTATCCACTCAATACCGTCAACTCTGCAAAGCTCTTTGAGAAGTACGGGAAGCTTATATTCACCGTAAATATCAATACCGTAGCGGGTAGTATCCTGAGCGACAACGATAAGCTCTTTCACACCGCTTGCAGCAAGATTTTTTGCTTCCTCAACAATGTTTTCTATTTCTCGGCTTCTGAATTTTCCTCTGATTGAAGGTATTGCACAGTAAGTGCAACAGTTTGAACATCCTTCGGCAATCTTAAGGTACGCATAATGAGGAGGAGTTGTAAGCACTCTGTCCCCTTCAAGAGAAAGACAATATTTTGACGGAAAGGTATTGACCTTTTTTCCACTAATAACCTCTTTACAGATTTTTGCAATATTACCGTTTGCACCGATACCGACTACAGCGTCAACCTCAGGCATTTCCATGGAAATCTCAGCCTGATAACGTTCTGCGAGACAGCCTGTAACAACAATTCCGCCTATAAGACCCGCTTGCTTAAGCTCAGCGGCATAAAGAATGCTGTCAATAGCCTCCTGCTTTGCACTGTCAATAAAGCCGCAAGTATTTATAATCACAACATCAGAATTTTCAAGCTCAGGCTGAATTTCAAAGCCTTCATTTATAAGTGTTGATAAAAGCATTTCTGCATCAACCTGATTTTTAGGACAGCCTAAGCCTATCATTGATATCTTATTCATAGATATTTTCAAAATCCTCTCTGTCTGTAATCTCTCTTATTGCATCTCTTATTTCCGTGTATGTATATCCCAAGCGCAAAAGAGCGTTAACGGTTTTGTTAACACCCTTTTCGTCATTAAGATATCTTGAATATTTTCTTTCTATAATTTCCGCAAGCTTTTCTGAAGGAAAATCACACTCAGAAATAACCTCGCAGATTATGTCACGCTCTACACCCTTGCGGTAAAGCTCCTGCTCTACTCTTTTTTTGCCATAAGATTTTAATCTGACAAGTTCCTCTGCAAATATTTGAGCAAAGCGTTTGTCATCAATATAACCGTAATCATTAAGCTTTTCTATCGCCTCAACGGCATATTCACCGTACCCCTTCTGACGAAGCTTGTCAAGAAGCTCTTTTCTTGAATGATCTCTTCTCGAAAGAAGGTCAACCGCCTTGTTATAAGCACGTCTTACACCGATATCGACTCTTAACCGCTCGATATCTTCACAGTCAACATCCATACCGTTAAATACACCAAGCTCAGCCAGATAACCGTTATCAACAGTAAGGAAGTATTCACCGTCAATATGAAGGTGCATCTTATCCCCTCTGCCTGCTTTAACAGTAAGCTTCATCAATCGTCATCCTCAACAGCAATATCAATTCTTGCTCTTGCACTTCTTCGGGGAGTCTGAGGTGCAACAACGGTTTCTTTTTTCTCGTCTTCAGGTCTCGGACCGATTTTTACGCTTTCAATGAGCGCGCGCACTTTATCTTCTACTTCCTTTGCGAGATCTTTTTCTCTTTGGAAGAGTAATTTTACATTATCTCTACCCTGACCGAGTCTTGTCTCACCATAAGAGAACCATGCACCGCTCTTTGTAATAACATCGTACTTAACACCGAGATCAACTATCTCGCCAACCTTTGAGATACCTGTACCATACATAATATCAAATTCAGCCTCTTTGAACGGAGGTGAAACCTTGTTCTTAACTATCTTTGCTCTTGTTCTTGCACCGATAAATTCATTACCGGGAGCCTTGAGCTGCTCAATCTTTCTGACGTCAATTCTTACAGAAGCATAGAACTTAAGAGCACGTCCGCCTGTTGTTACCTCAGGATTACCGTACATTACACCGACCTTTTCTCTGAGCTGATTGATGAAAATTACAAGTGTATTGCTCTTTGCAATTACGCTTGTAAGCTTTCTGAGAGCCTGAGACATAAGTCTTGCGTGAAGACCAACATGGCTGTCGCCCATTTCACCCTCAATTTCAGCTCTGGGAACAAGTGCAGCTACTGAGTCAATAACAATAACATCAAGAGCGCCTGAACGTGCAAGAGCTTCTGCAATTGAAAGAGCATCCTCACCATTGTCGGGCTGTGATACAAGAAGTGAATCAACATCAACACCGAGACCCTTTGCATAAACAGGATCAAGAGCATGCTCAGCATCTATGAAAGCTGCTTCTCCACCGTTTTTCTGAGCTTCAGCAATACAGTGAAGTGCAAGTGTTGTCTTACCTGATGATTCAGGTCCATAAATCTCAACTATTCTTCCCTTAGGAAGGCCACCAATACCGGTTGCGATATCAAGACCTAGAGAACCTGTTGAAATCGCTTCAACGTTCAGTTCAGTACTCTGGCCAAGACGCATAATCGCCCCTTTACCATACTGTTTCTCAATCTGTGCAAGAGCAGTTTTTAATGCAGTGATTTTATCTGACATAATATGTACCTCCAAGCCGTACAAATGTTCGTTAAGTGTATTATACCTTATTTAAAATAGAAAATCAATACCTTTTTCAAAAATCAGAGTCCCTTTTTTATCCCTTTGATAAAACCGCCCGGAAAACCGAGCGGCTGATAAATTTAAAGTACAGCAACAGAGGCCTTTGTCATTACAGCACTGTTTGCGGCTTTTACGCTTACCTCTTCGGGTTCAGCGTCTGTATCAAAATTAATTGAGAAATAAAGAACAAGCTGAATTATTCTCTTTATAAGAAGAATTATTGTATTCACAAGGTCGACTGAACCAATATTTCCTATACCAAGATCAAGATCATCTCCCACACTGTCTACGATATCAATTCTGAGACTCTGAATAACACCGAACACGGTAAAGAACTGATAATTGGCTGAATAACAGTGTACGGTTACACCCTGAGTACCGTTAAATGCAGTGTAGGCACAGAATAACAGCGTTTCAGGGATATAAAGATCCACAAGTGAAGTACAGTTAAGAAAAGCCATATCTCCTATCTGCTCAATACCCTTTGAAAGCTCAATTGATGTAATAAACTCACAACCTTCAAAAGCATTTTCACCTATATATTTTACCTCGTAAAATTCGCCGTCAATTTCCACAATGTAAGGAACAACAATCTCACCCTCAAGAGTAGGATCGCAGTACACGAGAACAGCGTAACCCTCTTCGTTTATTTCAAACATCAAAGGTTCTGCAGTTTCTTCAGCATAAGCAACAACGCCAAACGCTGAAAAGGCAATAAGAACCGAAAGAATAACAGATAAAAGCTTTTTCATAATATTACCTCCAATAAATTACGTTTCAATTATAGTGATTAAAGAAATAAATGTCAATATATAGCATAAACAAAATACTTTATAGAAAAATATTCGGATTTTTTTCAAAAAACTATTGATTTTTTGATTTGTTTCTGTTATTATATCATCTGCTTATGTAGTTATTTAAAAATCTAAGGAGGTGCGACACATGGCAAAATGTGAATATTGCGGTAAGGATGTTGCTTTCGGCATCAAAGTTTCTCACTCACACAGACGTTCAAACAGAACATGGAAACCCAATGTAAAGCGTGTTAAGGCTATCGTAAACGGCTCACCCAAGAGAGTTTATGCTTGCACACGTTGCTTACGTTCAGGTAAGGTTACTCGTGCCATCTGATTATAACGAAAACGTGTAAGGCTGTCCGTAATGGGCAGCCTTGTTTTTTTATCTAAAAATAATAGCCACAAAAAATCTGTCGGGAAAATCCCGACAGATAATTTTTTAATATTCAGCTTCACCTTCGTAAACGAGAACTGCATTACCCGTAAGGAATATGCCGTTATCATCGTATGTTACAGCAAGGTCTCCGCCCTTAAGCTTAACTGTAATTTCTTCGCCCTTGTCGCAGAAGCCGTTTTCGACTGCTGCAACAACTGCAGCTGCAGCACCGGTACCGCAAGCAAAGGTTTCCTTATTACCTCTTTCGTAAGCTCTCATCTTAATTGTATGACGATTTACTATTCTTACGAACTCAGTATTGATTCTTTCAGGGAAGATATCAGCCTTTTCAAAGTAAGGTCCGATTTCGTTAAGGTCGAGTGAATCAATATCCTTGAGGAATACTACGCAGTGAGGATTACCTACACCTACGCAAGTAATGTTATAACAGCCTCTGCCGATTGTGATGGGATAGTCAATTACCATATCCTCGTCGAGAGTACAGGGAAGGTCGGCAGGATTGAAAGTAGGCTTACCCATATCAACCTCAACAGATACTACTCTGCCATTTGAAGTATATACCTTTACATTCTTAACACCGGCACCTGTTTCAACTGTCATTTCTTCTTTTCTTACGATGCCCTTATCGTAAACCATCTTAGCAACGCATCTGATTGCATTACCTGCCATCTTACCTTCAGAACCGTCTCTGTTGTAGATTCTCATTCTGATATCAGCAACATTGGAGTTTTCAATAAGACACATACCGTAACCGCCGATACCTGTATGTCTGTCACAGAAGTTGATACACAGTGACTCAGGACAAGTGATTTCACCGTTGCGGTTATCAATAAAGATATAGTCATTACCTGTGCCCTGCATCTTAGCAAACTTGAACTTATTTCTTGTCTTTCTCATTGAGTTGATATCAATAAGCTCAGTATTCTGCTGAGTATAGTTACTCGCCATAATATCAAGCATTGCATTTGCAGTATCAAGTGATGTAAAACAAGCAATACCAAGCTGAAGTGACTTTCTGCGAAGTGCGATAAAGTCATCCATAGTAGCGTCAAAGAGTACACCTGTATAGAGAATGAAGTTAATCTTACCGCTTTCAAGAAGCTTGAAGCAGTAGTCCCCTTCTCTGATGCCCTTAACATATGTTACATTGATACCAAGGTTTACAATTGCTCTTGCAGTATCCTTTGTAGCATAGATGCGGATACCAAGGTCATCCATCTTCTTGGCAATTGAAACAATTTCGTCAAGATCGTGCTCATCAACGCTGAGAAGTACGCCAAGCTCGTTGCTGCCCGCTGTGGGCTTGATATCGATACCTGATGAGGTGAGTGCCTTGAAGAGTGACTCGTTGAGAGTCTTACCGATACCGAGAACCTCACCTGTTGACTTCATTTCGGGGCCGAGGTAGCTGTTAACGTCATTGAGCTTTTCGAATGAGAATACGGGAGCCTTTGCAGCGAAGTAAGGAGGAGCCTCATAAAGACCTGTGCCGTAGCCTAAATCCTTGAGAGGTGTGCCTGTCATAACCTTTGTTGCAAGGTCAACCATAGGTACATTTGTAACCTTACTGATGTAAGGAATTGTTCTTGAAGCTCTGGGGTTAACCTCGATGATATAAAGCTGATTCTCATAAATAAGATACTGAATATTAACAAGACCCTTTGTGCCGAGAGCAAGAGCAAGCTTCTCTGAGCAGTCAACAACAGTTTCTGTCATCTTGTCTGTAAGTGAGAAGGGAGGATAAACGGCAATTGAGTCACCTGAGTGAACACCTGCACGCTCGATATGCTGCATAATACCGGGGATAAGAACGTCCTTACCGTCGGAGATAACGTCAACCTCGATTTCGGTGCCTGACATATACTTGTCAACGAGAACAGGGTTTTCAATACCGGTTGAAAGAATCTTCTTCATATATCTTTCAACCTCTGCATCGTTGTGGACAATCATCATATTCTGACCGCCGATAACATATGAGGGACGAAGAAGAACGGGATAAGTAAGTCTGTTTGCAGCCTCAAGAGCCTCCTCAAGAGTCATAACGCCGCATCCCTTGGGGCGAAGGAAGCCGAACTTTTCAAGAAGAGCGTCGAACTTTTCTCTGTCCTCAGCGGTGTCGATACCCTCCTGGGATGTGCCGAGAATCTTAATGCCGTTATCGTCAAGGAACTTTGTGAGCTTGATAGCAGTCTGACCGCCGAAGGCTACAACAACACCGATGGGCTTTTCAACCTCGATGATGTTCATTACGTCCTCCTCGCAGAGAGGCTCAAAGTAAAGTCTGTCAGCTGTATCGTAGTCGGTTGATACGGTTTCGGGGTTGTTGTTTACGATAACAACATCATAGCCGAGCTCCTTGAGGGTCCATACGCAGTGAACTGATGAGTAGTCGAATTCGATACCCTGACCGATTCTGATAGGACCTGAGCCGAGAACCATAACAACGGGCTTGCCTGAACGCTCATAGCGTCTTGCTTCACAAGCCTTATCGTAGCTTGAATAGAAATAAGGAGTTGTTGCGCTGAATTCAGCACCGCAGGTATCAACCATCTTGTAGCTTGCCTGACGGTGGAATGCAGGATCAAAGGAGCAGAACTTTGCAAGTGTCTTATCGGTATAACCGAGCTTCTTTGCCTTGAGGTAGGTATCCTCGTCGATTGTCTTGCCGGTGATTTCGTTTTCGAAATCTGCAAGATTCTTGAGCTTTGCAATGAACCACTCGTCAACTGCTGTGATTTCGTGGATTTTTTCAATTGAAACGCCGGCCTTGATTGCCTCGAAGATTGTGAAGATACGTCTGTCATCAGCAATATCAAGTCTTTCGAGAATGTCAAGGTCGCTGAGAGGTGCTGCATTGAGTGAGTCAAGTGAGATTTCTGCGCCTCTGATAGCCTTCATAACGGCATTTTCAAAGGAGTGACCGATACTCATAACCTCACCTGTAGCCTTCATCTGTGTGCCTAATTTACGGCTTGAGCCGAGGAACTTATCGAAGGGCCACTTGGGGAACTTAACAACAACATAGTCAACGCTGGGCTCGAAGCAAGCGCAGGTCTTACCTGTGATATCGTTGAGAATTTCATCAAGATTATAGCCGAGGGCAAGCTTTGTTGTCATCTTTGCGATAGGATAACCTGTAGCCTTTGAAGCGAGAGCTGATGAACGTGAAACACGGGGGTTAACCTCGATAACAGCATATTCAAAGGATTCGGGATTAAGAGCAAACTGACAGTTACAGCCGCCGACGATTTTAAGAGCAGAAACAATATCAAGCGCTGCCTGACGGAGCATTGAATATTCCTTATTGGAAAGTGTAAGTGCGGGAGCACAAACGATACTGTCACCTGTATGAACACCAACAGGGTCGAAGTTTTCCATTGAGCAGATTGCAATAGCGTTACCTGCGCTGTCACGCATAGTCTCAAACTCAATTTCCTTCCAGCCCTTGATGTAACGTTCAACGAGAATCTGTGTGATGGGAGAAGCGTCAAGACCTGTCTTTGCAACAAGACGGAGCTCCTCTTCATTGTATGCAACACCGCCGCCTGCACCGCCGAGGGTGAATGCGGGACGGATAATTACGGGATAACCGATTCTGTTTGCGATTTCAACTGAAGTTTCGATATCATTTGAAATATCTGAAGGAATACAGGGCTGATTGATTTCTTCCATAGTGTTACGGAAAAGAAGTCTGTCTTCAGCCTTATCGATAGCTTCAACGTCAGTACCGATAAGTCTTACGCCGTGAGTCTGAAGGAAGTTTTCCTTCCAGAGCTGCATAGCAAGAGTAAGACCGACCTGACCGCCGAGACCTGCAAGAAGTGAATCGGGCTTTTCGATTTCGATGATTCTCTTAACAGTTTCTGTTGTAAGAGGCTCAAGATAGATTTCATCTGCAAGAGCCTTGTCTGTCATAATTGTAGCAGGGTTGGAGTTTACAAGAACAACGTTAACGCCTGCTTCCTTGAGCACACGGCAAGCCTGGGCACCCGCGTAGTCAAACTCGGCAGCCTGACCGATTACGATAGGTCCGGAACCGATAACCAATACTTTTTTAATACTTTTATCAAGCGGCATATTCTTCTCCTCCTTATGCTAATTCAATGAGAGTGTCTGCAATCCATTCCTCTGAAGGAGTGAACTGAACTGAAAACTCTTTTTCGCTGTATTTAATGCCTTCACAGACACCGTCGTTCATATTCTTATGAGTTACCTCACCGCACTTAAGAGTGTCGGCATCAACTGCATAACCGAAGTTCTGGCTTGTGATGAGTGTTCTTGCGGTGCCGACAACCTTTGAGGGCTGATTGCCGCCGTGGTGACCGTGGTGGAGCTTTATAATCTCTGCACCATGAGCCATAGCCATAAGCTGATGACCGAGACCGATACCGAGAATTGCAATCTTGCCTGAAAGCTTTGCGATTTCAGCAGCTGTATTGGCTACCTCTTCGGGATTGCCGGGGCCTTCTGTAACGAGAAGAGCCTTTGCTCCTGTGTTGAGGATATCCTCTGCCTTTGTGTCGTAAGGAAGAACAGTTACCTTGTAGCCCTTATCCATAAGTGCGATTTCAATGTTTTTGCTTGAGCCCATATCGAGCACGGCAATCTCACCCTTGATATCACCCTTGGGATTGAATACGCTGACCTCTTTGGCTGATGTATTTTTAACTGCATCAACAACTCTGTAGGATTCAAGAGCAGCCATATCTGCGGGAATTTCGTCGCAAAGAGCAGCGTTCATTGTACCCTTATCTCTGATGATTGTTGTAATTTCACGGGTATCTACACCGTAAATTGCGGGGATACCGTTATTCTTAAGGAAGGTATCAAGATCATATTCGCATCTGAAGTTTGAGGGATAGTCGCAAT
Source organism: Clostridia bacterium (assembly GCA_017555765.1). Lineage (GTDB taxonomy): Bacteria > Bacillota > Clostridia > Oscillospirales > Acutalibacteraceae > UBA6857. The sequence goes on along the minus strand of JAFZFT010000079.1, from coordinate 20,561 downwards.
ACTCTCTGACAACATAACCGCTGAGCTTTGCCTCACCGATAAAGTCGGACTCGATGATACCGTAGTTACCCATCATGGGGAAGGTCTGAACAATAATCTGACCGTAGTAACAGGGATCTGTAAGAGTTTCGATATATCCTACAACATTTGTTGAAAAGATAAGCTCTCCGACGGTGCATTTATCGGCACCGAAGGCATAGCCTTCAAAAATTGTTCCGTCCTGAAGGACGAGATAACGCTTTTTCATTTTTAATACCTTCTTTCTGTATGTTGAATGGTCAGGGACCTGTTGTTTATTCTGTAAAGCACTTTACGAGAACAGCCTTCTGTGCGTGGAGTCTGTTTTCAGCCTCGTCAAAGATTTCGTCTGCGTGCTCCTCAAGCACCTTATCGGTAATCTCCTCACCTCTGTGAGCAGGAAGACAGTGAAGCACCATAACACCCTCGTTAGCTACGTTGACTGCATCGTCATTTATCTGATAAGCCTTGAAGATTCTCTGTCTGATTTTTGCTTCGCTTTCCTGACCCATTGATGCCCATACGTCTGTGTAAAGAACATCAGCACCCTTTGCAGCCTCAAGAATATCCTCGGTGATAAGAAGGTCACCGTTTTCCTTTGCCCAGGCAACAACTGACTCATCAGGCTCATAACCCTTGGGACAAGCGATTGCAACCTTCATGCCTACCTTGATACAGCCGACGATAAGGCTGTTTGCCATATTGTTGCCGTCACCGATGTAGCAGAGCTTCTTGCCCTCGAGGTCCTTGCCCTTGTGCTCACGGATTGTCTGAAGGTCAGCGAGAACCTGGCAGGGATGACAGAAGTCTGTAAGACCGTTGATGACGGGGATTGAACCGTGCTTTGCGAGAGCTTCAACCTCACTCTGCTCAAAGGTTCTTATCATAATACCGTCGAGGAAGCGTGAAAGAACTCTTGCAGTATCCTGAACGGGCTCGCCTCTGCCAATCTGTAAATCCTTTGATGAAAGGAAGAGAGCTGTACCGCCAAGGTCATACATACCAACCTCAAAGGATACTCTTGTTCTTGTAGAAGATTTCTGGAAAATCATACCAAGAGTCTTACCCTCGAGAATATGATGCTTTATACCTGCCTTCTTTTCAGCCTTAAGCTTATCGGCAAGTTCGAGACAGTCAAGGATTTCCTCTCTTGACCAATCGAGAAGTTTAAGAAGATGTTTCATTTTTGTACTCCTTTCGGTATCTGTGCTCGGAGCATGGGATATGCTTTGGTAAACACACATAAATTCTTTAACTTACATTATACTAAAAGCATTCGGATTTTTCAATATTTTTCGCATAAAAATACAAAAAAATAACGGGCAACAACACGTTACCCGTTAAAAGAAAAAACAAAATCACAAATAACTGTATCAATGGGAGATACAATGGAAATGCAATCGATTTTTAAAGTGTTTTTGCACATATTTTTATCCTCCCCTGATTTAAGTCCGATGTAGTATAGCACAACACTTTACAAAATGCAATAGTTTAGAAAAATTTTTATTACGCTTTATATTTTAATTTCATCTTTTACCTTGACTTTACATTTTTGATATTATATAATAAGCAACAGTGATTAGCCGGTGTGTTGGAATTGGCAGACGAGGCGGACTCAAAATCCGTTGGTAGCGATACCGTGCGGGTTCGACCCCCGCCACCGGCACCAAGATAAAAAAATCCGAACCTTTTTAGTTAGAAAAGGTTCGGATTTTTTATCTTAACACAAGCAAAACTACTAGCACGGTATTACGGAAACCGTACCATCTGAACTGATACATCTGCAACAATCAACATATACCTCAATGAAATCATATCCACCTCTCATAGCGATGGAACGAGCTTTTTCGAGTCCATTGGGTAATGCTTCTCCCCTTTTGTAATGCTCTATAATATGTCCCGTCACATCAAGAATATGGACTTCGTACGGAACACCGAGATAACAAATCGAGACAAATCCCAACAACATTCCACTAAGCTCAACTTCAGGAAACTCCTGTCTTATTGCTTCAATTATTTCATTCACCTTGTTCTGATTATGAACGTGACCACCGGCATCCAATCTGTGTATCGCATCCATATATTCTTTAGAACGGCTCTTCCGCAGGAGCCTGTCTAATTTCATTTTATCAATCTGTTGCATTTTCTGAGTGTTTCGCGGTTGTTGAGTTGCACTCAAAATACTTTCCGTCTGTGTTTGAGACTGCGGTTGTCTTAGCATTGGTTTCGGCATTTTATCACCTCTAATAATTATTTATAAATGCCCTTAAGCTTGTGTCGCAATACGCTGCTTGGAGTAATATTTTCGAGAACCGATTCGAACTCATCATCCTTATAAACATCAAGCTTTTTGAGTTCAAAAACCTTTTTAAGATATTCGTCATAAGGTGTGAAATCATAATTCATGGTAAGCTTATTACCAATATCAACAGGTATATTAACACCGTTATTTAACAACGCACTCAAAAGATAAATTTCAAGGTCGCTTTTCATCTCATTTTCAGTAAATACAGCTCTGCGCTTTATAAACCCTTCAATCTCAGCCTTATGTCTATGGTTGCGTAAAACCTTAGCATTAAACGAATAGGGATACCAACGGTTTTTGAAAGCAATTATAAGTCTTACATCAGCTTTAACCTTTGTACTGAAAATACCCTCTTTAACATCCTTAATATTATAGAAGAAGTCATAATATATTAACCCCCTCATATCAAAAATATCCGGATTTTCTTCCAGCATTGTTTTGCGATCATAAAAATAATTGTCAGAACGGCTGAAAACCATCCATCCCTTATTCATATCAACAAAAATCTTATCAAAATAAACATCCGTAATCTCAAAAGTTTCAAGTCTCTTTTTATTAAGCTCCCTGAATTCAAGATAATCTTTAAAGTCTTTATACGTCCAAGTATTCATAAAATTATTTGTAATGAATGCCGGACATTTTGCTCCACAGTCAAAACATATATACTTTCCATCTGCGAGTTTCGTACGGGTCATTGCTCCGGCAGGACCACCACAGTGCTCGCATATTTGTTTACCAAAGAGAGCCATACTTATTTCCTCCATTTTACTATCCAGTGTTTGTTTAATGACTATTTTAAATCCCAAATCCTTCATCTGTTTATTCGGTCTAATAAAACCTTTCATAGATAGTTAAAGTTAATATTCATTAAACAATTAACACAGAGCAGACGACATACACAATGATATATCAGTCCACTCTGCGTTTGACGATAATTTACACCAGTACTTTTCGTGTTTTCGGACCAGTTTTTTTCTGAGAAAGAGCTGCACCGCCAATCGGCTTTCCTGAAGCAGGAACAGCGCGTTCTTTACCCCAATCCCTGATCGCTTCAATTTTTTCAGGGCTCGTCTGTGAAAGAGGAACTACATTATTAAATGCTGTTATTATGTTTTCCTCATTCATAACAAAATTACTGTTAGCAATTGATCTATAAGCCAAATCTCTGACTGTTGATTCAAGATCCGCACCGGTAAAGCCATCCGTCAATTCAACTATTTTTTCTGCGAAAGGACCTACAAAATCAAGTTTCAAATATTTACGCATATATAAAGACAGTATATCTTTACGCTCATCCGCAGTCGGCAAATCAACAAAGAAAAGCTCATCAAATCGTCCTCTTCGTAAAAGCTCCGAAGGAAGCATTGATACATCATTTGCCGTAGCTACAACAAACACCTGCTTTTTACATTCCTGAAGCCAGAAAAGAAACTGTCCTACCATTCTTGTTGAAACGCCTCCGTCATTTGATGCACCTGCACCCGATAGACCTTTCTCAATTTCATCAATCCAAAGAATACAAGGAGATACATTTTCAGCGGTTGTTAAAGCATCTTTCAATTGTTGCTCTGACTGACCGACATAACTACCCTGTACAGTCGCAAAGTCCAAGCGATACAAAGGTAATCTCCAGTTTGCTGAAATCGATTTAGCTGACAACGATTTACCGCATCCGGGCACGCCAACCAAAAGAATACCTCTTGGCGGTTGGAGCCCCTTCGACCTTAATTCATCTCTTTTTTCAGGAGTAAGAAGTTCTTTCTTTTCATCAAGCCATTTTCTTAGTCCTGCAAGTCCGCCAACATCTTTAACGCTTTCATCAACGTCTATCTTTTCCAATCCGGATATATCCGAAAACAGACGGTCTTTAGCTTGTCTGATTTCATCCATATCAGATTTTTTAATGCATTTGTTGGCAATTAAAGCAGCAATTACATTTTCAGCTTCAATTCTTGTTACACCGGCTAAAGTCGCAGCTGCTTCACGAATATCGGTATTATCCCATTCGATAGGAATTTCAGACCTGTAATCATCAATATATTCTTTGATGATTGAATACATTTCATCTTCATTCGGTAAATCAATTTTTATAACCATACCTTGGCGCTGAAGCTGATTCCAAACGGCATTATTGGTTAAGACAATGACAACACCGCCCGATTCATTTGCAAGCGTAACAAGATCCAGAATTTGTTTTGAGTCACTGTTATCTGTACTTAAGTCCGGCACCTCGGTAAGCACAAGAGTCATATATTGTTTACGCTTCATTTGTTCACTCATAAAATCGATTGCGCCGTAAATGGATTTGTCATCACTTATAACCTTTTCACTTGTTAAATCATAAACTCCCTTAGAAAGAGTATGTACATAAAAAGGCAACGAGAGTTCCTCGGATATTTCCTTTAAAATATCCAAGGTTCTGGCTCTTTCGATTGTATTGATTGCAATAAAAGGTATACGGGCTATCGAATACCTTTTCAGGAGTTCTTTACTTTTAGCAATGTCACTCATTTTATTTAGTTCTCCTTTCAGAATGCATTTACTCTGTTGTTTCGTACAAGGCTAGCAAGCTTTCCTGTACGGTCTTTTTTAGCAGAATCTTCAAGGGAACTCTGCATGCTGTTTGCCTGACTGATAACTAACTGATAATAGTGGTTTCTATCTTTTTCAGGAATAACAGGAAGATTAATTGCTTTAGATAAAAAACACATTTCCTTACGCAAAGCAAGAAGAGCTTGTACGATAGCCCTCTCCTGTCCGTAAGATCTACTCATTTCTTTCTGAAATTTATCAGATGCACCGTTCATTCGAAAATTTATAACATCAATCAGTTTTTTAGCAAAACGTTCAGCAACTCCTGACTGCCACTCAATTGTTCCTTTGAGCATAGCATCAAGTACTGCTTCATCATCAGTTTTATTTTTTAACATATCAAGCACTGTTACCCACTCAGAATATGTGCGAGGAGGCGCTATAACCGTTGACACCATAAATTATTTGTGCCTCCTAACCATAACTTGAGGCGGCTCGATGCTCCATGAAGGAAGCCCATGAGCAAAAACACTTTCGGGTTCTTCATATGTACTCTTTGTCTGCTCAACCTTTGTTTCGTTTATCTGAGAAAAAACGGGAGCAGACTCCTGCGCTGCGGCTTTAACGAGTTTAGTACCGCAAGCAACGCAGAATTTACTGTCAGGTTTATTCATAGTACTACACTCCGGACAAGGTACGCCTTCGCCGGAAGCTACTGAATTAATAAAATTAGCTCTACTCTTAGCATCCATCGTATTTACCTCCTATTATTTTGAAACAATAATCCTACGATTAGAATCAGCGAGTTTTCTTACATATTGCTCAGGTGAAATCTGCTCAAGGAAATCAATTACCTTCTGACTTTCTCTGTCTTTTTCTGCAAATTCAGCTCTGAAATCAACGACCTCAGCAAGTGTAGCAAGTATAATCTGTGAACCGTTCTTGCGTTTTTCTTCAAACTGATTCTCTACGCTCTGACGATTAGCTTCAACCTTTTTCTTTTTAGAAAAGTGGTTTATAACCATACCAATACCTGCAACTATAGCGATTAATCCCAAGAAAGTGTTGTTGGTAAACATCATAATTAAGCCAATAACAGCGATAATTGCACCACCATAAAGACAGAATTTCTCAAAGCCTGAAAGAACATACTGAGAAAGAGCCTTTGCCTTTTCACTATCTATCAACGCATTAAATCTACCGATTAATTCAGCTTCATTTTGTCCATTGGTTGTTTTGTCATTGAAGGTATCAACATTGATCTCGATTTCATTGGGAATTCTCATTCTGTTCTGTGCTATGATATCGTTATAAGCATTACTGATCCATTCTTTAGACAAAGCAATGGCAAACTTCTGAGTTGAAGCACTTGCATGAGAACTTTCAGGTTTCATAGCTGCATCAGTAAGAAGCTGCGTGAAATCCTTGTGAGTCTCAAAAGCACTCTGTTCCATGTTCATATTCTGCTGAGCACGTTTTACGTCACCGTCAAAACTAACGATATACTGGTTGAGTTTTTCCTCTTTACGAAGAGGTAATTCTTCATCGTCAAAGTCAGTTACTAAACTATTGAGTATTTCGTCAAGCTGCTCTTTAAGTGAATCGGTTGATACCACCTGGTCAAAAATTGCAGTGAAGTAATCCAGAATGTCAGCATGTAACATTGCGCCTTCCATAATATACTGAAGAGTCGGCCATGTTTTACTGTATTTACGAAGATATGTATAGTCGTTAGACTGAAGCGGCTTTCTCTTAAGATTTATAGCGTCAGACCACTGCTTGGTCTGTTGTTCTACAAAACCGGGTTTACTTGAAAGGTGTTCAAGCCACTCTCCCATCTGTTTTGATACAAGACCCTCTGAGTCAGATCCTAACAAACCACTTGCAAAAGCATCAAGAATAATAACAGTCTTTCTGTCAAGATTTTCTTCATCCTGATTAGCGAGATATCTTTGTGTCCACTTAAGAGCAGCCTGCTTACGATCAGCTCTGCGGCAAATCAAAGCAAAAAACAAAGATGTCTTTTCATCATTTCTCCTGATACCCTCTCTTAACGCTTTTTCTGCAAGTTCAGGCTGATCATTTATCCACGCAGCTAAAGCCACAAGACAAGGAGCAAGCCAATAACCGGGTGTAGAAATCATCAATTCTTCGGTGGCATTACTTATTGTATCCTTCTTTACAATACCAAGGTCATCTGCCTGTAAGATACCGGTAGTAGTACGTCTTATAACATCATAATGACCAAAACGCTTTTCCATTTCCTGTCTTATCTGAACAAGCCTTGTCTGAGCATCAGCCCTAGCATTTGCTCTTACCTGCATCTGAACAAAATCACTGAATTCACTAGCAAGTTTTCCGATTTCATCGTAAACAACTTTAAGATTGTCATTTACTGTTCCTACGTCCGAATCAAGCACCTCTAAGTCACGATGAATCGCGCCTAAATTATTTTCAATAGCTCTTAGATCAGCCGGGCGAATGGATGTTATTTCTGCCATGATTTTTTTCCTCCTGTATTTTGCTTATTTTGTGAATCTAAGATACTCAGTGGCATTTTTGGGCACCGAGTATCGTTTAGATTACTTTTGGAGACAAGATATATACATTAACGAAACTCCCTGTTCCAAATTATTGGTATAATTATACACAGTTACATCATATTTGTCAATCTTTAATCAAAAATTATCAAATAAGCGTAAAAAAATGTTAAAAAAGTCAAATCTTTTTTTAATAAGTAATCCGATTATTATTTTTTCTTATGTTCCATATATCTTGCAAGCAAACAATGTTTGTGGTACAATCACTTTAACAATAAATTTGGAGTGATATGTATGACTCTTCGCTTATTTTTTCAAGCTCTTATTAAATTTATATCCGGTATATTACTTGTCGGACTTCTTATTTTCCTACCCACCGGCTCACTTTCATACTTAAATGGTTGGATTTTTATGTGTGTACTGTTTATACCTATCTTTTTAGCAGGAATCGTAATGATATTCAAAAATCCCGAGCTTCTAAAAAAGCGCCTTGACGCCAAGGAAAAGCAAAAGGATCAGAGCCTTGTAGTTAAGCTCAGCGGCTTAATGTTTCTCGCAGGCTTCATCGTTGCCGGTCTCGGATATCGCTTTGATTGGTATATACTTCCGCAATGGGTTACATATATAGCTTCAGGAGTTTATCTTTTATCGTATCTTCTCTATGCAGAGGTTATGCGTGAAAATACATATCTCAGCCGTACTATTGAAGTACAGGAAAATCAGAAGGTCGTTGACACCGGACTTTACGGCATTGTAAGGCACCCGATGTACAGTACGACATTACTGCTCTTTCTTTCAATTCCGCTTATACTCGGCTCAGTTTATTCTTTTTTAATTTTTCTCGTATATCCCCTTATAATTGCAAAAAGAATAAAAGGTGAAGAAGAGCTTCTTGAAAAAGAACTCGTTGGCTACCGTGAGTACAAACAGAAAGTAAAGTACCGTCTGATACCCTTTATATGGTGAGGACGATAAATATATTCAGAGGTGAAAGATATGAATAAAAAAATGTATCTCAGAGGTCTCGCAGGACAGATATTCTACAATTCAACAGAAGTGCTTGCACTTGCACTTACCTACAGACCCGTACCCAAAGCAATTGAATATGTAAAAAACGTACGATACGGCAAAGAAAAGAACAACTATATGTTCAACTTTTGCCTTAAGGATAAGAAGAACGATAAAAAGCCTCTCTTTATCTACATCCATGGTGGCGGCTGGATTTCGGGACTTATGACCATGAGAAATCCCTATATCTGCAATTGGGCGAAAAAAGGATTTTTTGCTTCTTCAGTTAATTATTCCTATGCACCTCAGGCAGTATTTCCCACTCAGATAAAAGAGCTCTTCACCGCACTTGATTATATTATCGACAGAGCCGACGAATATAATATCGACCCGATGAACACTGTAATCGCAGGAGAAAGTGCAGGCGGATACTTTATAACCTATATTGCAAACTGTCTCAATAACCCTCAAGTTCTCAATAAGCTTGGTATTGAATTCAGAAATATAGATAAAATGAAAATCAAAGCAGTTGTCTCGCATTGTGGCTGTTACGATATCAAGAGTATGGTCTCTCCCGACAAAAAGCAGTCAAAATTCCCTGACATCAAGATGATGTCGGCTACATTTATGGGTATGCCAGTTAAAAAGATTCTCGAATACGCTGATACAGAAGAGGGAAAACTCATTTCTCCCGATTTCACAGATAAATTCCCGCCCACCTATTTCACATGGTGTACAAACGACTATCTACGTTACGAAGCATTTGACCTGGAAGAAAAATTCAAAAAGCTTGGTGTAACCTACAGAATGTTCAAGGGAGACGGAATTATAGGTAACCACGCCTGGACAATCGTTACTATGTTCAAAAAAGCACGTATATGCCTTGAAGATACGTTTGATTTCGTACTCCCCTATCTTCCTGAATATTTTTCAAAAAGCAAAGAAAGTGAAAGCAAAAATGACTGAAATTAAAGTATACGATGTGAGGGTGCTTCAGGGTGATTCTGCATTTCTTCTTGATAACGGTGAAGTCTCAATTCTTTATGATACAGGCTTCGGATTTACAGGTGAGAAAATTGCAGAAAACATCGAAAAGGTACTCGGCGAAAGAAAGCTCGATTACATCTTGCTCACCCATTCTCATTATGATCACGCACTCGCAAGTGTAAAAATCTGCGAGAAATATCCCGAAGCAAAGGTAATTGCCGGAAGCTACGCTACAGATATTTTCAAACGCCCCGGTGCCAAAGCAGTAATGACCGATCTCGATGCTAAAGCTGCCAAAAAGTACGGTATGGAAGAATGTACGGTTGATGCTGATAAATTAAAGGTAGATATTCCTGTAAATGATTCAGATATAATTACTTTGGGTGATATCACCTTCCGCGTGTTGAATCTTCCCGGTCATACCAAATGCAGTGTCGCCTACTACTGTGAAGAACGTGAGCTTCTTCTTTCATGCGAAACACTCGGAGTCTATAACGGCGAAAGTAAAATTACTCCGTCAGTACTTGTAGGCTGTGACTGTACGATCGAATCAATCAACAGAGTTTCTGAACTCAAAATCAAAAACATCCTCGCTCCACACGTAGGACTTCTTAGTGAAGAAAAGACAAGATTTTTTCTTGAAAATATGAAATCAGCAACAGAAAATGCAATTAAACTCATTGCAGACTGCATAAAAGAAGGTCTATCAAATGAAGCTATATTTGAAATTTACTCGGAAACCTATCGCAACGACTTTAACGATGAGGCTTATCCCATAGATGCGGCAAGACTAAATACACACATTATGACGGAGCTCATCAGAAAAGAATATAACCTTTAAGGAGAAACCTATGAAGAAAACAATTATACGAAGCTATGCTAAGCTCATCGCACGTACAGGCGGTGGTATTGTAAAGAACGATACGGTTATTATCCGTGCTTCACTTGACCAACCTGATTTTATCACTATGCTTTGCGACGAATGCTACAAGTCAGGCGCAGAGAGAGTTATTGTTGAATGGAGTCATCAGCCCATTCAGAAGCTCGGTATAAGACATATGAAGCAATCTGTACTAGGCGCGGTGGAAAGTTACGAAGAGGCAATGCTGAAGTACAGACTTGCTAAAAATCCTGTAATGATTTATATACTTTCAGAAGACCCAAACGGACTCAAGGGTATAAATCAGAACAAGTATTCCAAAGCAATCCAATCACGTTATAAGGTTATAAAGCCGTACCGCGATGAAATGGACAACAAATACAAGTGGTGTATAGCCGCAGTGCCGGGTAATGATTGGGCAAAGACAGTTTTTCCGTCTCTCAGATCATCAGCCGCAACAGAAAAACTTTGGGAGGCAATACTTTACACCTCAAGAGTAATTGATCAAGAAGGTAATCTTCTTGATCCGATAGATGAATGGAGAAAGCACAACGAAAGCTTCAAGCGCCGTTGCGACGTACTTAACGCCGCTGAATTAAAAGCGCTTCATTACACTTCATCAAACGGTACAGACCTCACTGTAGGTCTTATGAAAGAAGGAAGCTTCCTTGGTGGTGGAGAATACACTTTATCGGGAGAATATTTCAATCCGAATATCCCATCTGAAGAGATATTCACAACTCCTATGGCGGGGGTCGTAGAAGGCATCGTTTATTCATCAATGCCCCTTTCATACAGAGGAGAAATAATAGACAACTTCTCTCTAACCTTTGAAAACGGAAGAGTTGTTAAAGCAACAGCAGAAACAAACGAAAGTCTTCTCAACGAAATGATCAATATGGACGAAGGAGCAGCAAAACTCGGTGAATGCGCTTTCGTTCCCTTTGACTCCCCTATCAGAAACAGCGGTATAATGTTCTACGAAACACTTTTCGACGAGAATGCCGCCTGTCATCTTGCACTCGGAGAAGGCTTTACAAATACAGTTAAGAATTATTTTCAGTACACCAAAGAACAGCTTCATTCAATTGGTGTAAACGACTCAACCATACACGTAGATTTTATGATCGGCACCGAAGATTTAACAGTTACAGGCATTAAAGAAAGCGGCGAAGAGTTTCCTATATTCATAAACGGAAACTGGGCATTTTAAAACATGAAAATCCCGATTTGTGATTACACAAATCGGGATTTATTTTATACATCGATATACTTTTCTTTTGATTTTTTAACCTCAGCTATGAAGCGATTGTCAAGCTCCGAAAGCTTATATCCGTTTTTATAAATCAATACATCCTTGTACACCTTATCGTCATCAAAAAGCTTAACCTCTACAAGGCCGTACTTTTTCATTGTCTCCTCAGGTATTGATGATACCCACATAAATGTATTGGGCACACGACTGAGAACCTCCATCTGACTCGCTCTTTCAAAAAGATATATACGCTTGTCAACTGCTTCAGAAAGCTCTGCTTTCTTAACGTCGATAAGAGGCATAGATGGTACATAGGGGTCTGCGTGACAGATTTCAATAAACTCCGCAAGATCGTCTGAGGTTATATTGTCCATTCTTGCAAGAGGACTATTCTCCGAAGTAACAAGTACATATGAGAACTCTGTAATAGTCTCACTCACGAGTTTCTTGTCTCTGAACATAATCTTATAATGCTCATCAAAGGTTGATTTATATCTTACAATTCCGATATTGTAATCCTCGTGAAGAACATTGATAAGAGTTTTGTTAGAGTTTGTCTCTTTGTAAAAAAGTTCTGCGGGTGAGCTTGTGCTTATACTCTTGGAAAACTCAGTGAAAGCCTCAGCTATATAACTGGCTCTCGGTACACTGGCAGAAAACTGCTGCACCTTTCTTTTTCCGTTGATATATATATCCTCAACCTGCTCAACCTGAGCGATAATACGGCGGGCGTAACGGAGAAACTCCTCACCGTCATCAGTAACAGTAATACCCTTAGAGGTGCGCTTGAAGATGGTTATACCTATGTGCTCCTCAAGCTCCTTTATAGCTCGGCTGAGATTTGGCTGACCCATATAAAGATTTTCAGCCGCCTTACTGATAGATTTTGTTTTCGCAATCTCCGTTGCATATTTAAGATGAAGTATATTCATAGCGTCAATTAACCAAGCACGGGCGTAAACTCAACAGTAACAATGCTCTTTTCGGGTACAACAACACTACCAACTGCCCACTTCTCAGCTGTAAGCTCAAGATTACGTGTTGCATCAGTTGTATAAACCGCCATTGTATATCCTGGCATTGTGTAAGTGAACTTCTTTTCTGCACCGTTATTTACGATAACAGCAACATACTTGCCCTCGGGTGTTCTGAATGTAGATACATTGAGATTATTTTCGATGATGTAATGGTCGTATTCCTTACCATCAACAACATCATCCCACCAAGCTTCTTCAGCCTTAATGTCTGCAACGCTGATATCAAAACCAACTGCGCGGCTACCAACAGGTACAAACTTTGTGAAGTGTGCCATAGCGTAATATCTCTTGCCTATAACGAATTCTGAACAATCACCGTTTGCGCCGATCATACTGTCGGCATATTCAAGCCCGTCATTTACTGCAACCCAGGTTGTCCAACTGTTAACACCGGTGAGCATAACATCCTCACTGATTTCACGTGCCATAAGAATACCTGCATCGATATCATCAATAAGATGCTCGTTGGGAAGCTCACACCATTCGCTCATTTCAAGCTCGATATCACCATAGTGCTTATCCATATACTTACCGAAAGCATACTTATAGGCAATATCGTCTGTCCAATAGCTGTGGTATGCATATGTGCCAAGAACTTCCATAATTGCTTCGTTTTCATAGATAGCATCTATGTAGTTCATTGTATCATCGCTTACACAACCACTCTCTGCAAGTGAAAGCTTAACATCAAGATTTCTTTCTTTGATTTCAGCGGCAAAAGCCTCACCGACTTCGATAATATCATCGAGTTCGTAATGACACCCTTCCTGGTTTACCCAACCGCCACCCCATGACCACTGAGGTTCATTGATGGGGCTGATATATTTAACTGGTACGCCCTTTGAAATGAAGTATTCAGCAATATCACACATATATTCTGCAAAATCATCTGCATAACCCTCTTTGAGATTACATGTATTAGCTGTGAAACTACCTGTTGCAGAACCAGATTCTGTCATTGAATAGTGTGGTGAATTAGCAAAAAGAACAACAGTATCTATGCAACCGTAGTTCAGACATAAATCAAGCATCTTCTGAGCTGCTGCATCCTGTGTCCAATCATATTCGTACTCCCCTGTTTCTTCGTTGTAAACAAGGAAGCTCTCAGATGCTCTCCAATCATAATTATGCGGGGCATAATCGAGAATAACCGAATGCTCCTGATCTTTTTCGCCGGCACCAACATTATAACGGTAGATGTTAAGACCAAGACCTTCCTCAGAATAGAGAAGTCTTGCAAGCTCTTCAGCATTTTCACTATCACCTGCAATCTGTGACCACCATGCAGCGGATGTGCCCCAGCCGGTAATTTCTTGCTCAACATTAAGCTTGTCAAATTTCATCAGTACATTATCTGCACTGATGTTAAACCAACCTGCAACCGTTGTCAGAATAAAGATAAAATATGTGACACGGTATATAATTTTTTGTAAGTATGTAGCTCTACTCATTTTAACTCTCCTTTAACGGATTTATATATAATTAATATTAACACACATTAAAGGTCAAGGTCAACCTTTTTTATCCGTTATATGGAAAAAAAGCAAAAAAATCAGAGGATATCCGAAGATATCCTCTTTAAAATTACTTTCTCTGTGCTGAATAGTTAACGTCAACACCGGTCTTGAAAAGAACCTTATCATACTGAGGTCTCCACTGATCGCCGACTGAAACTGTTTTAAAATCGTCCTCTGACAATGAAGTGTAGATAAGCTCATTATTGTTACTTGCGCAATCCCAATAGAATGCGTGGTGACCGATTTCTTCAACGCTGTCAGGTATATAAATGTACATAAGCTCTTTATTGTAGCTGAATGCATCTGAGCCGATTGTCTTAAGTCCTTCGGGAAGTGAAGGATAAGTTTCACCGATATCTTCCTTTGATATAAATCTTGTTACGGTTTCTCCGTCACCGATATAATCGTCAGAAGTATAAGTGTAAATATTGTTCAATGAGTCAGTATTACCCCACTCATTTGCAGGCTCATGAAGCTTGAAGAATGCACAGGATTTGATTTCTGTAAGACCCTCGGGGAGATAAATTTCCTGAAGGTTTGTGTAAGAAAATGCAAGCTCATTGATAACAGTAACTGTTGAAGGAACAACGTATGTCTGAATGTCAATTCTGTACTGCTCAAGAGTGAAGCCGTCACCGCGGCGTGCACTATAATCCTCAGGAGTATCGTAACGATAAGGTTCCTTATACTTATTGAGCTGCTCTGCAGTCATGCCTTCCTTCTTGGATTCTTCAATATCATAACCGTACTTTACACGAAGGTACTGGTCATGATTACAGGGATAATTCATAAGTACAGTCTGATCCTTGTTGTAAAGAACACCGTCAATATCTGAATAGTAAGGATTGTTTTCGTCAACCTCTATTCTTTCAAGAGACCAACATGAATAGAAAGCATTCTCACTGATTTTCGAAACATTAGGGCCAATCTTCACAACCTTTACAGGGCTCTCATTGAAAGCAAAAGCAGCAATCTCAGTTATAGGCTGATCATCATTGTTTATCTGCTTGCCGTCTTTAATTTCGAATGTATAGTTGATCTCTAACTCAGCAAGAGGCACTTTTTCTTTATCGCTGTATCTTGTGATAGTATAACCGCCATCGTTATTAGCCTTGAATTCAGTACCGGTGCTCTGAACAACACTGTAGATACTGAAAAACATCGAGAGTGAAACAGCAACAACAATTGTAAATATAAGTGCTATTTTCTTTGCACCTGCATTTTTGAAGGGCTTATTGATATGAGGCTCAGCAAGTCCTTCAACCTTATATGTCCATATTTCATCATCAGGAATATCAAGATGTGTCTCGACTTCAAGATGAGAAACCTTGGTCTTTGTCTTATCTTTTTTAGCCATTGTACACCCCTCCTTAACCTGCAAATCCGCCGGAAACTGTCTTGCCTTCTTCAACAGCCTGCTTTTCAGTTACCTCAGCACGGCGCTTAAGTACTTCCATAACCATACTCTGCTTCTTAGCATCATAGTCCCAGAAGAAGTACGGAATTGTCATAAGGGTGAAACCTACAACGTCAACAAGAATGGGAATAACGATGATATTTCTTCTTACTCCGTCGAGGAAAAGAACTTCCCAGTTACTGTTGAAGCCCCACTTGAGAAGAAGGATGGGGATAATCATACCAACGAATGATGTAATGGGACCTGTGAACCAACCGAAAAGACCGGCAAAGTTTTCAAGACGTTCACCTGAAAGGTACATCTGATAGTCGTGAATCTTAACACCCATATCGTGACCGGCAGTTGTGGGAATTGTCTTGGTCATTTCCATAAAGAAGAGAACTACAATACAGATTGTACCGCAAAGCATAAGATTTTCGCCTGTGAACCACATAGCAGCAGCAATAGCAGCATTACCGATAGCTCTTGTTGCCTGATAGAAAATCATAATCTGCTTATATGAGAATCTCTTAAGGAAATAGGGTGAGAAGAAGTCTGGCGGTGTACCTGCGAAGGAAATAAGGATTGTAATAAGGCTGTACGGAAGACCGCTCAGACGGAATGTGTAGAAATAAAGTATTGTAACGATGGGAAGCATACCGTTACCAAGTGCGTCAATAAGACCAACAACGGTATTGATAAGAAGATACTTGTTTCTGAGAACACCGAACATACCGTCCCAGAACTTGATCTGAGGCTTCTCCTCGATAGGAGGCTGAGGAATTCTTTCCTTTGTTTTGCCTGCAAATATCATTGTAATTGCTGCAAGTGAAATGAATGAAATGGGGATAACGAATCTGTATACGTTGATATCTGCCCATTCATTGGGAAGGAAGCCGATAACCGCTGAAATTACAACAAACATAATTGTCTGAAGGAAATGTGAAAGCTTAACGGGGTATGTACGAACAAGAATTCTTTCCTTGGGATCGGGGCTGATTCGCTTTGAGCATTCCTCAAGGCTGTTACCGAAGCCGAATACGCCGTAAACTGCGAAGAGAAGGTTTGCAACCCATACTCTTGTGGGCATATCAGCGATATTGTATACGGGAAGCCAACCGATAAGTATAACCATTACACACTTGGGAATAACGTCACAGTAAAGTGAATACTTATATCTTCCGTACTTGGGAAGAAGTTTCTTACGCCAGAAAATGTTTCTTGCGCCAACCCAACCTGAATACAGGAAGTGGGTACCGAAGGTTTTGAAGCAAGCAGTTGCATTCATACCCTCAAGACCATTGAGAAGCTTTATGAAAGCGCCATCCTGATTGAATAAGAGTGAATAGTCTAATAACAGTGTCGATATACCAAACACCATCATAGCAAAATAAACACCGTAGAATTTTCTTTCAGTGCGTTTCGGGATAAAGCCGAGGTTATCACAAACAATCCACCACATAAGTGCAGTAATATAGCCGAGAGGCATATTAAGAATACCTATGATTGAGAATGTTAAGTACGGAATGTGATAATGGTGCATAATAAGGAAGCAAGCGGAAGCAAAACCGATATACTCCAGCACCTTTGATCCGGCATAGTTACTGCCTACTGCAAAGAAAACGTCCTTGTATTCTTTATAAGGAACGTACTTGCCTTCGGCAGGTGTTTTCCAATGAGTTTTGATCTCAGTGGCTAAGGATTTAACCTTATCAAATTTACTCAAGATTTACCATCTCCTTTAAGATATTTATAATATTTTATCAAAACCCGTACTACTTTTCAATATACAAATTAACAGATTTTTCTCCTGTTTTTTTGTTACAGATGTTATTCTCCTTCTTTTTAGAGATAATATCAAACTGCTATTGATTTTTATCTGTTCAGGTGGTATAATCGTAAAAATCGTTAAATAAATACAGAAGGTGAATTTACAGATGTCAACTCCTCTCATTATCAGCCACAGAGGTGCAAACAAATATGCTCCTCAGAACACCATTCCCGCCTTTCAAAATGCTCTCGAAATTGGCGTAGACGGCTTTGAAACAGATGTACATATCACAAAGGACGGTCATGTTGTAATATGTCATAACTATACCATTGACGAAACCTCCGACGGCAAGGGTAAAATTTCAGATATGACCCTTGAAGAGCTTAAAAACCATGACTTCGGCTCTTATTTCAGCAAAAAATTCGAAGGTACAACATTACCTACACTCGACGAATTCCTTTCACTTGCAGAAAATGCAGATATTAAAGTGTTAAATATCGAAATCAAGCCCCCGAAGCAGAAGGAAACCGCTATCGTAAGAGAGACAATCAAAGCTGTTAAGGCACACGGTCTTTTCGATAAGCTTCTCATCTCATCCTTCAGCCCTGATATTCTCAGAGAGGCTAAGCGCATAGATAAAAACTGCAGAACAGGCTTCCTTTACGGTCCCAACAGCCCCACAACTCCCTTCGTAGCATGGAGAATATTCTCCTATGTTAAATCACTCGGCTGTGAATCAGTTCATCCCAACTTCATCTTCGTGAACAAAGGTTATATTGAGAAGGCACACGAAGCAGGTCTCAAGGTTAATCCCTGGACAGTTGACCTCCCCGACCTTATTGACAATATGATAAAATGGGGTGCTGACGGAATTATTACTAACCTTCCCGATGTTGTCGGCAAGATGAAAAAAAGATACGAATAAAAACACAACCTGTCGGATTGATCCGACAGGTCATTTTTTTACTTTGAAATTTCTGCTTTTATGCGCATATTGACTTCTTCTCTTGTATTAAGAAGCCACTCATCACTGTGAGGATATTCACGGAAGGTAAGATTGTGCTTTCCTTTTTCTTCGATTATATCAAGGCAAGCATCTTTACCGCAGAGCTTTTCAAGTGTAGCGAGAGCCGCACGGTCCTGAAGTGCATCATAGAAAACCTTAAGACGTAAAGAGTGATATGCAGTACCGTCAGGAGCGGGATAAACCATAAAGCTGTCACCTGAAGGGAAAGCTTCGCCTGCATCGGTAACCTCGAAAGGATTGATTGCTTTCTTAGAAAGACGGGTAAAGTAGAAGTTATATCCCCACTGAAGGAATCCTCTGATATTAAACTTGTAAAGCTGATATCCGATAACTCTTGTTCTGATAGAGTCGTTACAGAAGAATCTGTTTGAAACATTATGATTACACTGTGCACTGCAATAATAAGCCCACAAATCATCCACGTTGCCGAGGAATTTGTCTATGTGGTCAATCGCAGGTACAGGATTAGAAACTACACCCTTATCATAGAAGCGATAATCAGACAGTGCATCAATTATTCTGTACCCCTTGAAGAGCTTGTGTATATAACGGGAAACCTTTCTATATGTAAAATTCATAAAATAGCTAGGCTCGTCACTGACATGAATAAACACTCTGTCTTTCATGTTTCTGCCTTCAAAGTACTTTTTAAGCTCTGTAGCAAAGGCATCGAGAAATCTCATATAAGCAGTTGATGTAGACTTTACATCCCAACCGAATATACGCTTGTATTCACCGTCAACAGTAGCCATAATCTTCGGAGCAGCCTTTGCCCCCCACTGAGTATAAAAGTGTGAAAGCTCAAAGAAACGGATACCGCACTCCTCTGCCATTTCAATCCAGCGTGTAAGCTTGTCAAAATTAAAAGAATACTTTCCGTTGTTTAATTCAATATCCACAAGCTGAACTGTAGGTCTTTCCTTACCTTTCTCTGTATCGAGAGGAGGAGTAAATATCGGTGTAAGTACACAGTTCATACCGTACTCGCAGGCAGTCTTCAAAAAGTTAGAAGTGATTCTCCAGTACTCATCAGAGAAAACCTCGATATTATAGTAAGCCATAAGACTGTCTGTATGGAACCAACAAGTGTATGCGAAATCAGAAAAATCAAGCTCTGCATCAATTATTTCTATATCAATATTAAGAACCTTATCTGCCACATTCACTTCAGCAGTGTATTTGCCGGGAAGAGTTCCGGAAGCGTCAATCTCAATCCAGAAAACAGTAATCCCCTTTTCAATATGCACTGTACCGTCTGCAGGCAATAAAAGATCAGGATAATATCCGTTTTTGCTGAATCTGTAATAATCATCAGCGTTTTTCTTAAACATAGGTAAATCTGACTTTAAAGATTTAACTATACTGATTTCAATGTTCTCAATGCCACTTGCAACTGAAAAAGGTACATCCCCTTCTTCGTCAGCTTCAATCGCAACCTGGAATGACTTTTTTTCGTTTTTAAGCATAGAAAACGAATCATAAGACTTTGCCGGCATCTTATCTTCAGCATAAATCTTTTCTAATGGTGATATAATTTTCGCTTCAATTATTTTCATTGTTTTCATCCTCTCTCGCTTTTTGAAAAGATTATAACATAAAATTATAAACATTTCAACGAAAAAAGAGAAGTCCTGGGACTTCTCTTAATATTTTCAGTTTTCTTCGTTCCACTTCGGCGGCTCTTTTTCGCCGGAAAGAAGCTTGAACATATTATCGAAATAATCTGCAATTTTCTTAAAGAATGCTGCAATGGCCTTCTTGAATGCGTTAATCCAATCGTTAGGAGTTTCCTGAATATTATACATAACAAGATCAGTAAGCTTCGCAACAAGGTCTGTTGCGTCTCCCTTGAGAAGAGCATCGATAATCGCATTGATATTACCTTTTTCTTCATCGGTAAGATCTGAAGCGTTAATGGTATCTTTAAATCCGTCAATTACAGCCACATTGTTACCGTACTGAGCATTGATGTTTGCATAAAGCAGAACATAAAGGAAGAGCTCAGTCTTATCCCTTGCCGCAGCAAAACGGTCTGTAGGCATCTGTACAAACTGAAGCTTATCAGTTGCATCGGGATTATTTCCGTTGAAAATTATATTGAAAAGCTCGTGAAGTGACTTAAGTTCAGGGTGATCAACATCACCCGCAGCAATTCTCAGATTGAAAAGAGCAACAGTGGCATCATAGAGATATGTCTCATAACTCTTTGAATATACTTCAAGTATATTCATAAATGCAGCAACGGGGCCCTCACTGATAAACTTGTTTATTATGGCAGCGACAAACTT